>NZ_AYSV01000091.1 GCF_000506865.1 Pelistega indica
CCATAACGTTCTCGCCATTTGTAGAGAATGTGGCAGAAGAAATGCCATGTTGACGGCATAACTCTTGAACAGGGGTGCCTGCCTCGGCTTGTTTAAGAATGTTGATAATTTGGCTTTCGCTAGTACGTTTACTCATGGTAAAACTCCTTTGAAATAAGTTTACGGTAACGTTCAAAAAAGTTCTACTTTCTTGTTGTCTTAATTTAGGGGATGGTTACACTTCTTCAACGTCAAAATAGAGAATATTGGGGTATTTATCACAAATTTCTTTTGCTATCTCAAAGGATTTATAGCTACGTGTAAAGTTTTCTTTAGATAATGATCTTAATGCTATTCCCTCACGAATTTTTTGTTGAATATCATGAACCATAGCTATAATTTTTCAGTGTATTGGTGTTTATCAAAAATTAAACTTAATTGAATATTTTCCGTGAAGTTTTCTAGTCTAATAATATCTTCGTAATCGTTTATATTCAGAGTCAATGCAGTAGAAGTATTTGTACTAGATATAATTATAAACCCTGTGATACCAACATCTTCAGGGTCATCGCATTCACAAGTTAAGATATATAGCTCTCCTTTATTTGTGAGACTATTTAAAATAGTATTTAAACGAATAACACACAATCATCCTTAACATCATTGTTTGTTATACGTAGTAAAGTCAGGTGTACAAGCAATGTATACATATGGAGAATTACCATCGTCGATAAGCATTGCGACATGAACGTTGTAATTAAAAAAGCCTTCTTTTTAATAGCTATCATTTATTTTTTATCACCCTTTACTTTATTAGAAAAAACAGTATTATTTTTTATTAGATTCAAATAAAGTATAGAATGAAGATAGGATTTATGCTGAAGATAAGTATTGTTATAAAACAGTAGAAATTTTCTAAAATAAAAAGAATAAAAATTGATTAGCAGTGTTTTATTACTTTATTATGAGTACAAAAATATCATTATTCAAAAGGTGATTTCATATATCTAAGTTAAAAAATCATAAACAATAAAAAAACAGGGATATACAGTAATAAATACCACCAAGTGAATATTATCCCTAAATAAAGTGGTAGACCAAGAAGTGCCATGATGATTAGAAGATATAATAGCGGGGGAAGTAAAAAAAATAAAAATAACAGCCCTATAAGGACTAACATTCCACAACCTATTATTAAGAAAAAAGTGTCCATTTTAATAAAATCCTAGGCAGCCTTTACGGTTTTAAACATAAGATTTCTTACTCGTTCTTCTATTTTTCAGTTTATCATAGAAAAGCCAGACCCTAAGGTCTGGCTCATGTGCTAATTGCTAAGGGAATATGACAATATCAACGATGAGTTAATATCTCTTCATTAGCCGCTTTATTTAAATTACGAGTAATAAACCATTGTTGAATAATTGATAAGATGTTATTTACTACCCAGTATAGAACTAAACCTGCTGGGAACATAAACATCATAGCACCAAATACTAATGGCATAATCATCATAATACGTGCTTGCATTGGATCTGGTGGCGTAGGATTCATCTTCATTTGGAAGAACATAGTCGCCATCATAATAGCAGGTAAGATGTAATATGGGTCATGTACTGAAAGGTCAGTAATCCAACCAATCCAAGGAGCTCCGCGCATTTCTACGCTTGCTAATAGCACGCGATATAAGGTCAAGAATACTGGTATCTGTAATAGGATTGGTAAACAACCCCCAAGAGGATTAATCTTCTCGGTTCTATACATTTCCATCATGGCAGCATTTAATTTTTGGCGATCATCACCGTATTGCTCACGTAAAGCTTGCATACGTGGGCTAATATTTTTCATTTTCGCCATTGATTTATAACTAGCTGCAGATAATGGGAATAATAAGAGCTTAATAAGGATAGTTAAGACAACAATAGTCCAACCCCAGTTACCAATCCAGCTATGCAACCAACTCATTAGGGCAAACATTGGGCGAGCCAAAAAGGTTAACCAACCGTAGTCCACTACAAGGTCAAGTGTAGGGTCAATTTTTGATAATGCTTTTTGATCTTGCGGACCCACCCAAAGAGTTGCCGCAGTATTTGCTGAGGCACCTGGTGCAATATTACCTAGGGATTCAACTGTACTTATGGCATAAAGGTTTTGTCCTGCTTTACGTATTTGTACCGCATGATCTTTGCCTTGTTGAGGAACCCAAGCAGTGACAAAGAAATGTTGTATAAAACTAATCCAACCATCAGGTGCTGATTTTACATAGTCCGCCGAGTTTTTTTCGATTTCATCAAGTGTCACTTTTTGGAAACGCTCAGCATCGGAATAGACAGCAAAACCATTATAAGTAGGTGCCATGGCAACACCACCAGTTGGTTCGTGATGATCACGAGTGATTTGTAAATATTGTGATGGTGTTTGTGTCTGTGTAGATTTATTGACGATATTATCTTTTACCGCAATAGCATAACTACCTTTAGTTAAAGTATAGGTCCGAGTAACCTCTAAACCATCAGCTTCTGCTTTAAAAATCACATCAAGCGTATCACCTGATAATGTTTTTTGGTCAGAAACTAGAGTAAATACAGTGTCTTGTTTTGGATAAGACTTTTGTAAATTAGCAGGGCCAATTAAACCACTTTGTACTGTATAGGTTTTTTCCCCACTTTCTAAAAGAATTGTTGGTTTAGTTTTGTCCTCTGCATCATGATATTTAACCAACTCTGCGCGAACTAATTGAGCACCTAATGTATCAAAAGTTAGGTTGAATACATCGGTTGAAACAGTAATTTTTTCCGATGCTTGCTGAGTTGCTGCAGCGTTTGATGGAACAGTGGTATTTCCTGCCATTGTGGCTGGAGCAGAAGGATGCTGTTCAGTAGTGCTAGTAGTACTAGCTGTTGTGACTGGCTTTACTGGCGCATTGTACATTTGCCAGTTGTTCCAGATCATGAATACTGAAAAAATAAATATCATCCAAAGGATGGAGCGTCTAATATCCATTTAAGTTATTCTTAAAAAACAGGGTTACGAAAGTCATAAGTTTACCTTAGAAAAGCCTTATATAGATAAACTTATGGTTTTTTTGCTATAGGAGGTACAGGATCATGTCCCCCAGGTGACCAAGGATGGCATCGACAAAGGCGACGCATTCCTAGATATAGTCCTTTAGCTGATCCATGAGTTTCAATCGCTTGTATCATATACATAGAGCAAGTTGGTGTGAATCGACACGATTGCCCTGTCCATGGACTGATAAAAAAGCGAATAAAACCGTATAGGAGCAATAAGAATTGATTTAAGCAAGTCAGAAATGCTCATTACTTACCCCCTAATTTTGTCACGAGAATATCTATATCCTGCCTAACCATTTTTTTTAACTCAGTTAGTGAACAAAAAGGGATATTTTTATGCAAACGAAAAATAATATCCTGATGTGGCAGTTGCATCCGAATATGACGAAAATATTCACGAATAACGCGTTTAATCGTTGCACGAGTGACTGCTCTACGAGCATTACGTTTGGCAATAACCAAACCTAAACGAGCATATCCTTGTTGATTTGGACAAAAATGCAGGGTAAATAAAACCCCTCGGATTGCACGTTTATTTGAAAAAACTTTAGCAAATTCAGAGGGGCTATGTAGGCGCGCCTCTTTGGGATAGTTGGCGCTTGACATGCTTTTTAGCCTATTGGATAAATCCAGTAGGAATTTAAAGGGTTAAACAGCTAAGCGTTTACGACCTTTTGCACGACGTGCATTAATAACTGCACGGCCACCACGTGTTTTCATACGCACACGAAAACCGTGAGTGCGTTTACGGCGAGTAACTGAAGGTTGGAAAGTACGTTTCATGATAATCCCAAAAATAAAGAGCTTAGTTAATTTAGATGCTTAAAAAGCACCATAGATTATAAAAATTGTTTAGCAAGCCTTACATTTCAACAAAAAAAATCACTTTAGTCAATAGGTGTTTGATTTTATTTTAATATTTTCGCTAAAAGTGTCTTATTTAAGTTAGAAAATAGAAATAATTGATAGAAGATCATAAAAAAATAGCTTTTATAAATGATGGTAAGTTCAAGGTAAGTTGAATTGAAATCGGTTAAAATAAGCAGACTTTATAAACAATAAATCGGACTGTTGATAAAATAATATTGCTAACGTGCAGGTATTTATAATCAAGCATAGGTTATTGCTTTTTTGTGCTCTAAGCCGAAAACTTGCATGTCAACATTAAAATAAAGGTTAGTCAACAGCCTGCTTTATAACAATAAATCACTACGATTAAATGAAAGAATTTTGGCAACAATGTATTGAATATCTCTCAGATGGATTAGCTCCTGAGCAGATAAAGCAATGGATTTTACCGTTAAAGCCTATAGGTTTTAATGATGATGAAACAGAATTTCATATTTCTGCCCCTAGTATATTAAAACAGAGCTGGGCGACGGAGTATTATGCGCCTAAAATTCAGCAATTAATTAAAAATCGTTTTAATCACGATGTTATTGTTAAAGTTTTAATTAAAAAACCGACATCAACACCTGTAACAACTTCTGTTGAGCCAATTAGTTCGTCTAGCGCTGAACAGGAAGCTGCTGAATTACCAGAGCTTATGACTGCCCCTACTTCTTCAGTTACAACTGTCGATGCACATGAACCTATCGCTGAGCCTGAAATTATTTCAGGTATTGAAGTTAGTATTGAAAATGAAGATGATACTGTAGTCGTAACTCCCCCTTCTATTTCCAAACAAGAAACTAAACCTCTATCTACAGGTAGATTACAAGTCAATACTCCCAATCTTGAAGTGGTTGTTAAGGAAAGCTATAAATTCACTAACTTAAATCCTTATTTAACGTTTGAGAATTTAGTGGTAGGTAAATCTAATGAAATGGCGCATGCCTCAGCTGAGAATGTGGTGAGACACGTAGGTCAGAAAGGTTATAACCCTTTGTTTATTTATGGTAGTTCTGGTTTAGGTAAAACGCATTTAATGCACGCAATAGGCAATGAATTATTTAATAAATATGGCTATGAGCGTATGCGTTATATTCATGCTGAGACGTATTATACGGATTTTGTAAAAAGAATGCGTAATGGGGAATTAGTCGATTATCGCATGCAGGATATGCAAGAATATGAACAACTAGACCTATTATTAATTGACGATATCCAGTTTTTCACAAAGAAAGGATCAACGCAAAAAGAGTTCTTTTATTTATTTGATGCGATGATCAATAAAAATAAACAAGTGGTGATAAGCTCAGATACATATCCACGAGAGTTAGAAGAAATGGATTCGCGATTGATTACGCGATTTAACTCAGGATTAGTGATTGCTATTGAACCTCCAGAGTTAGAAATGCGCGTAGCAATTTTGTTGAAAAAAGCAGACACTCATTATTCTCACCTGACCTTAACGGATTGAGGCCGCTTTTTTTATTGCGAAGCATATTCAAAGTAATGTCCGTGAATTAGAAGGTGGATTAAATAGGGTTGTTGCTTTTGCACAGTTCAGAAATCAAAAAGAAATTACTGTTGAAATGTGCAAAGAAGCCCTAAAAGATCTGCTTCGAGTTGCTAACGGTTTGATTACTGTAGAAAATATACAGAAAACTGTCGCAGATTTTTATAAAATAAGAGTATCCGATATATACTCTAAGAGTAGAAAAGCGAGTATGGTAAGAGCAAGACATATCGCTATGTATTTGTCCAAAGAATTAACTCGTCAAAGTTTGCCTGATTTAGGGGAGGCTTTTGGTGGGCGAGATCATTCAACAGTTCATCATGCGGTTAGTAAAATTGCTAGTGATCGTTTGACTGATCGACAACTCAATCATGAATTGAAAGTGTTAGAACAAACCATAAAAGGATAATGATGCAATTATTCCAAGCAAGTACTGATGCATTACTAAAGCCACTACTAACTGTAGTTGGTATTGTGGAGAGGAAAACAACAATGCCTATTTTGTCGCATGTTCTTCTCAAAAAAGAAGGCGATAAAATGGCTTTTGTGGCAAATGACATGCTGATCCAAATCACTACCCATGCAAACTTTGGCGTGGGTGATGATGTGGAAGCAGTAACAGTTGCTGCACGTAAACTACAGGATATTTTGCGTGCACTTCCAGCCGCTGGTCAGGTGAGTGCCAATGTTAAAGATCAGAAAATGACTTTACAATGTTCTGGTAGCCGTTTTTCACTTCAAACATTACCTGGCGTTGATTTTCCATTATTACCAGAAATTGAAAATTGGCATCATCATTTTACGATGACGCAAAGTGCACTTCGTCGTTTATTGAACATGATTCACTATGCGATGGCACATCAGGATATTCGTTATTACCTTAATGGTATGCTATTAGTATTAGAGTCAGGTCTTGTACGTGCAGTATCTACTGATGGTCACCGTTTAGCACATGCGGCAGAAGAAGTAGAAAGCGTTAATAGTGAGGCGAGTGTTATTATTCCTCGTAAAACGGTGGATCAAATGATGCGCTTGCTAGATGATAGTGATGCTGAGGTTCAGATTAGTATTGCTGATTCTCAAATTCGTTTTCGTTTTGGTGATGTGGAGCTTATTTCTAAATTGGTAGAAGGTAAGTTTCCAGATTACAAACGCGTTATTCCAACAGATTACTCTATCCATTTACAAATTAATCGCGAAGAGTTTTTACAAAACTTACAGCGAGCAGCGATTCTTGCGTCTGATGATAAGCTAAAAAGCATTAAATTGCATTTTGGTGAAAATTTATTGAGTATTTCCGCCTCTAATCTTGAGCAAGAAGAAGCCAAGATGGATTTAGCACTTGATTATACAGGTGCCCCAATAGATATTGGTTTTAATGTTAGCTATTTACTAGATGTACTTAATATGGCTAAAACTGATAGCGTTGTGATTTCTCTCAAAGGAGAATCGAATTCATCAGTACTCATTTCTTTACCAAATAATGAGCATTTCCGTTATGTGGTTATGCCATTGCGTATTTAATACCTGCATTAAATATCTGCGTACATCCGTCACTAAGCGAAAACAATGAGTAGTTAGTGACGGTCAGTTTATTATTTATTAAAAAGTTACTCTACTATGACTGATTCTACACATACTCCAGGCTATGGTGCCGATTCTATTAAAATGCTTAAAGGACTTGAAGCAGTACGTAAACGTCCTGGCATGTACATAGGAGATACATCTGACGGTACAGGTTTGCATCACATGGTATTTGAGGTGGTTGATAATGCCATTGACGAAGCTTTAGCAGGCCATTGTGATGAAATCGTAGTGACAATTCACTCAGATAACTCTATTTCTGTGCGAGATAATGGACGTGGTATTCCAACAGATATTCATAAGGACGATGAGCATGGACGTAGTGCAGCAGAAATTGTTATGACTGAATTACATGCAGGCGGTAAATTCGACCAGAATTCTTATAAAGTTTCAGGTGGTTTACATGGTGTGGGTGTTTCTTGTGTGAATGCCTTATCTGAATGGCTTAAATTAACCATTTATCGTGATGGAAAAATTCATGAAATGGAGTTTAATCGTGGTGTAAGAGTTGAACCGTTAAAAGTAGTTGGAGCTACTGATAAACAAGGAACCACTGTTCAATATTTAGCAGATAGGGAAATCTTTGGCAATATTGAATATACGTATGAGATTTTTTCAAAACGTTTAAGAGAATTATCTTTTTTGAATAATGGTGTTGGCATTCGTTTAGTTGATGAACGTCAGGGCAAAGAAGAGGATTTTGCGTTTTCAGGTGGAGTAAAAGGCTTTGTTCAGTACATCAATGAAAATAAAAATACATTAAATAATAATATTTTCTATACTTCTAGTTCATCAAGTGCGGGTGGTACTGAAGTGGGTGTTGACGTTGCTATGCAATGGAATGATGGTTATAGCGAATTAGTTTTATGCTTTACCAATAACATTCCTCAGCGAGATGGAGGTACACACTTAACCGGTTTACGTGCAGCAATGACACGAGTACTCAATAAATACATTGCAGATAACGAACTGATTAAAAAAGGTAGGGATAAGGTCGAAACTTCTGGTGATGATATGCGTGAAGGACTAAGTTGCGTATTATCGGTCAAAGTACCAGAGCCAAAATTTAGTAGTCAGACAAAAGATAAATTAGTGTCTAGTGAAGTTCGTGCGCCTGTAGAAGAAGTGGTAGCAAATGCCTTAGAAACATGGCTTTTAGAAAACCCTAATGATGCCAAAATTATTTGTGAAAAAATTATTTCGGCTGCACGTGCTCGGGAAGCTGCTCGTCGTGCACGAGAAAAAGAGCGTAAGAGTGCCTTTTCTGGTAATACGTTGCCAGGTAAATTAGCCGATTGCCAAGAACGTGATCCAGCGAAATGTGAATTGTATATTGTCGAGGGTGACTCTGCAGGAGGTTCCGCAAAGCAAGGTCGTAGTCGTGAGTTCCAAGCAATCCTTCCTTTACGAGGTAAGGTATTAAACGTAGAAAAAGCACGGTTTGATAAATTGATGGCTAGTGATGCTATCACAACGTTAATTGCCGCTTTGGGCACAGGAATTGGTGAAACGTTCAGCCTAGAAAAATTACGTTATCATCGTATTATTATCATGACCGATGCCGACGTTGATGGAGCTCATATTCGTACATTGCTATTAACGTTCTTATACCGTCAATTACCGCAATTAGTTGAATCAGGTCATATTTATATTGCACAACCACCGCTTTACAAAGTAACAGTGAAGGGTAGCAAAACAGAACGTTATCTCAAAGATGAGATAGAGGAAGCTGTATTTATGCAAGAAATTGCCCTAAGAAATGCAGGGGTAAGAGTCGGTGATAAAGAAATTAAAGACGAAGAGTTGAATCAATATTTTGATCTGTATGTTGCTGCTGACAAAGTGATTAAGCGCTTATCTCGAATCATGGATGAGGATACACTAACAGCTATTAGTGAAGGGGTTAAAATAGACTTATCTTCGCTAGAGGCCGCACAAGTAAGTGCAACAACATTACAAGAAGCTTTATTTGATGAACGTAATCCGAAGGCAGTTACGGTAACGGCAGAAGTTGAGCCTAATACAGATGCGTTGCAACTAGTGGTACGCCGTATCCACCATGGTAATGTGCGTATCACATTATTAAATAATAAATTCCTAGCCAGTGCTGACTTCCGTGTGTTATCACGTGCAGCAGAAACATTTAAGGGCCTTATTACTGAGGGAGCAGTTGTCTATCGCGCTAAAGGTGATAAGCTTGACGAGGAAAATGTGGATAACTTCCGTGATGTTGTTATTTGGCTTAGAAAAATGGCTGAAGCAGCGGTAAATAAACAACGTTACAAAGGTCTAGGTGAGATGAATCCTGATCAGTTGTGGGAAACAACAATGGATCCTAAAGTTCGTCGCCTATTAAAGGTAAAAATTGAGGACGCTATTGCGGCAGATCAAATTTTTGAAACCTTAATGGGTGATAAAGTAGAGCCTCGTCGAGAGTTTATCGAGACAAATGCGCTCAGCGTAGAAGAACTAGACGTCTGATTTAAACAACCTATGGAAAATACGGATATATCTTTACGATTGCACTCTGTACAATAATGTTTTGTTGCATTGCAATATTGAAGTTTTATCATGTATTTTCCTTTATTTGTTTATGGCACCCTAAAAAAAGGCTACCAAAATTATCCTCGCCACTGTGCCACTGCTATTAAAATTGAAAAGGCGTATTGCTGGGGCAGATTATTTGATCTGGATGCTGGCTATCCAGCTATGGAAATCCCTGCCGAATCTATTCAGGCTAGAGGAACAACCGCTTACAGTTTGGATGGCAATAACAAAGGAAAATTACTGAATTTTGATCAGCCGAGAGGTGATTGGGATATGGTAGCAGGCGAGTTGATGTTGTTTCAATTTCCTGAAAAAGAGATTCCTCAAATTGATCTATTAGAAGATTTCGATCCAAACAAACCAAATAATTTATACGAAAGAGTGTTGATTACGGTAAAAACAGAAGAAGGTTTATCAAATGCTTGGACGTATATCATGCGTGCTGGTAAACATGAGGGACGCAGAATCTCTTTGAATGAGCAAGGGGTAGTGGAATGGGAAAAAACTCATTCTGGGTATATTCCCCCTACACATAATGCTTCAGGCCACTTGAAATAATAAGTTCCTAATCGTACGAGCATGGAGGGCAACCTCACTCGCAGTGAGACCTATTTGGCCTTGAGTGAAATGTTGTGAGCAATAGTCAGCACTGGCACCATGTAGCCATACTCCCCCACGGACGGCTTGCTCTATAGGTATGCCTTGGGCAATTAAAGCACCTATCATACCAGCCAAGACATCACCTGTCCCTCCAGTTGCTAAACTAGGATTACCACTGTTGTTGAGAGTGGTTACTCCGTTAGGTGAGCAAATCACACTTTGATATCCTTTTAATACCACCCATGCATTGAATTTAGTCGCTAAGGCTTTTGCTGTCGCTTCTCTATTATTCTGAATATCTATGGCAGATAAATTAAGCAATCGAGAAGCTTCTAAAGGATGAGGAGTAATAACAATATCACCCTCCTCATGTGGTAAATCTATATTATTTTTAGCTATCAAATTAAGTGCGTCAGCATCCACTACTTTTGGAATAGATGGATGTAGAGTTAAGGTTTTTTCTAGAATCTCTAACGAATGATTATCAACGCCAAGTCCACATCCAATCACCCATGCAGTTATATGGTTTAAATTTAAAATATCAGAGGCAGTCCTTAACATTAACTCAGGATAATTGAAATCAACAGCAAAAGGTAAGGATGGTTGGGCAAAGCCAATATAAATACGCCCTGCTCCTTGATATAGAGCTGCTCTAGCAGATAACAATGCAGCACCTGTCATACCTTGTGCGCCTCCAATAATACCTATGCTACCAAATGACCCTTTGTGGCTATCCAAGGATCGAGGCTGGATTAATGCAGGAAAATGTTGTTTTGCATACGTGAGCATTTGTTCAATAGACATAATAGTAAATAGTAAGGCCAGTAATGCGTATGAATATTACGAGTATAAGTATTTTAAACGTTAGAAAAATTCTATGGCACTAAGTCACTAGTTTAAGACATAATATGACTAAAGGAGCGAATATGCAAACAAAAGTATTGATACTTGGCATGGGGTATGTAGGTACAGCACTCGCTAGAGTGCTAGTAGAGAATTGTTCTGTGCTAGGAACGTATCAAACATATAACCCACATCTTGTTCATCCTCAGTTTATGGCTATGCCGTATAGCTTAGGAGATAAATTTCCATCACAATGGGCAGATTATTCTACATGGGTCTGTTTATTGCCACCCTCTTCTTCAGATTTATATGTCAGTCTATTAAGAGAATGGATTCAATATGCACAGCAAAGTAACGTAAATCACGTAATTTATACTAGTAGTAGTAGTGTATTTGGTCAGCAGGAAGGACATTATACGGAACATGATGTAGTTTATCCTGTGACGGAAAGTGCTCAAAAAATTGCGCAAGTAGAGCAGGCTTTTTTAAATTAGTCAGATTGAACATATCACTATATTACGGCTGGCAGGTCTATTTGATGATGAAAGACACCCTGTTTATCGTTTAGCTAAACAGGTATCACTACCGAATGGTTCACAATACGTTAATATGGTACATCGGGAAGATGTTGTGAATGCCTTACGATATGCTATAAAGAATCCTAAAGGAAAACTGATTCGTCATATCGTGAATCCCCACCACCCTACTCGCCAAGATTTTTATCAAGCCGAGGCAAAACGACTTAATATTGGATTAGCAGATTTTCAGTATACCTCTCGGATAACGGGTAAAGTTTTTGCAACTGCCTATGATGATTTTCCTGTGCCAAGTATAGGGATGTAAAGTATCTCTAAGCAATAAAATTACTAGATAAAAATAGAGCGTAATTAGCTTCTAGCGTAGTCCTAGTTTGTCAATAGGTATCGGATAGTTATACAATACCCTACATAACGATTAGTAGAGTGACTGATGCAAGCAAATGATATTCTTTTCTTCGGAGATACGCATGGAGGGTTTTACCACTGCCTAGATATTGTGCAGCAAGTAAAACCTAAGGCAATTGTATTTCTTGGAGATTTGCAAGCACCACAGCCCCTTGATGAAATTCTCCATGATGTGATTAAACTGACAGATGTCTGGTGGATTCCGGGGAATCATGATACCGATAACGAAGAGTATTATGATAATCTTTTCTCAAGTCAATTAAAAGATAAGAACTTACATGGTCGTGTAGAAACGATAGCAGGAATTAGAATTGCTGGTTTAGGAGGCGTTTTTAGAGGACGTATCTGGTCACCGCATAAGGATGAGTGGAATTATTATTCTCAAGAAGAATTTTTTAAAAAATCACATCCTAGGACTCATTTTCGAAATGGTTTAAGTTTAAAGCAAAGAAGCTCTATCTTCCCAGAAACGTATATGATGATGAGAAATATGCAGAGTGATATTTTGGTGACTCACGAAGCCCCCTCTTGTAATAAGTTTGGTTTTTATGCGATAGATCGTTTAGCTCGGCAGATGGGTGTTAAAAAAGTTTTTCATGGGCATCATCATGATACTTATGCTTATCAGGCACACTTTCCAAGAATGCATTTTGAAGCTTATGCTGTTGGTTACCGTGGTGCTTGTAATCTAGCTGGCGAAGTGATTCGTCCGGGCGAAATGGATGGTGAATTTGCAGATAGAGTTGCGGTCTTAAAAGACAGAAGTTGTCATCCCAAATCTTAGTTAGTTTTTATTGATAGAGTAATTATTTAAAAAGTTCTAGTCCATTTAACGCTTGTCGGCTTTCAAAAAAGCGCTGATTGCCTGTTATTGGGTCAATAAACTCTATTGATTTAGCAAGTAATTGTAAAGGATTACTAAAATCATCTTCTTTTCTCGCAGGTAAAAGATCAGGATAAAACTCATCGTTTAAGATAGGCAAGCCTAAGCCGTTCATATGTACTCTTAATTGATGTTTTTTGCCTGTATGAGGTTTGAGTCGATAGTGAGCGAAATAATCATTATGGTGAATTAGTTCAATTTCGGTGCGACTATTCCAATTATTATTAAAGAGATTATTATCTAACTGTTTTTCTTGCATAGTAAAGTAACTAGAACTTTTTTCAATATAACTTTCTCTAATTAATGGAAAGCGTAATAGCTCAGAAAAAGGGGCTATACATTCATATATTTTTTTTACCATTTTTGACTGAAAAAGGCTTTGGTATTTACCTCGGTAAATAGGATTCACACAAAAAATTAACACGCCTGCTGTATCTCTATCAAGACGATGAATTGGAGAAATATCATAGTTGTTTAATTGTGTGCGCAAACGGATCAATGCAGTCTCTTGTAAATACCTTCCCCCAGGGACGCTAGCTAGAAAATGTGGTTTATCGACAGCAATTAAATATTCATCTTGGTACAAAATAGGCATGTCAAAAGGGACGACAACTTCCTTTTCTACCTCACGGTAGTACCAGAGCCAAGACTCTGCAGGATAAGGGCTATTTTCTTGATAAGCTAAGCCATTACTGTCGAGTATATCCCCTTTACGTAAGCGCTCGAGCAAAATCTCTTTTGACATATGAGGAAAACGCTCTACTAAGAAATCAAAGAGAGTATGCCATTGCCCCTTGGGTAGGTATAAACGACTGGCGGTAATACCTTGTTTAACGGGTAAAGGGTTTTTCTGCATAGTGTAATTTTCTTAGTAGAATTGAGGTAAAAAGAGGGTATAACTTTTCGGCAATCAGTTAGAATAAACGTTTCAAATATTTTAGCGTTAAAAATATGACTGAAGCATTAGTTTCAATTAAAAATATTAGTAAAACTTTTGACGTAGGGCATCATCAAAAGGTTAAAGCATTGAGTGACTTCAGTCTGGATATCTTTCCAGGCGAAACAGTAGGTCTGGTAGGTGAGTCAGGATGTGGTAAATCTACGGCAGGAAGAGTTATTTTAGGTCTTTATCGCCCAGATGCTGGTGAGGTATTAATTGATGGTAAGAATATTCATGCCATCAAAGGAGATGAAAAAAAAGCCTTAATTCGCCAAGCACAAATGATTTTTCAGGATCCTTATGCTAGTTTAAATCCACGCTCTACAGTATTTGAAATTATCGCTGAACCTTTAGAAATTCACGGCTTATATAAAGATGAAAAGGCACTGGAAGAAAAAATTTATGCCTTATTAGAGGAGGTTGGTTTGCGTAGAGAGCATGCTAATCGATATCCTCATGAGTTTTCAGGTGGGCAACGACAGCGTATTGGTATTGCTCGAGCATTAGCACTCGAACCAAAATTTATTGTAGCGGATGAACCTATTTCTGCGCTAGATGTTTCTATACAAACCCAAATCGTATTACTCTTGCAAAAATTACAAGAAGAAAAAGGACTTACTTATTTATTTATTGCTCATGACCTATCAATGGTTAAATATATCTCTAATCGGGTAGGAGTAATGTATTTGGGTAATTTAGTAGAGTTAGCGGATAGTGATGAGCTTTATGACAAGCCACAGCACCCATATACACAAGCGTTATTATCTGCCATTCCAATCGCAGACCCTCGATATAGAAGATCAACGTCATCGAGTATTGTTGCATGGAGAGTTACCTAGTGCGATGAATTTACCAAGTGGCTGTGTGTTCCATGCACGATGTCCTCAAGCAATGGATAGGTGTTATCAAGAAAAACCTAAGTTAAAGGAATATGGCAATAGGCATTATGTTGCATGTCATCTAATGGATAAGAGGGTGTAGTAATGAAAAAATATATAGTTAAACGATTCCTCTTAATGTTATTAACCATTCTAATCATTGCATCATTAACGTTTATTTTGATGCATTTTATTCCGGGTTCTCCGTTTGATTCGGACCGTTCATTTAATCCTGCGGTAGAGCAAAATTTAAAAGCATTCTACAAATTAGATCAACCGTTATATGTGCAGTACTTACATTATATGAGCAATATTTTTACGTTAGATTTTGGGCCGTCAATTAGTAATCCTGATACAAATGTAGTTGAGTTATTAAAAAGAGGTTTTCCAGTCTCTTTTCACCTTGGTATATTAGCGATTATTGTTGCCATTCTATCGGGTATTACATTAGGGGTACTAGCGGCATTACGACATAATGGTTGGATTGATTATGCGGCGATGGCAATTGCTGTGGTTGGTATCTCTATTCCGAATTTTGTATTAGCTACATTATTAATACAAGAGCTTTCAGTAAACTTGGGGTGGTTTCCTGCAGCAACATGGCGAACACCTAAACATATGGTTTTACCCGTCATTGCCTTGGCAACAACACCAATGGCGGTTATTGCACGTCTAACTAGGGCAAGTATGTTAGAAACATTAACACAAGATTATATAAAAACAGCAAAAGCTAAGGGGTTGAGTATGTGGCGAATTGTCGTTAGACATGCGCTTAAAAATGCCTTAATGCCCGTTGTAACACTATTAGGTACTCTAATGGCGGCTATTTTGACTGGTACTTTTGTGATTGAAAAGATTTTTGCTATACCTGGTATGGGACGTTATTTTATTGACTCTATAAGTAATCGGGATTACCCGGTTATTATGGGTACGACAGTATTTTATAGTAGTGTGCTAGTGCTGATGCTGTTTTTGGTAGATATGGTTTATTGTTGGCTAGATCCTCGGATTCGTTTAGATAAGGCAGGGGAGTAATATGCAAAAAATACCTAATGATTGGTTTACCCCCTTAACCGTAGAAGAACGAAAGTCCGCCCCAAGTATTGTGCGTCCTAGCTTATCGTATTGGGCTGATGTATGGGTTAGATTACGTAAAAATAAATTAGCCATGTTGGGATTGTTTATGTTAACTATTCTGATTTTGATGGCTATCTTTGCGCCAATGTTATCTACACATTCAGTCACAACACAATCATTGAGTGCTCAAAATCAACCCCCATCAGCAGAGTATTGGTTTGGAACTGATGATTTAGGTAGGGATGTATTTGTACGGACTTGGTATGGTGCACGGATCTCTCTTTTTGTCGGCTTTATGGCAGCGCTAATAGACTTTTTTATTGGTGTTATCTATGGAGGCTATAGTGGTTTAATGGGTGGACGTACCGATGCCATTATGATGCGTATTGTGGAAGTGTTGTACGGCTTACCTTACCTGTTGATTGTGATTTTATTAATGGTAGTGTTAGGGCCCAGCTTATTGACAATTATTGTGGCACTTTCTATTACTGGCTGGATAAGTATGGCTCGTATTGTAAGAGGGCAGATCCTTCAGCTTAAGAATTATGAGTATGTTACTGCAGCACGCCTATTTGGGGCAAGCCCATGGAGGTTAATACGTAAACATTTACTTCCTAATACGATGGGACCCATTATTGTTCAAATGACCTTAACCATTCCGAGTGCGATTTTTGCAGAGGCTTTTTTAAGTTTTTTAGGGTTAGGTATACAAGCACCATTTGCGTCATGGGGCGTAATGACAAATGATGCTTTAGGCGTTATTTTATCAGGTGAATGGTGGCAATTATTTTTTCCTGCTTTGTGTATTTCTTTAACCATGTTTGCATTTAATGTGTTGGGTGATGGATTACAAGACGCATTAGATCCTAAGTTAAGGAAGTAATCATGGTTCAAAATCCTTTATTAACGATTAAACATTTATCGGTTCAATTCAAAGTTCATGGTGGAATTGTTCAGGCTGTTCGTGATTTAAACCTGACCATAGAAAAAGGTAAAACGTTAGCGATTGTTGGTGAATCAGGCTGTGGAAAATCGGTCACTTGTCATGCCGTTATGGGGTTAATACAAAAGCCAAGTGGCTTTATTCCTCAGGGAGAAATTATTTTTGATGGTCTAGATATTACCCAGCTAGAGAAAAATAATACGATCCGTGGAAATCGAATTGCTATGATTTTTCAGGATCCTATGACAGCGTTAAATCCCACCCTCACTATTGGTGAGCAAATGATTGAAGGGGTGATGAAGCATAAGAAACTTAGTAAGCAGCATGCGTTGGATAAGGCGAGTGAGATGCTAACTTTAGTCGGTATTGCTGAGCCTGAAAAACGTTTGTCACAGTATCCGCATCAGTTTTCTGGCGGCATGCGTCAGCGCATCGTAATTGCAATGGCGTTGATGAGTGATCCTGACTTATTGATTGCTGATGAGCCTACAACTGCTCTAGATGTGACAATTCAAGCACAGGTATTAGAATTATTCGAAAAAATTCAACAGCAAACAGGTGTTTCAATCATTCTTATCACTCATGATTTAGGTGTTGTAGCCAAGATCGCAGATACGATAGCAGTAATGTATGCCGGTCAGTGTATTGAAACAGGAAATAGAAGAGATATTTTTTATCATCCTCAACATCCGTATACACAGGGGTTGTTGGCATCTATTCCTCGATTGGATATGCAAAAAGATAGTTTAAAGCCAATTGAAGGTCATCCCCCCGATTTATTTGCTCCTCCTAAAGGTTGTGGATTTTTTTCACGTTGTAAAAAAGCTATGAGGGTTTGTAAGGAAATACCCCCGGAGCTTAGTGTATTAACAGAGGAACATACGGTTTTATGCTGGTTGCAAGATTCTCGGACTCAGTGTAACGTATAGTAAAGCAACTATTAATTTCTATGGAAGCAAAATTATGAAACCTACCTTACTTCGTTTAACTTTAGTGTCTTGTTTATTTGGTGTTACATCGTTAGCACAGGCTGAGACAACGTTATATCTTAATAACCAAGAAGAACCAACGTCATTGAATCCTTCACAAGGATTTAATGCTATTTCTTGGGAGCCGTTGAATAATCTTGTAGAAGGTCTTGTTCGACTAGATGAGAAGCATGTTGCTGCACCTGCCACGGCTGAAAGTTGGACGGTTTCTCCAGATGGTAAAAAATATACATTCAAACTACGTCAGAATGCTAAATGGTCTAATGGTGATCCTGTAACTGCCAAAGATTTCGTTTATGGTTGGACGACAATGCTTAGCAAAGATACTGCTTCACCAGCCGCTTTTTTGGCTTACGATATTGCTGGTGCTAAAGCGTTTAACGAAGGTAAGGGAACAGAAGCTGATTTAGGCTTAAAAGCAGTGGATGACCATACGCTTGAAGTAACGTTAGCGAATCCTAGCATCGCATTTTTAAATATTTTGACTAATCCTAATTTTGCACCAGTCAATCAGAAAGTAGCTGAGGCAAATCCTAAGTGGTATGCAGAGGCAAGTAGCTATGTTGGTAATGGTCCTTTTACATTAAAAGAGTGGAAACATGCGGAGAACTTAGTTTTTGTTAAGAATCCAAATTATTGGGATGCAGCTAATGTGAAAATTGACAAAGTTGAGTTTGCAATGGTGAATGACCAAAATACGTTCTACCAAATGTATAAAACGGGTGAACTCGATGCGACTCCTACCACATTACCAGCAAGTATTTACGACAAGATTAAAGATGGAAAAGACTTTAATAATATCCCTCAAGCGGGTGGATATTTTTATCGCTTAAATACCAAAATTGCTCCTTTCCAAAATCAAAATATCCGTAAGGCGTTTGCATTAGCTGTTAATCAAGAGGATATTGCAAATTTTGTCGTGAAACAAGGTCGTAAACCATCATTTGGCTTTGTTGCTCCTGGATTTACAGGACCAAATGGTAAAGACTTTCGTGAAGAAAGCGGCGATTTAATTAAACAAGATAAGGCAAAAGCTAAAGAGCTTTTAGCTAAGGGTATGGAAGAAGAAAAATATACAACGCTTCCTGAAGTGACGCTGACCTATATTAATAATCCTAATGATAAGAAAGTAGCTGAAACCTTGCAAAATATGTATAAAGAAGTGCTTGGGGTGGATGTGAAATTGCAAAGCATGGAAAGTAAAGTATTTTATGCAAAACAACGAGGTCTAGAGTTACAATTCTCACGAAGTTCCTTTTTAAACGACTATGCGGATCCTTACAACTCTTTAGAAAGCTTTATCACGGGATCTTCAATGAATCGTACCGGTTGGTCTAATGCCGAATATGATAAGTTGATTAGTTCTGCTCAACAAGCAACAGATGCCCAAGCGCGTTGGGATGCGTTATTAAAAGCAGAGAAAATTTTAATTGATGAAGCACCTATTTTCCCATTGTATTTCTATAATCAAATCTTCCTACAAAAAGAAAACGTAAAAGGTATTTTACGTCATCCAGTAGGCTACCTCGATTTGAAAAATGCAACAAAAGAACTAACTATAACAATTAGTATAGAGTATGATGCCATTCACCATGTTATTTATGGTGAATGGCATTAAGCTATGAATAAGGGTAGCATTTTCGGCATGCAGTTTTTGCTAAAAAACTGCATGTCAAAAAATAAAAAAAAGCATGCTTAATAAGGGTAGCATTTTCGGCATGCAGTTTTTGTTAAAAAACTGCATGTCAAAAAATAAAAAAAGTACGCAATGTCATTCATGGTGAATGGCATTAGGTTTTTGAAAGAGTTGAAAGCTTACTTTTTTTCATCCTTAATACCAAGATGATTGGCCACACTACGCTCAAAAAATAATTGATTATCTGGTAGTGCATTAACGCGGTTATGATTAATAATCATTGTGCTACTGCCACCACCATCTAAGTTAATTGCATGTGGCACATTAAGTTGCTTAAATAATGTAGCTAATTGTGTAAGGGTATAGCCTTGAAATTCTTCTCGTCTACCTTCTACCACCACCATATAAAGGAAACGGTTATCAGCGGTAAGTCCTATGGCGGTACGAGGATGTTTTGTCTGTGCATTACGATAGCAAATACCTGTACTACTTGGAGCACATAGGAACTTACCATTCTGCAAGCTTTGCCAACCACTGATGACTAAATCCCATTGTGGCTGATATATAGTGCTTTTATTATAGGATTCAATAAAACATTGATTATTTTTTGTGCAGGCAAAAAAAGCATATTGTCGGTAATCCTTACTCCTGTGCCATGTATGCTGATGAGAATAGTTTAATCCTAAAGGATTTCTTTTTTCATCATAAAAAGCGCCATTAATCGCTACGGTTGCTTCATTATCACGAGCAAAATTACTGGTAGTATCACTATGCTGTGGCAATGTACCAATCAGCTTAATGCTTGGGCAGCTTAAATCTACCTTAGTAATGTGAATAGGCTTTTGATTGTCATAGGTAATACAAGGAGAAACCTGCTCAATAGCGTGCACATTAGGTATTAACGAAAAAAAAAGCGATAAATAAAGTAAGCAGTAGCTTAACAAACATGCAAAGACACTCAAAATAAGATGATAAAAAAATCTAGTTTAAGTATGAGTATAACGGTTTCTATGCTAATCTTTTGTGAACAGTAAATGATTTGATTGTGTTTATGAAATATACGCTGGTAGAAGGTGTGGCAGGTAGTGGTAAAACGAGCTATATCGCCGATTATGTGAAAAAGAGCCTGCAACCTAAAAAAGCTTTATTGCTAACATTTAGTCGCACTGGTAAGGATGTCATGCAGTTTTATATGGAAAAGCGTGGCTTTCCTCAATTATCTATTCATACAATAGATGGATTTGCGGCAGGAGTACTTAATCAACTTGGTGATACACGTTATACCGTTAAACGTAATCATGTCGAAAGAGAGTTATTGCCTCAATTATATGAATATGTTATCGAACAGGCGCAGCAATACGCACTAATTACAGGCACAGAGCCGATTGATGCTCCTCAGATTACACCGCATGCCATGCAAGAGATGATGAGCGATATCGATTTTTTCCGTGCATCAGGTGCTTATGAATACGATGATGATGATATTTTGCAAGAAATTCTAACAGGTAAGCTCAATCATGATTGGCGACTGGTCAAGCGAATGTTTTATGCCTATGATCACTATCGTGAAACGTGGAAACCTCGAGTTGTGGATAATCATGATTTATATGAGGAGGATACTTCAACGTCTATTTATCAGTCAGGGGAACAAGGATTTAGATTATTAGGTGAAGCTGTTTTTGATCTATTAGACTATACTGATGATAGTGATATTTTAGAAAAAATAGGGCGAAAATATTCTCTGATTTGTATCGATGAATTTCATGATACGACTCCTTTACAATTAAAATTTTTATTTAAATTAGCGCACTTTGTGCCAGAGGTTATTGCCGTAGGCGACCGGTTTCAGAATATTTTTGCGTGGCGTGGTACAAATACTGAAGTTGTGTTTGAACAATTTAAACAGCGCTTCCATGCTGAGACAGTGTATCTAAATCACTCCTATCGTTATGCTCAGAATTTGGCGAATATTGCGACTAATATTATTCATAGACCCATTGACTCAAAAGCCACTCATAAAACTACGGTGAAGCAACTAACCGAAAATGATTTAGGTAAACTTGGAAAAGAAGAGGTAGTCATTACTGAGGATTATCCAGAGCAAATTAAAGCTGCTTTTGATATTGTTAGCAGGACTAAGCAAAAAATCAGTATCGGTATTCATCATACTATGGGACCAGTGATATTGAATGTACTTTGTGCTCTTCGTTATGGTTATTTGTTAGATGGTAAATCTACAAAATTTCTAAAAAATTTTGCGCTTGATTTAGCACAGTTTTATCAGTTATCAGCGTGTCGTTTAAGTGAAGAAATTCAGCAAGATATACTGAATAAAATAAGCTTAGAAAATTTTGTTAAAAATACTATGATGCAATTACAACAAGAGGGTAATATTGCATTTGAATCAAGATTTAAAAAATCGCTATTAGAATGGTGTGCTAGTAATAGAGAGCATCAGAACGTATATGATATTATGCAGTGGTTTGAGCAAAGTTCGGGGCTCTGGGCTATACAATCAAACCGGCTTTATGATCAAGTAGCTAAGGCATCTTGGGATGCGTTAAAACAAGATGCGTATCGCCATCGTTATCTATGGAATCAGTGGCCGCAACAGGCTGAATTATTACGCAAACGTTGGAATATGACGCAAGGCATACGGTTTGTAACGATTGCACAAGCCAAGGGACGTGAGTATGATAATGTGCTGATATATGGGGCGACACAAGAGGGTTTTACTCATTCACTATTGCACCAACAAGAAGATCTACAACGTAATTTATTTTATGTTGGCATAACACGTGCACGAAAGCAGCTTAATTTTTATGTAGATAATACGCCTGATTTAAAACCTATCATGCCTATTACTGAGGATGAAGATATTGAGCCTCAAGGACCATCCAACATGATAGATACGAGAAAAGAAGATGCGCTAAAAGAGCTTGTACAGATTAAGCAACAGCTACTTAAAAGAATTCAACATTAATGATAAAAGTAGCTGTTATAAACTGACCTGTTTATTAAAAATAATTGTTCAAAAATTAACCCCTTTATTTAAAATAAAGGGGTTATTCACAAAGCTGATACCTTGAGAGTCATTCACACAAGATTTGTGGAAGAAGAATCTATTCGATTTTCAAGAAAATATTATTGACTAACGAATGCACGCTCAATCACAAAATCGCCAGGAGTAGAGGTATTTCCTTCTTTAAAATTACGCTCTTCACACATTCGTTTTAAATCCGCTAGCATAGCAGGACTACCACAAATCATCACGCGATCTTCGGCAGGATTTAATGGAGGAACACCCAAGTCAGTGAATAATTTACCATTTTCAATAAGAGTGGTAATACGACCTTGGTTACGGAAAGGTTCGCGAGTGACAGTTGGGTAATACTTTAGTTGTTTACTTACCATTTCACCTAAAAATTCATCCGCTTGTAGATCTTTGGTGAATAAATCGTAGTAAGCTAACTCATTTACTTGGCGAACGCATGAACCAAAATAACCTCTTCATAACGTTCATAGGTTTCTGGATCACGACAAATGCTCAAGAATGGCGCTAGACCAGTACCAGTACCTAATAAATATAGACGTTTGGCAGGTAAGAGATAATCAAGCAATAATGTACCCGTAGGCTTACGACCAACGATAATGGAATCGCCCACTTTGATGTGTTGTAAGCGAGATGTTAAGGGACCATCTTGGACTTTAATACTGAGGAACTCGAGATGTTCTTCGTAGTTTGGGCTAGCGATACTATAAGCACGCAATAGAGGCTTACCATCAACCATTAAACCAATCATGGTGAAGTGGCCATTACTAAAACGTAGTGCAGGGTCGCGAGTAGTAGTAAAACTAAATAAACGGTCAGTCCAATGGTGAACACTAAGTACTTTTTCTTCTAAAAATGCTGACGCCATACTAAAACCTAAGAATTAAAAAGAGAAGTTTCATCAGGAAATCTGATTATGCTAAATGAAATTATAGTATTTTTTGGTATATTAAAGGTTTATCAAACTAATCTTTTGGGATAAAAGTTAAATGCGAACATTTATTAGAAAATCATTCATGATGTGTAGTGCAGTATTAACCATTTGTTCTAGCACTGCTGTTTATGCGGAAAATGTCATTAGAGTTGGGGAAATTAATTCTTATAAAACAATCCCCGCTTTTTTAGAACCATATCGTAAAGGAATTGAGTTAGCTGTTGAACAAGTTAATGCAGATAATGGCATTAATGGCAAAAAACTTGAAGTGATTTTAAGAGATGATGGTGGTACGCAAAATAATGCCATTCGAGAAGCCCAAACCTTATTACGACGCGATAAGGTTGATTTATTGGCAGGTGGTTTTTTATCCCATATTGCTTTAGCGCTTGCTGATTTTGCTAAGAATAAAAAGGTTTTTTTCTTGGCGGGTGAACCACTTACTGACAAGATGGTGTGGGAGAATGGTAATGAGTACACTTTTAGGTTACGTGACTCAACGTATATGAAAGTGGCGATGCTTATTGACGATGCTGTTGCGTTGAAGAAGAAACGTTGGGCATTGGTCTATCCTAATTATGAGTATGGACAGTCAGCGGTAGAAAGTTTTAAAAAAATGATGAAAGAACGTCAGCCAGATATTGAGTTTGTTATGGAACAAGCTACTCCATTTAATAATATTGATGCGAATAGTGTTGTTCAAGCGTTAGCTGATGTAAAACCAGATGCTATTTTCAACGTACTTTTTAGTACTGATTTGACCAAATTTGTAAGAGCCGGTAATACTCGTCAGCTATTCAAGGATGTTTCCGTCGTTAGTCTCTTAACTGGTGAGCCTGAATATTTGGATCCTTTAGGTAGCGATACGCCTAAAGGGTGGATAGTGACAGGATATCCTTGGTATGCCATTAATACACCAGAACATGATGCTTTCTTAAAAGCCTATCAAGCAAAATTTAATGACTATCCACGCTTAGGTAGTATTGTTGGTTATATGACTATACAGTCATTAGCAGCTGGTCTACGTAAGGCGAAAAGTACTAAGGCGGAAGATTTAATAGAAGCGTTTAAAGGGCTTGAATTGAGTACGCCATTGGGGCAGATTTCTTATCGCTCTATTGATCATCAATCAACGATGGGCAGTTATATTGGTCGTTTAGATGTTAAAGATGGCAAAGGAATTATGACTGATATTCGCTATGTAGACGGAAAAGACGTGCTACCAAGTGATGAAGAAGTATTAAAGTTAAGGCCACAAGTAAAATGAATGTAGAGGCGTTGTTACTACAATTACTTAATGGGCTAGCAAGTGCTAGCTCATTATTTATGGTCTCTGCTGGTTTGTCATTAATTTTTGGCGTAACTAGAGTGGTTAATTTTGCCCATGGCTCTTTTTACATGCTTGGTGTTTATTTAGCCTATTCATTAACGCATTATTTTGGGGTAACTTCTGGTCTTGGGTATATTACAGGTATTGTCTTAGCTTCATTATTAACCGGTGTGGTAGGCGGTTTAATAGAAATAATTATTCTTAGGCGTATTTATAAAGCCCCTGAATTATTCCAATTATTAGTTACGTTTGCATTAGTGATGGTAATTAGTGATGGTGTGTTATGGATTTGGGGGGCAGAGGACCTATTAGGGCAACCAGTCCCTTATTTAAATGGTTCTATTAACATTTTAGGACAATTATTTCCTATTTATCAGCTGTTTCAAATTTTTATTGGCTGGGTAGTGCTATTTTGTTTATGGTTTTTATTAAATAAGACGAAATGGGGAGTTTTTGTAAGAGCAGCACAACAAGATAAAGAAATGCTTGGTGCTTTGGGAGTGAATCAAGCTTGCCTATTTACGGGGGTATTTACCTTAGGAACTTTTTTAGCAGGATTAGGAGGAGCATTAGAGTTACCTAATGAGCCTGCGAGCCTTAGTTTGGATTTACGTTTAATCGGAGATGCTTTTGCTGTTGTTGTTATTGGAGGTATGGGCTCAATACCGGGTGCTTTAATTGCGGCATTATCTATTGCTGAAATTAAAGCATTAGCTAATTGGTTAGGAGCGGTTGATTTTTGGGGAGTCACGGTAAATTTTAGCCGTTTAACCTTAATATTAGAATTCGTTTTAATGGCTGTTGTGTTAGTCATCAAACCTTGGGGATTTTTTGGTAAAGCACAAGAGAAATCACGCAATATAGGCATTGTAGAAAAGCCTTTGCAACCATTACAAGGATTAACTAAGCTTTTATATATTATCGGAGCAACCCTTATTTGTTTGGTTCCCGTCATTGATAGTGACTACACTATGCTGTTAGTCCAAGATGCTTTAATTGCTGTTCTATTTGCGTTTAGTTTGTTTTTTATGGCGGGTACGGCTGGAATGCATACCTTTGGACATGCTGTCTATTTCGGTATGGGGGCCTATGCTGTAGCTATTGGTATTCAGCAGCTAGGTCTACCTTTGTCAGTTAGTTTTATCTTAGCACCGATAGTATCTAGTTTATTAGCTGTCGTGATTGGTTGGTTTTGTATCCGTTTAACTGGTATTTATTTGGCTATGCTGACATTGGCATTCGCTCAATTGATTTGGTCAATCATGTTCCAATGGGATGGTTTTACAGGGGGATCAAATGGTATTGTTGGTATATGGGCTGATGGTTGGTTAGCAGATGAAACGCATTATTTTTATTTCACTGCATTAGTCGTATTCATTTGTATTTTTGTACTAAGGCAACTTATTTTTTCTAGTTTTGGCTATGCTATTCGGGCAAGTAGGGACTCCGTCACAAGAGCACAGGCAATTGGTATTCCCATACGTCGTGTGCAATGGACTGTCTTTATTATTGCTGGTTTTTTTGCAGGGTTGGCAGGTGCTTTATTAGTCTTTTCTAAAGGAAGTATTTCTCCTGAAGAATTAAGTGTGGCTAAATCTGTGGATGGGTTGGTGATGGTATTACTAGGCGGTATTCAATCGCTTACTGGGCCTATTGTTGGTGCTATTGCTTATACCGTACTACATGACACAGCTATTCAATTAACCTCGTATTGGAAAGCTTTACTCGGTGCGATGATTATCATACTGGTGCTGATTTTCCCTATGGGTATTACTGGGGTGTTTGAACAATTCCGATTCTTCAAAAAGCGAAAACAAACCACATTACATGGTTAAGGGATTTATTCATGAGTTTGTTAAAAATAGAAGATATTAATAAATCCTATGGTGATTTTTGGGCAGTTAATCATGTTAGTTTTGATCTTCAAGAGGGTGAAATGCTTGCCTTGATTGGTCCTAATGGAGCTGGTAAGTCCACCACCTTTAATATGATTGGAGGTCAAACTCAACCCAATAATGGTTCGATTTTATTTAAAAATCGTAGTCTGCTTGGCTTAAGTGCCGATAAAATTTGGGCTCTAGGTATTGGAAGAACATTTCAAATAGCGGAGATTTTTTCATCACTTACTGTATTAGAAAATGTGCAATTAGCATTGCAAATAGCGTTGAGAAACAAGATAGCCTTATTTAACCATGGTGATACAGATTTACAAGATGAGGCATTACTGTTGCTGAAACAAGTGGACATGGTGGAAAATGCTCATACAGCAGCAAGTGAAATTGCGTATGGCGATGTTAAAAGGCTTGAGTTAGCTATGGCGTTAGCTAATCATCCAACGTTATTATTAATGGACGAACCAACAGCGGGTATGTCTCCAACAGAGCGAATAGCTATGATGGCGTTGACTAAGAAGATCGCTCAAGAAAAAAATATGGCCGTGCTATTTACTGAGCATAGTATGGATGTGGTATTCAAGTTTGCTGATCGAATTATCGTGATGGCAGCAGGTAGCATTGTGGCGACAGGGACACCTGAAGAGATAAGAAATAATGCTTTAGTCAAAGAAATTTATCTTGGCAATAACAAGGTCTAGAGGGTTATTAATGAGTGAATTACTAAAAGTAAGCCATTTAAATGCATGGTATGGGCAAGCACAAATTTTATTTGATGTTGGCTTACAGGTTAATCGTGGCGAAGTGGTCGCCTTGATGGGGCGTAATGGAGCAGGTAAGTCTACTACTTTAAAAACAATTATGGGGTTGGTGGAGCATAAGCAAGGTGACGTCGTATTCATGAATAAGCCTATACTCGGTTTACCTGCTTATAAAATAGCTCGCTTAGGTCTAGGATATGTCCCTGAGGAGCGAAGAATTTTTGCTGATTTGGATGTACAAGAGAATTTATTAACTGGAAAACAATCTGCAAGAGTTTGGGAAGATGGTCGCCCTGTAGTGGAGTGGACACCTGAAAAATTATTTACGCTATTTCCAAATTTAGGACGTATGCTAGATAGACCTGGTACTAAGATGAGTGGTGGGGAGCAACAGATGTTAAGTGTTGCAAGAACATTGATGGGAAATCCCTATTTAGTATTATTAGATGAACCTAGTGAAGGTGTTGCTCCTATCATTGTTGATCAGTTAAAAAATATGGTATTAACCTTAAAAGAGCAGGATATTGGCATTTTACTGTCTGAGCAAAATTTGGATTTTGTACGAGATGTGGCGGATAGGGCCTATGTCTTAGAAAAGGGTGAGATTAAGTTTTCGGGTAGTATTGAGCAGATTTATGCTGATGAGACGATTAAAGCACAGTATTTGGGGTTGGAAACAGCTTCTTAGGAGTACGTAGGAAGTGTTGATTTTAAGTCTCAGGTAGCTACTAGGTAGAGTCAGAGCTAAAAGGGTGGATAAGTTAATAAAAGGTGTTTCTTTATACATAAAGAAACACCTTTTCGTCTAAAGCATTATTGTACTTGGAAAGTTTGGTTAGAAAGCTTGATGAATTTACTGTTTTTCATCACTAGTTTCATCAGGTATGTCTTCATCCTTGATAAATTTACTTGATAAAAGGGTAAGGCGTTGCTCAATATTTGTTTGTTCCAATAAGGTAGTAGCCTTTTCAGCTTTTGTATTAAGATCCAAGAGTAATTCAGTCAATGGTAATGATGTGCCATTAAAATTAATAGTTTCTACTTCTTTAATTGATTTGCCATTAGGTGCTTCGGCTTGAATAGTGAAAGATAATGCATTCCCTTTTTTTTCTGCCAACTTAGCTTCTAATAATGCTTTCTCAATGTCATGGGTAATTGCATCTAGTTCTGTTTTATCATCTTTGGTTGGGAGATTTAGATGGTTTATTTTTGCACTAAGTGTAAATGAATCAAATAATAATTGACTCAGCGTAGAAGGTTCTACTTGAATATCAAGGTTGATTTTTGACAGCATGGAAAAAACAACGTCTTCAGTCACCGTTTTGTTTAGTTCAGGTAAAATCATTCCTACATCAGCAGTAATACTAGCTTCCCCGCCTTTATTACGAATACGGATAGGACCATAATTAATTTCTGGCTTTTGGTTAAATAATGCAAGGGAGGATGCTCCTAATCGTAGAGCATTTTTTGCAAAAATATCCTCACTATTGCCCATCTCACTAGGATTCTTGAGTGCCAAAATGAAGTTCTCTTTTAAGATTTGCGCTAGTTGAGAGAATAGTTGCTTGGTTGCGGCAGAATCTAGGCGGTTATAGCCAATATTAGTGGTTAATTGTCCAAAAGGTACATCATTAATAGCGATTTCTTGGTACTCATCTTGTAGCTGAACTGAAATTTGTTTACCATCGTCGTTCATATTTGAATGGCTTTTCAATTTCTTATAGGCAACATCAATTTCATCGAATTTGAGTTGCATACCATCTAAGTCAGTATTACTTAGATATAACTTACCCTCTTTCGTTGCATGACTCTGTGAAGAAATTGTTCCTGGACTAATGATAAGACTGAAAGGGTTTTCTTTATCAAGAGATGAAAGACTCATTCCTGAAAAATTTAGCGAAACACTTGAGTCCGTTAGCTCACGGTTGGTGTTAAATGATAGTTCATGTTGTTCAGAAGTAAGTTTGAATTTTTTCTCTGTGTCATTAATGCTCAAAGGAGCAATCGTAGCTGTTCCTTTGATTTTTTTATCATAACCATAACGATAATTAATAACGATAGGATTCTCTTGTTGGAAGGCGTTAAAGAAAGGTTCAGTATTGCTATTTCTGATAAGTTTTAACTCACTACTATAGCTAACAGGGGCAAGTAGTCCCTGTTTAAGTCGACTAAATGGTAAAGGACCATGCTCAATATCTTGTTCAACTAAATCAATGTTTTTTCCTTGATAGTTAACACTCCAGATATAGTGGGTAGAAAAAATATCAGATTCGGTTTTTTTGTAGGTAAAAGAGAAGTCTTTGATGTTCAATGTATTTTGAATGTATTGATTAACTTCTGCTATTTCGTTTTCTAGGCGAGATTGAGTCTTATCGCCATGGACTTTGCTGGCTAACGGGTAGATAGCACCTAGAGCTAGTATAAGACCACCAATGATAAATTTTACACGCATGGATAAACCTATAAAAAAATAGAATCGAGCTAATTATAATCTAAAATACTCGTTGTCTTTTCTATAGAGAGAATAGAGAGAAAAATGAACATTTATTTAGCAGGCTTTGATGTATTTAGGATAGATGCGATTAAACATGGTGAACATTTGCAACAACTCTGCACACAGTATGGGTTCACTGGATTATATCCGTTGGATAATCATGCACCAGAGGGATTATCAGGTGCTGAATTAGCTCATTGGATTTACCAAGCAAATATAAACCTAATTAATCAGTCAGATATTGTGGTGGCGAATGTAAATCCATTTAGAGGGTTTGAGCCAGACTCGGGCACTGTTTTTGAAATTGGTTATGCTAAGGCAAAAGGGAAAACAGTGGCTGTTTACACACAACAGCAGATTACACTGCGTTCACAAATTCCTCATCAGCATGGTAAGGATATTCAAGGCTATGAAGTTGAGGATTTTGGTTTAAATTTAAACTTGATGATCGCTTGTAGTGTTGATTATCAAGCAGAAACTTTTGAGCAATGTTTACAATGGCTTCAAAAACATGTTTAAGTAGTGAGGTCTACACGATTAATTAGTTAGATTTTTTTAAGGCTAACATGGTACCTCGGCAGTTAGGTGTCCCACATAAGCACCGATATTCTGCTTTACGTTTTTTAGTGATACGTCCATCAAGGATAAGGCTATAGTCATAGAATAACTCTTCTCCTTTTTTGATATCTTTGATGGCGTAGATAAAGACACGCGTACCTTCTTCATTTTCTTGTGTTTCACAGTTCGGTGTACAACTATGATTAATCCATCGTGCATCATTACCTTGTTGACCGCCGTCAATAATCAAACCATTTGATGTAGCAAAAAAGAATGTATGAAAAGGATCATCGGGATTCACAGGAAAAAGAGCATCAGCCTGTTCAGTGGTAATTCTTTTGCCACCATATTCAATAATTTTTGTACCAGCTGGAATATCTTTAAGGGCAAAAACCCCTTGCCCATGTAATGTTGATTGGCGGACACTATGCATGGTTCTCCTACTATAGGAAGAGGTTTAAGCGTTTTAGGCATTTTTCTTTGCTACTCCAAAACAATGATCAAGAGTAGGGAATGTTTCGTTGCGTACTTCTTCTGCATAGGCTTTGACTCCCTCGCGAATGATTGCTTGCGCATCAGCAAATTGTTTGGCAAATTTTGGGATGCGTGGGCCACTTAAGTTGAGAATATCTTCTGTGACTAAAATTTGACCGTCACAAGCGGGTGATGCTCCTATACCAATGGTTGGAATAGCAATATTCTCAGTAATACGACGACCAAGAGATTCAGCACTTCCTTCAATAACAAGACTGAATGCGCCTGCCTGAGATTGAGCAATCGCATCTTGATAAATACGTTCTGCCATTTCTTCGGATAAGCCTTGAGCTTTAAATCCACCCATCGTATTGAAGTATTGAGGCATTAGTCCTACATGAGCCATGACAGGAATCCCTCGCTCCGTTAAGAAACGAGTTGTTTCTGCTAAGAAAGCGCCACCCTCCATTTTGACGGCTTGAGCATTACTTTGTTTTAATAAATAAGCGGCATTACGGAATGCCTGTTCTTTGGATTCTTGGTAGCTGGCAAACGGCATATCAACCACTACACAGGCTTTTTGGGTAGAACGCATAACGGCTTGACCATGAGCTGCCATCTGTTCAAGTGTAATGGTTAAGGTGTTTTCCATATTGTATCCCACCATAGCCGTAGAGTCGCCCACTAGAATAAGATCTACAAATTCATCTAGGATACGTGCAAAAGGGCTTGAATACGAAGTTAAACACACAATTTTTTGTTGTCCTTTCATCGCTTGAATTTGGGGAACAGTATTGCGTTTAACAATAATAGGGGTACTCATTTATATTCCTTTTGTAAGGGATGTCAATAATCTAATAGCATACCCTAAATTGTTAGTAAGATGTATAAAACAATCTCAATAGATAGGCTACAATGGTATGACTATTTTTTAAATTTTTTTTTACTATTATGTCTTCAGAAAATACTTTGTCAGGTGCTCAAGCGCTCTTAAATACCTTAATTGAACAAGGTGTAGATACTATTTTTGGTTATCCCGGTGGTGCAGTATTACCTCTATATGATGCCTTGTATTCTGAAAAACGGATTCGTCATATTTTAGTTCGTCATGAGCAAGCAGCAATACATGCTGCAGAAGGTTATGCTCGTTCAACAGGCAAACCAGGAGTGGTATTAGTTACGTCAGGACCAGGAATGGCAAATACCACTTCAGGGTTATTAGATGCAATGTGTGATTCTATCCCTGTGCTATGCATTAGTGGTCAAGTAGCGACTAGTGCGATTGGTACAGATGCTTTCCAAGAATGTGATGCGGTAGGTATTTCACGCCCTGTGACTAAATGGAATGCACAGATTAAACGTAGTGAAGATGTCGTAGGGTTAACATCTAAAGCTTATCAATTAACAACACAAGGTAGACCAGGGCCTGTATTGCTAGACTTTCCTAAAGATATTCAAATGGCGATAGTCCCAGCTGAGGGTAGTAAAGCTGTGCCATTAGATAAGCCTTTACAAGTATCTCCCTCTATTCAACAGGCAGCGATTAAGCGAGCGGCATCATTAATTGTTAATGCTAAACGTCCGGTCTTTTATGGTGGAGGCGGGTTAATTAACTCAGGTAAAAAAGCATGTGAAGTGTTTAGTAATTTGGTGAGTTACTCTGGCGCACCTTGTACGCTAACACTAATGGGACTAGGAGCCTTTCCGTCTAGTGATAAGCAGTTCTTAGGTATGCTAGGGATGCATGGTACGTTGGAAGCAAATCTAGCCATGCATCATGCTGATTTGATTGTTTGTATTGGCGCACGTTTTGATGATCGTATTACTGGGCGATTATCAGATTTTTGTCCTCATGCCGTAAAAGTTCATTTAGATATTGATCCTGCTTCTATTGATAAAGTTGTTCGTGCTGATGTGGCGCTAGTAGGAGACTGTTATGAGGTGCTTTGTGATTTATTCAATGAAGTCAAATCATTAGAGCAAGACACAGGACGCTTGACGGAATGGTGGCAGCGGATTGCCAAATGGCAGGCGAAAGAATGTTTATCGTTTAATCCTTCTACGGAAGTTATTTTGCCACAGCATTTATTGACTGAAGTAAATCAATGGGTGCAAACAACAGAGGCTATTGTTAGTACTGATGTTGGCCAACATCAGATGTGGGCAGCACAATACTTGCAGTTTAATCGCCCTAATCGTTGGCTAACCTCTGGTGGAGCAGGTACTATGGGCTATGGTATGCCTGCTGCTATTGGAGCCAAGATAGGCAATCCTAATGCAACAGTGGTATGTATTACGGGAGATGCATCAATTCTGATGAATATCCAAGAAATGGCGACAGCGATGCAGCACAAAGCAAATATTAAGGTGATTTTATGTAATAACCAGCATATGGGGATGGTGCGTCAATGGCAAGAGCTTATTCATAGTGAGCGTTATAGTCATAGTTATAATGAGAGTATGCCTGATTTTGTAGCCTTAGCTAAAGCGTTTGGTTGGGAAGGTACTCAAGTGTCTAATCCAAGTTACTTAGCAGAGGCTCTGGAGGCGTGTTTTAAAGCAACAGGACCATATTTTTTAGATGTGCGAGTTCAGGCACAGGAGAATTGTTTCCCTATGATGCCGGCTGGTTATGGACATCAACAAGTGATGTTATCAGAGGATAATTGGTACGTAGAAGAATAATCAGCTAATAAGCAAATCTATCACGCAAAGCTAATAAATGATATTGCTCGAGAATAGCCAGTTGGCGTTCTCAAGCACTTTTTTTGAATCCACCTACTTTTTTGGCAATAATTAGCTCATTCTTCATGGAATGTTCCCAACCTACTAATTCAGTGACTGTCACTTGATAGCCTCGTGCTTCAAGTTGTAGACAACGTAACACATTGGTTAAATGAGAACCAAATTCACGGGTATGAATAGGGTGACGCCATAATTCTGATAGGGGAGTTTTACCAAGAACAGAACTTTTTTCTTTTCTGAAAATGGAAGCCACCTCAGCTTGGCAACAGGGCACTAGCACCATGTAACGTGCATTATGAGCAAGACCAAAACGAATAGCATCATCAGTGGCGGTATTACATGCATGTAAAGCTGTCACAATATCAATTTTTTCTGGTAGCTCTTTGGTGATAATGGATTCTTCCACCGTCATTTGCATAAAATGCATGCCTTGACTAAATCCTAAACGATTAGCCAAATCAATAGATTTTTTAACTAAATCAGCTCGTGTTTCTATGCCGTAAACATGAGCATTTTCAAATTGTTTTAAATATAAATCATATAAGATAAAGCCAAGATAAGATTTTCCAGCACCATGGTCGACTAAATTAAGGCTATGTTTATGCTCAATAATATCTGCCATTAATGGTTCAATAAATTGATAAAGATGGTATACCTGTTTAAGTTTACGGCGTGTGTCTTGGTTTAGCTTGCCTTCACGAGTCAAAATATGTAGCTCTTTTAGTAGCTCAATACTTTGCTGTGGTTTAATTTCAGGAATAATCTGGGCTTGGCTCATGTGATTACCTACACCGTCATAGAGAAAATACGAGTTTCTGGTTGATTGCGTAACATACGGAGGTCGAAAGACATACAGATATTACGGGCGAAAGTACGACCTAAATCGGTAATTTTTAGGTAATTAGAGCCTATTTCTATTAGGCCATCGGCTTGCATTTCTTGCAAACGATTCAGAACATCAGGAAGTTCAGGAAATTGCATATCGGGCTTATCCCAATGAGTTTCTAATAAACACATGAGGTTTAGAATATGACGACGAATGATTAAATCTTCTTGATTGAGTAAGTGACCGCGATAAAGAGGTAGTTCATTTGCTTCAAGGCGTGCATAATAGTCCTCAAGAACTTTTTCATTTTGTGCAAAACCGTACCATGAGTCACCAATTGCTGATACGCCAAGACCAATCATTAATTGTGTTGATGACGAGGTATATCCCATAAAATTACGATGAATTTTTTTACTTGAGCATTGATTGATATAAGTCATCTGACGGTAAGGAAAAATGATCCATCCCTATTTCCACATAACCTAATTCTTCAAGCAAAGCTTTACCATTTTCGTATAAAGCACGTTTTTCTTCCCCAGAGGGTAAGTCGTTCTCATCGTATCCACGTTGTCCATTACCTTTAATCCAAGGAACATGAGCGTACGAGTAGAAAGCTAAACGGTCTGGCTTTTGAGCAATAGTACGGCGAATAGTATTTTCCATAGATTTCCATGTCTGGAAAGGTAGCCCAAAAATAAGATCATGACTAACGCTGGTATATCCTATTTCGCGAGCGGCATTAGTAACATTTAATACGTTTTCAGCTGGTTGGATACGATGAATAGCTTTTTGAACTATTGGATCATAATCTTGAACACCAAAGCTCACACGACGAAAACCTAGATCATAAAGTGTTTGTAAGTGGGTACGACGAGTATTATTTGGGTGACCTTCAAAACTAAGCTCTGGGTGTTCTGCTAAGTCGGCTGTGGAAAAAATAGTCGTAAGTAAATGATGAAGATTTGCTTCGCTGAAGAAAGTCGGTGTGCCTCCACCTAAATGAATTTCTTTTATTTTGGGCTTGCGACCAAGAATATCCAAATACATACGCCACTCTTTTAGGATGGCTTGGATATAAGGATCCTCTACCTCGTGTTTTTTTGTGATACGTTTATGACAGGCACAGAAAGTGCATAGGCTTTCACAGAAAGGCAAATGTAGATATAGACTAATGCCTTCATTATCATTTGATTCTTCAAAACTGCGCTTAAGCGTCTCAATATATCTGTCTTTGCTGAAACTTTCTTCATCCCAATATGGCACAGTAGGATAACTTGTGTAACGAGGGCCAGGAATATTATATTTATTGATCAATGTGTTTTTCATAAGGTAAAAACCTAAGGTAACAACTAATAGGGATAGTTTAGCAGATAGTCTAGTTTAGCTGTTTTCTTTTGTTCATGAGGAATGGCATAAGACATAAAAATACCCTGATAATGGCATATTATCAGGGTGGCTAGAGTTCAAAAATACAAGGGCTTATTCTTTCTTAGTTTTTTTCTTAGTAGCTGTAGTAGTTGTTTTTGCTGCTGATTTAGTAGCAACTTTACGCCCTGTTTTTGTTACCGATTTTGTCGCTTTTTTAGCTGCTGTTTTAGTCGCTGCTTTTGAGCTTGTTTTGGTAGCTGTTTTGCTTGCTGCCCCTCTTTCTTCAAACTCAAAACCGATTTTACCTTTATTATCTAACACCAAATAAGCTTTAAATTTACGATTTGTCCGATTAGAGACAAAGTTTTCAAGTAAATCAGTTTTGCCAGTTTCCAGTAGTTTTTGCATTTGTTCAGATGAAATTTCCTGCTGCAGAATGACTTTACCAGATTTAAAATCACAAGGCTTATCTTGATTGTTAGACTGATCACAGATATAGTTCATGCCTACATCATAAATATGACCAGTGGCACATTTTGGACATTTGCCTAATGCTTTTAAGGTAGAGAAATCAATCTCCTCTTTATCTTCATCATTATTCTGACCAAAATCAAATTCAAGTTTATTTTCATCTGTCAGGCGTAAAATAGCCGAGAAAGGACGTCCTAATTTACTAATAAAGCCTGTTAATGGTCCAATAGATCTATTGCGTAGTAGTTCTTCAGCCTCTTCTGTTTCGAGATTACGACCACCAGGGTTTTTCGTAATTGAAAAGTCACAGTGAGTACAAGCAAAACGGCGATAGTTTTCTTTTACTTGATTACCACAAACAGGGCAAGGTGCTGTTAAAGTAACATAGTCCCCTGGTATTGTGTCATGTTCATATTCTTTGGCACGTTTTACAATGACTTGAGTGTTTTGTGCAATCTCTTGCATAAATAGGTTTCTATCCAGTGACCCTTGCTCAATTTGTTTGAGTTTATGCTCCCATTCGCCTGTTAATTCAGGCGAGGTTAATTCTTTTATATTTAAACCATTTAATAGCGTCATTAATTGACGTGTTTTTGTGGTTGGGATAAGGTCACGGTTTTCACGACGTAGGTATTGATCAGTGATTAAACCTTCAATAATAGTTGCTCTAGTAGCAGGCGTACCCAAACCACGTTCAGACATTGCTACGCGTAATTCATCATCTTCAACAAGCTTACCTGCTCCCTCCATGGCACTGAGTAATGTTGCCTCAGTGTAATGTGGAGGAGGCTTGGTAGCATGAGTTTCCATACGAATATCTTCAGTATGAACCTTTTCATTTGGGGCAATGGGTACTAAATGATCATCGCCTTCTTGGGTGGTTCGACCATAGACTTCTAGCCAACCAGCAGAAACAAGTACTTTACCTTCTGTTTTAAAGTAATGCCCTGAGACTTGAGTTAGTCTAGTTGTTACTAGGTATTCTGCCGCTGGATAAAAGATTGCCATAAAGCGTTTTGTAATCAAATCATAAATCTTTGCTTCAGCTTCACTTAATTCTTTAGGTACTTGCGAGGTTGGGATAATTGCAAAGTGATCAGATACTTTCTTATTATCAAAAATGCGTTTATTTGGTTTTATCCATGACTTAGTTAAGATATTTTTAGCAAACGGTACATGTGATTTATTGATAGCAGAGCTACTTTCGCTAATCTCACCTAATGTTTGTTTGACAGTGTTGACATAGTCTTCAGGTAAATAACGTGAATCAGTACGTGGGTAAGTGATGACCTTATGGCGCTCATAAAGTGCTTGTGCTAGAGCCAGTGTTGTTTTTGCCGAATAGCCAAATCGGGAGTTAGCTTCACGTTGTAAAGAAGTTAAATCATACAAAGCAGGAGAGGATTGTGAGAGGGGTTTAGACTCTTCAGAGACTGTACCTGTTTTATTTTTGCACGCCATAATAATGGTTCGTGCTTCAGATTCAGACCATAAACGATTTTCTTTTTTCTCTGGATTGTTGGCATTCTTTTTTGAAGTCTTTATCAATCCAACGGCCTTCATAGATACCTGCTGCAGCGACAAAAGTAGCAATGACTTCCCAGTAGTCTTTGGATTCAAATTGACGAATTTTTTGCTCACGATCAAAAACAATAGCTAGTGTTGGTGTTTGTACTCGACCAATAGGCGTTTTAAAGAAACCACCGTCTTTACTATTGAAGGCAGTCATGGCACGAGTACCATTAATGCCAACAAGCCAATCAGCTTCGGCACGAGAGCGTGCAGCCGCCTCTAGAGGTTTCATGCTTTCATCTGAACGAAGATTATTAAATGCATCCAGTATGGCTTGCTTTGTCATGGATTGGAGCCATAACCGTTGGATGGGTTTATTTACTTTGGCATATTGAATAATATAACGAAAGATTAATTCACCTTCTCTTCCCGCATCACAGGCATTAATTACGGCGGATACATCTTTTCGTTTGAGTAATTTGACTAAGAGTTTTAAACGCTCCATTGACTTTTTGTCAGCTGGCTGAATATCAAAACCATTTTTAGGAATGGCAGGTAAATGAGTAAAAGACCATTTACCACGCACCACATCGTCAGGGTTAAACAGAGTTAATAAATGTCCAACACTGGACGATAAGACATATTGATTATTTTCAAAATAACCATCGTGTCGCTCAAAGCCACCGAGAGCCCGAGAAATATCTTGGGCAACAGAAGGTTTTTCGGCAATAATTAAAGTCTTAGTCATTCTTTTCTCGTGTTAGTAAAAGCCAAATTAAATAAACAATAATTTTGGATAATAAGAGAGGGAAAATGTATTTTGCAAGTGAAAATCCATAAATGCCTTAATATTCTTTTGTTAATTTTAAGATTAAAGCAAGCAAATAACATTCTAACTATTTGATTTTACATTAATAAATAGGAAAAAAATTTTTTCTATGAAATATTAGTGTTTTACAAATCGTTGTGCCCAGTGAACGACTGCTTCAGACCAGAATGCCTCAATATTTTTGGGGTGAAAAGAGTTAAACCCTAAGATTCTCCATGCTTTGTCTAAGCTTTGTAAGGCGTTGGATAAATTAATAGGATTGGCGTGATTTTGTTTAGATAATTTTCGACCCTCACTATCCATTACTAAGGGTACATGCAAATAACGAATAGAAGGAAAGCCTAGATAGTGTCCAATGCATTGCTGACGTAATGTTGAGTCTAAAATGTCTTGTCCTCGAACAATATCGGTTACACCTTGATCAAAATCATCAATAACAACGACAAATTGGTAAGCAAAAAGCTTATCAGCACGTTTAATAATAATATCACCAATCTCTTGTTGGATATTTTGTTCTTGTCGACCTAACCACCTATCTTCAAAGCTAAATAGACCCTCTGGCATAATAAGTCGCCATGCACGAGGTATGCCTTTAGCTCCTTGCCGACAGGTACCAAGGTAGGGATATTGTCCTGATTTATGTATGCCAAGTGCTATAGCATTGTCAGTAATGATTTTACGTGTACAAGAACAGCCGTAGATCAAACCTTGTTGATTGAGTAAATCAAAGCATTCTTGATACCGATTAAGGCGCTGTGATTGATAAATCACTTCTCCATCCCAATGCATACCGAGAGCTTGTAATTGTTGCATGATAACCTTATCCGCTCCTGTAACAGTGCGAGGAGTATCAATATCTTCAATGCGTAGTAACCAACGACCATGATGGGCTTTGGCATCAAGATAGCTAGCCATTGCTGCTACTAATGAACCGTCGTGTAACGGACCACTAGGACTAGGAGCAAAGCGGCCAGTGTACGCTGAAAGTGTTTGCATAGTGGGGTATAGGCAAGAAAAGATAAATTATTTTAACAGTTACCAAATAAATAACGGGTACTATTGATAGGATAGAGTTTTTATAGATAGAAAACGCACAAATATTAGCTTAAGGCTTAAAACACTTTAAAATAAGTTATTCAATCATCATTAGCTACTTTCTTACGCTTAGGAGTTTTTATGTCATCATTTAATGTGCAATCAACAAAAGCCTTAATGGATATTACGGCTCGTCCAGAACTTGTCTTTGTTAAAGGCGAAGGATCATGGTTGGAAGATCATGCTGGTAAGCGTTATTTAGATGTGATTCAAGGCTGGGCAGTAAATTGTTTAGGGCATAATCCTAAGGTTATGCTTGATGCACTCAGTAAGCAAAGTCAGTTATTAATTAATCCATCTCCAGCTTTTTATAATCAACCTTCGCTTGATTTGGCAAATTGTCTTGTTAATTCAAGTGTTTTTAATCGAGTGTTTTTTGCCAATAGTGGGGCAGAAGCAAATGAGGGAGCGATTAAATTAGCCCGTAAATGGGGTCAAAAGAAACGCCAAGGGGCTTACAAAATTATCACGATGCAAAATAGTTTTCATGGACGTACTATTGCAACTATGTCAGCGTCAGGTAAAGAGGGGTGGGATAAAAAATTTCCACCACAAGTAGATGGATTCCCTAAGGCGATTATGAATGATTTGGACTCTGTTAAGGCTTTAATTGATGAGCAAACAGTTGCCGTGATGTTAGAGCCAGTACAAGGTGAAGGAGGCGTTATTCCTGCTACACCTGAGTTTATGCAGGGGTTACGTGCTTTAACCAAAGAAAAAGGTCTTTTACTGATTGTTGATGAGGTGCAAACAGGTTACGGGCGTTGTGGTACTTTATTTGCTCACCAACACTATGGAATCGCTCCAGATATTATGACCTTGGGTAAAGGGATTGGTGGAGGTGTACCGTTAGCAGCATTACTCTCAACAGAAGAAGTATCAGTATTTGAGTATGGTGATCAAGGGGGTACTTATAATGGTAATCCATTGATGACGGCTGTTGGTGTGGCGATATTTGATGCCTTAACTGCACCAGGCTTTTTAGTAGAGTGTTAATGCACGTGCAGAACAATTATCACAAGGCTTATTAACTCTTTCGGCTAAGTATGGGCTCAAAGGTGAACGAGGTTTAGGTTTATTACGTGCTTTAATACTTGATGGTGACTATGGCAATGATTTAGTACTAGCAGCACGTGAGAGAGCACCAGAAGGCTTATTATTAAATGCTCCACGAGCTAATTTACTACGCTTTATGCCTGCTCTAAATATCTCAGAAGATGATATGAATACTATGCTGGTATGGTTGGATGCACTAATTGCTGAAGTTCGTAAATAATTAAAGAGGTGAGCAGTAATGGCAGACACATTTTTTGAACATAGTGCAGATGATGATCAACAGGAGTTACTGTTGAGTTTAGTCGCTGCGAATAATCGTCTAACTATGCAGCTAAATGCTACTCAACACGTGTTGATGAGTTTGCTGCAAACAATTGAGAGTAAAGACGAGGTGAAGTACTATGTGGAGAAATGTGCTTCTGCTTATTTGGCTTATGCTCAGGACATAGACCAGGACACTGAATTAACAGACTACTATCAAGAAAGTATTGATGAGTATCTTGATATACTAGGAGATACGAATGACTAATATAACAGTGTCTTTTTCAGCCAATGGCTGGAGAAGGTTACCAGATGGTCGCTTAGAGCATATCAGTGGATTGATGTTCAAAAAAATTCTCAATGGTGATGTAGAAATTGTTAGTGAAACCTTAGGAACATTTATTCAAAACTTAAAAAAAGAAGGCGTGCAAGCAACACAAGCACAAAAACTATTAGCTAAACTAGCACAACAGGCTCAAGAGCATTTTTTAGGTTTAAATTAAAAGAGTTCTTGATGAAATATGATAGGCTATATTCTTAGGAAGATATCTAAAGAGAATGTTCCTAGCGAATTGGGTATAAAAAAGCCGAGAGTGATATCTCGGCTTTTTTGTATTTTAGGTGCTTATTCCCCGAGTTTAATCAACTCAGCACCTTCAGTGACTTGGTCACCTACAGCATAGAAAACTTCTTCTACTTTGCCATCCTTGGGTGCTGTAATGGTATGTTCCATTTTCATTGCTTCCATAACAAGCAATGCTTGACCAGCCTTGACTACATCTCCAGTATTAACGGCTAAAGAAATGATTTTACCGGGCATAGGTGCGACTAAGCCTCCGCTATGACCTTGATCATCGCCTGCATGGTGTAAGTCGTCAGGTAGGCGTAATGTAGTCACTTTCCCTTGGTCAAAGATATAAGCTTCTTCCTTATTGAGGACAACCACAGCACTAGAGTTAACTTGATCTAGGCTAATCTTAGTCAAGTAGCGACCATCTTCCTCTTTAACAGACCATGTAAATGATTGGTGTTGCTCGCCAATAGTCATTGTCCATTGTTTATTTTCTCGGCTTAGTTTAATCTCTCGTGTTTCTTCTCCGTCTATGAGATGGATGTTTTCAGCATACTGAGAGGCTATGCGCCATGCATCTGTTAAGTCCCAAGGATCAACAGATGCTTGCTGAGAGTGTGCTGTAGAGGAAACTTGTCCTCGTTTAGCTAAGAGTGCTGCGACTAAATGAGCAAGTTTATCGGTGCTAGCTGCCTGTATAGGAGGTAGTAACTGAGCTTGATTTTTCTCAATTAAGCCTGTATCTAGGTCAGCAGTGGTGAATGCATTATTACTATATAAACGACCTAAGAAATCAATATTTGTACTAACACCTACTACTTGTGTATTAGCTAAAGCTTGTTTCATTCTCGCAATAGCTTGTTCACGATTATTGCCCCATACAATCAATTTAGCAATCATTGGGTCATAGAAAGGAGAAATCGTATCACCTTGTCTTACTCCGCCATCAACACGAATATCTCCTAACTCAAATTTGACATGGTCAGGTAAGTGGAAATACTGTAATTGCCCGATTGATGGCAAGAAACCATTGTCAGGATTTTCTGCGTAAATGCGTGATTCAATGGCATGCCCTTTAATCGTTAGATCGTCTTGTTTTGCTGGTAAAGGTTCTCCTGCGGCAACACGTAGTTGCCACTCTACTAGGTCAAATCCAGTAATCATTTCTGTTACAGGGTGCTCTACTTGTAGTCGAGTATTCATTTCCATAAAATAGAAACGACCGTCAGGTTCAGCGATAAACTCTACTGTTCCTGCACCTACATAGCCAACAGCTTTGGCAGCAGCAACTGCAGCCTCACCCATTTCAGCACGACGTTCAGGTGTCATACCCGGAGCAGGTGCTTCTTCAATGACTTTTTGATGACGACGTTGCACAGAACAATCGCGTTCGAATAGATAAACAGTATTGCCTAAACTATCTGCAAAAACTTGAATTTCGATATGGCGAGGTTTACTAAGGTAGCGCTCAACTAGAACTTTATCGTCACCGAAGCTACTGATAGCTTCACGTTTGCATGAGCTGAGTGCTTCTTTAAAGTCAGCCTCAGATTGTACAATACGCATCCCCTTACCACCGCCACCAGCACTGGCTTTGATTAAGACAGGGTAACCAATTCGGTTAGCTTCTTGTTGGAGAAAATCAGGGTCTTGATTATCACCATGATAACCAGGAACTAGAGGAACACCAGCTTTTTCCATTAGGGCTTTGGCCGCTGATTTACTTCCCATCGCTGCAATCGATGAAGCTGGAGGGCCAATAAACACGATATTTTGACTAGCACAGGCATTAGCAAAAGATTCATTTTCTGATAGGAATCCGTAACCTGGGTGTATAGCTTGAGCGCCTGTTTTTTTGGCGGCCTCTAAAATCGCATCAGCTCGTAAATAACTTTGACGAGGCTCTGATCCTCCAATATAGACAGACTCATCACATGCGGCAACATGAGCTGAGTTGGCATCAGCATCGGAGTATACGGCCACTGTACGAATGCCCATTTTTCTGGCTGTAGACGCTACTCGGCAAGCAATTTCACCACGATTAGCAATAAGAATTTTTGTAAACATTACGTGGTCTCCTTTAGATACGGAATACACCGAATTTAGTATCTTCGATTGGGGCATTTAAGGCTGCTGATAGGCTTAAAGCGAGCACACGACGAGTATCGGCTGGTTGGATAATGCCATCATCCCATAGGCGCGCCGAAGCATAGTAAGGATGACCTTCAACCTCATATTTATCACGGATAGGTGCTTTAAATGCTTCTTCGTCTTCAGTAGACCATTGTTCGCCTTTGGCTTCAAATTGGTCTCGTTTAATCGTAGACAGAACGCTTGCTGCTTGTTCGCCACCCATAACTGAAATGCGGGCATTTGGCCACATATATAGCATTCTTGGACCGAATGCTCGACCACACATCCCATAGTTTCCTGCACCAAAAGAGCCGCCAATCAGAACGGTAAACTTAGGTACAGACGCCGTAGAAACAGCAGTTACCATTTTTGCACCATGACGTGCGATACCTTCATTTTCGTATTTACGACCAACCATAAAACCAGTAATGTTTTGTAAAAATACAAGAGGGATCTTTCGTTGGCAACATAATTCAATAAAGTGTGTACCTTTTTGGGCAGCTTCAGAGAATAAAATACCGTTATTAGCAATAATACCGACTGGCATACCGTGAATATGAGCAAAACCTGTAACAAGTGTGGTCCCGAAACGCGCTTTAAATTCTTCGAATTCAGAGCCATCTACAATACGAGCAATGACTTCGCGAACATCAAATGGTTTACGAGTATCTACAGGGATAATGCCATTGAGCTCCTCAGGATTATATAGAGGCTCTCGTACAGGAATTACTCTGAGAGGATTATTTTTTTTAAGATTAAGACGTGCAACAGCTTCTCTTGCTAGTTCTAAGGCGTGTAAATCATTGTTGGCAAGATGGTCTGCAACACCTGATAAGCGCGTATGTACATCACCCCCACCAAGGTCCTCTGCGGTAACAACTTCACCTGTTGCGGCTTTTACAAGAGGAGGTCCCCCTAAAAAGATAGTACCTTGATTTTTAACGATAATAGATTCATCACTCATGGCTGGAACATAAGCACCACCAGCCGTACATGACCCCATTACCACTGCAATTTGAGCAATTCCTAATGCTGACATTTGCGCTTGGTTAAAGAAAATACGCCCAAAGTGATCTCTATCGGGGAATACTTCATCTTGACGAGGAAGATTAGCACCACCAGAGTCAACTAAGTAAATACATGGTAAACGGTTTTGTTGAGCAATCTCTTGTGCTCGAAGGTGTTTTTTTACAGTCATTGGGTAATAAGTCCCACCTTTGACTGTAGGGTCGTTACATACAATCATGCATTCAACACCAGAAACACGACCTATACCAGTGATAATACCCGCACCGGGTGCCTCATTATCATACATTCCATGGGCAGCAAGAGGAGATAGCTCTAAAAAAGCACTACCAGGGTCAAGTAAACGTTCAACACGGTCACGAGGCAAGAGTTTGCCACGAGCAGTATGTTTATCACGAGATGCTTGGCTACCACCTAGAGATGTTTTGTGTAATTGTTGTTTGAGGTCATCAACTTGTGCCTGCATACTCGCTACATTTTCAAGAAATGTTTGCGAGCGAGTATTAATTTTTGACGTAATTACTGGCATAGGTCTTTCCTAGTTATTGAATGTTTTAGTACATTTCTACAGCAAGTGCAACGGCTTCACCACCACCAATACATAGTGAAGCAATGCCTTTTTTACCACTTGTTTTGCGTAATGCACCAATTAATGTTGTTAGGATACGAGCACCTGAGGCACCGATTGGATGACCTAATGCTGTAGCACCACCATGGATATTTACTTTGGCATGGTCAAGAGAAAGGTCTTTCATTGCTGCCATAGTCACAACAGCGAAGGCTTCGTTAATTTCGAATAAGTCAACATCGTTAAGTGCCCAACCTGCTTTATCGGCACATTTTTGAATAGCACCAACTGGAGCTGTTGTAAACCATTCTGGTTCGTGTGAGTGTTGAGTGTGGGCAACTACTTTGGCTAAAGGTTTAACACCTAATTTTTCAGCTGTAGAGGCACGCATTAATACTAAAGCAGAAGCACCGTCAGAAATTGAAGATGAGTTTGCTGCAGTGACTGAACCGTCTTTTTTGAAGGCAGGACGTAATGATGGGATTTTCTCTGGTTTTGCTTTTGTTGGTGCTTCGTCAGTATCTACAACGGTATCACCTGAACGACCACTGATTGTCACAGGAGCAATTTCCCATTTAAAACTACCATCAGCAATTGCTTGGTTAGCTCGGCGTAATGATTCAATAGCATATGCGTCTTGCTCTTCACGAGTAAATTTGTATTTATCTACACATTGTTCAGCAAATACACCCATTGCCGTGCCACGTTGGTAAGCATCTTCTAGACCGTCTAAAGCCATATGGTCATAAACAGTAGAATTGCCATAGCGATAACCTTGGCGACCTTTTAATAATAGGTAAGGGGCGTTTGACATGCTTTCTTGTCCACCTGCAACCACCACATCAGTGCTACCGGCAAGTAACATATCATGGGCTAACATCACGGCTTTTAAACCAGAACCACATACTTTATGGATAGTTAAAGAAGCAACGCTTTTGGGAAGACCAGCACCAAGAGTAGCCTGACGAGCAGGCGCCTGACCTTGACCTGCTTGTAAAACATTACCCATGATAACATCGTTAACATCTTCAGCTTTAAGACCTGCACGTTCCACAGCAGCTTTAATCGCAATGGCGCCTAATTCATGTGCTGCTAGACCCGACAAACTACCTAACATAGCTCCCATTGGAGTACGTACAGCGGATACGATTACGATTGGATCTGACATAGTAAATTCCTTTAAGTTTAAAATTAACGAGGAGAATTATTTGGTTTCGTTGAATAATTCACGACCAATAAGCATACGGCGGATTTCGCTAGTGCCGGCACCAATTTCATACAATTTCGCATCACGCCATAGACGTCCAACAGGGAATTCATTGATATAACCATTACCACCTAGAATTTGGATGCCTTCACCCGCCATCCAAGTCGCTTTTTCTGCACAATATAGAATCACGGCTGCACAATCTTTACGAACTTCGCGGACATGAGCTGCGCCAGCACGATCTAGGTTTTTCCCTACGGTATAGCAGAATGCACGACACGCTTGAAGCGCTGTATACATATCTGCTATCTTACCTTGAATTAACTGGAATTCGCCAATTGATTGACCAAATTGCTTGCGATCATGGATGTAAGGAACTGTTACGTCCATAACTGCTTGCATAATGCCTAATGGTCCACCAGATAAAACAGCGCGTTCGTAGTCAAGTCCACTCATTAATACCTTAACACCACCGTTTAATTCACCTAGAATATTTTCTTCAGGAACTTCACAATCTTGGAATACTAGCTCACCTGTATGGCTACCTCGCATACCCATTTTGTCTAGTTTTTGTGCAATTGAAAATCCTTTAAATCCTTTCTCAATAATAAAAGCAGTGATGCCTTTTGAATGGGCTTCTGGATTAGTTTTTGCATAGACGACTAACGTGTCAGCGTCAGGACCATTAGTAATCCACATTTTGCTGCCGTTCAAAATATATTTATCACCTTTTTTCTCTGCTCGAAGTTTCATGCTCACAACGTCAGAACCAGCACCTGGCTCTGACATGGCTAAAGCACCTATATGCTCACCAGAAACGAGTTTGGGTAAATATTTTTGCTTTTGAGCTTCTGTGCCATTACGGTGGAGTTGGTTAACACAAAGGTTAGAATGTGCCCCATAAGATAAACCTACTGAAGCACTTGCACGAGAAATTTCTTCCATGGCAATCATATGAGCTAGGTAGCCTAAATTAGTGCCACCATATTCTTCTGCAACCGTTAGACCTAAGAGTCCCATTTCACCAAATTTTTTCCATAAATCCATAGGGAATTGGTCAGAATGGTCAATCTCTTGAGCTCGAGGAGCAATTTCCGCCTGAGCAAATTGGTAAATAGCATCACGAAGGGTGTCTAAATCTTCACCTAAATCAAAGTTTAAACCGGGCAGAGTCATAGTATTCTCCTCAGAAAAATAGGGTATATCTGCAAATGATAAATATAGCAAATGAATATAACAGTATTGTAACGGTTAGTTTACGTTAACGTAAACCTAGGGTTTTCCTTAGTACTTATATATTTTTCCTTAAGCTTGCTTATGGAATAATGTGAATAATGTTGTTTGAACGAAATTAGCTAATGAAGATAATTTACGAATGATGCTGAAGCAGAGCGAAACACTGCTTTTCTTGGTAATCAATTTCCGCTAATGTTTGCTCTATATCCGCTTTTTGTTGGAGTAGTTGTGATTTGTGTTTTTGTAAGGCATCCAGATAGGTTTTTAATTGCGTATCGGTGCTACCAGGTCCGTCATACATATCAATGAGCGAGCAAATCTCACTCAAAGGAAACCCTAAACGTTTTCCTCTTAGGGCTAGCTTAAGTCTGGTGCGATCCCTATGAGTATAGATACGTTTTTGACCTTCTCGAATAGGATTAAGAATATGGTGGTCTTCATAAAAGCGCAGCGTACGAGGTGTCACACCAAATTCCTGCGCCAGTTCTGAAATGCTCCAAGTTTTGTTGCTCATAGTAGCCTATCGAAAATACTAGTTTACGTTTGCGTAAAGTTTCCATTATTATGGTCATATTGTCAATAGAGGATGTTAGTGATAATGAATCAGAATGAATTAAAACTTAGTTATCCATTCGATGGAATTGAACCTAGTCCAGGCAATGCATTTGAAATTTTGCCGGGGGTGAAATGGATTAAAATGCCACTCCCTTTTGCTTTAAACCATATTAATCTTTGGTTAGTCAAGGATGAGTTTCAAGGGAAAAAGGGTTGGGCCATAGTTGACTGTGGTATAGCCAAAGATCCTGTAAAGGAATTATGGGAAAAAATATTTGAGCAAGAACTAGAAGGCTTGCCTGTCACACGAGTTATTGTGACTCATATGCACCCAGATCATGTTGGACTTGCTGGGTGGTTATGTGAGAAATGGCAAGTGCCTCTATTTATGAGCATGACGGATTATATGGTATCCAAGCTTTGGACGGCAAACTCAACAGCAGGTGCAGGGACTGGTGGAGAGATGGCTGTTGAGCATTTTGCTAGACATGGTCTTATAGATAAAGAGGCTCAGGAAAAAATTAGGCAGCGTGCAAATTATTACCCAGGATTAGTATCAAAACCGCCAAGCTCTTATTATCGGTTGATGGATGGTCAGCAGATTAAATTAGGTGATTTTGTATGGGAGTTGATTTCGGGTTATGGCCATGCACCAGAGCATATAGCGTTATTTTGTCCATCACTCAATTTATTGATTTCTGGTGATATGATCTTACCGAAAATATCTACTAATGTGAGTGTATTTGATTATGAGCCTGAAGCAAATCCATTACCACTTTATTTGGAATCACTAAATAAATATGACCATATACCTGAAGATGTGTTGGTGTTGCCTTCACATGGTCGTCCCTTTAGAGGCATCCATGAGCGTATTCGTCAGCAACATGAGCATCATAAAGAGCGTTTGGAAGAGGTATGGAGTATGTGTGAGACACCTGCGACCGTCAGTGAAATCGTACCAAAAATGTTTAAACGTGAATTGGATTTACATCAATTGACATTTGCTATGGGTGAGGCGCTTGCTCATTTAAATGCACTTTATTTTGAAGGTAAATTAAAACGTTTGGTTGATGAACAAGGCATTTACAGATTCCAACAGATTAATTGACTTATTTTATCGTATGGGGAAATCAGATTTCTTATCTTGTAGTAATAGGAAATCTGATAATTATTAGAAAAATAACTTTATAGCTAATCCTACAAACACAATCACGGTAACAATATTTAATATATATTGTGCTTTTGGTGATTGTTTAATGATGCGTCCAAACGTGCCACTGAAGTAAGCAATCGTATTAAATGTAATAAAGGTTGCTAACATAAAGAGGGCACTTAGTGATATTAATTGTTGAGTAGCAGTAATACTGGATGAATATAGGAATTGGGGTAAAAAAGCTAAGAAAAATAGGGTTACTTTGGGATTAGTCACATTCATCAAAATACCACGACGATAATATTGCCCATAAGACAGTGGAGAATTTGTTTTCTGGGATGAACTATCTAGTGTCATCGGTTTAGATTTTGCTGTTAAATAAGCAAGGTACAACAGATAGGTTGCACCAATAATTTTTAGTATTAAAAAGGCTGTTGGAGAAGTTTTAATAAGTGTAGCAACACCAAAAGTCACTAATAATGTGTGAAAGATTAACCCAGTACATAAGCCTAGGATAATAAAAAACCCCACTTTAGCACCATACAGAGCACTTTGTAATAATACAAAAATATTGTCTGGGCCGGGAGAAAGAGCCAGCAATATGCTGACACCGAAAAAGCTTATAAGAATATCTAAAGGCATAAAAACTCTTTTGCTAGTATACTGAGTAGTGTTACTGTTTTGATTAAATTAAGCAAATAATTATGTCTAAATCCTTATTCACCAAACTTTCTCATCTTGGTACCGCCCCTTGTGATGAACAACATCCTCGTGCTCCAGTTGCATTACCTGCTATTAGAACGAGCACAGTTCGGTTCAATACCATTCATGACTTATATGATACATATAAACGCCAATCTAGTGGTGAAAGAATTGTAGGATATGGACGAATGGGGATGGATACCCATGCTGCATTCGAAGAAATTATGTGCGAGCTTGAGGGAGGACAAAGAGCCTTTTTAGCGCCCTCAGGGTTAAATGCGATTGCAATGGTACTGTTAAGTTTCTTAAGTGCTGGCGATCATATGCTAGTTGCTGATTGTGTGTATGGACCAGTTCGTCAAATGGATAAAACCGTTTTACAACGGATGAATATTGAAAGCACTTTTTGCTCTATGCGTAATGCTGATGAAATAGAAGCTCAAATCAAGCCTAATACCAAAGTATTGTATATCGAGTCACCCGGATCGTTATTGTTTGAAATGTTAGATTTACCATCTATTGCAGCTATTGCTAAAAAACATAATATTTTGCTAGTTACGGATAATACATGGGGATCAGGAATTGCTTATCGTCCTTTAGAGCTTGGAGCTGATATTTCAGTGGTTGCTGTCACCAAATATATTGGTGGACATTCAGATTTATTAATGGGTGCTGTAGTTGCCAAGGATGAGAAAGTTATTAAAACATTAGATATTAATCAATATGCTTTAGGTTTCTCAACCAGTGCAGATGATGTATGGTTAGCAATTAGAGGGGTGAGAACAATTGATGTTCGCATGAAACGTCATGCAGAAAATGCTTTAAAAGTATGTGAGTTTTTTGATCAACAGCCAGAAACCTTGCAAATTTTCCATCCGGCTTATGAGAAAGATAGTCATCATGCATTATGGAAAAGAGATGCCCTGGGGTCAAATGGCATGATGTCTGTTGCCTTGAATTTCACTCCCGAACAAACAAAGGTTTTTGTGGAGACACTAGAGTTATTTAGTATTGGTTATTCTTGGGGAGGATATGAAAGTCTGGTAGATATGGTTGATGTGAGTTTCCTTAAAAATCATGCCTACTGGAACGCTTCTTACCCTAGTCTGGTCAGATTACATATTGGTTTAGAGTCAGTGGAGGACTTGATTGCTGACTTATCACAAGCGTTAGATAAGGCTCGCCACCACAAGGTGTAAAAAATACAGTGTCAAAAATATAAGCTCCCTTTATCATTGAAATTGATAGAAAGGGAGCTTATTTGTATGTACAGAATTAAAGTGAAGGTGAAGGCTAGTCGTTTTGCTAGAGAGCCTTCCACTATCTACAGTGCTTATGTTGAGGATTTATTTAGCTTCTTTTTCTACAAGTTGTTTGACTAAAACAATAGCACTTTCATAATCACCTGTCATACCAGGAGATGTTAGATATTTACCCGCTACAGCAAAAGATGGGGTGGCATCCACTTTGTATTGATCTGTCATTTCAGTTGCTCGGCGAACTTTGGTGTTTACCCCAAAAGAGTCATATGTTTCTTCAAATGTTTTTTTGTCAATACCTTGCGATACAGCCCAATCTACAATCACATCACGAGTAAATAAACGCTTTTTGTCCTTATGTATAGCCTCAAATACTTTGGGATGTAAGTCTTTGCGATCAAGTGCCATTAGGGTATAGAACAAACGTTGCATCGGTTCCATAGAGGCATTAAAAGCAACAGGTACTGGCAATAATTCAGCGGATGCAGGTAACTCCTTGCTTAAGTTTTCAACCATTGGTTCCATAGCCGCACAGTGGGAACATGCATAGGAAAAAAACTCTAATACTTCTGTTTTTGCTGGTGTTTGAGAAGCAAAAGCTGGATTAAATGTAATGTATTTTTCTTGAGCCTGTGCTGTAGAAAATGTAGATAAAGCGACAAAACCAAGAGCTGGGATTAAAGTCTTTAGGGTTTTTAGGGTTAACATCTTTTATCCTTAGGAAATTTTTTATTGATTCCTCTATGATGACATAAAAAATTATCCCTGTAATGCAACCTACATCACAGGGATATGTTTTGTATTTCAAATTGTTACGGATGAAAAGGCTTGTTGGGTTTTAGCGAATAAGCGTTGAATTAATATTTTTAGATTTCAATAAATTTTGCATTTTTTTAAGCTCACTTTCACTAGTGAAAGGCCCAATTCTTACTCTAGTAAACTCGGTATTATTAATAGTTGTTTGGCTGATAGTTACATTGGAAATGCCGTGCATTAATAGCTCAGCACGTTTTGCATCAGCCTCATTAGCATCTTTAAAGGAACCAATTTGTAAGAATGTCGCTGATGGTTTTTTATTGATTTCTGTGGTTGCCTGCGAAGTGATGGCTTGTGTTTTAGGTGCCGCTTTAGCAGTACTACTGCTTTGCGAGTTATTCATTGATTGAATTAAATTACCGATAGCATCATCTTTTTTGGGGTGCTCAGGTTTTGTGTTTGGTGTGACTGTAGTTTTTAGGTTCAGCTGTTTTTTGAGGCTGAGTAGGCTCCTTGGGCACAACTGGAGTGGTTGGTTCCGTAGTGGGTTTTGTACCAGTTGACTGAGCAATACTTTGAGGAATTTCCTCTGTTCTTAAAGGTATGTTTGAGCTAGTTTGACTCGTTGTGTTATTTATAGGTTGAGTGGGTTGAGCCGGTTGATTTTGGAGAGTGGATACACTAGGTTTTTGCTCAGTGACAATAACTTTTGGTGGTGTTTTTTCCACGGAGGTTGCTGCAGGACTAGTTAGCTTTTGAGCAGGCTCTTGTGGTGGTGTGGTTGTATGGTTTTTTTCACGCAAATAGTATGCGAGAGCAGCAGCAAGCCCCAACCCCATTACAATACCAAAAATGATATAGCCGAATGGGGTTGTAGCTGATTGAGAATTTGTCTTGGTTGAGCGTCGAGTAGCTGGTTTACGTTTTGTTGTTGCCATAAGTTTTACTACATTTGTTCGGGTGCAGAAACACCTAATAAATCCAGTGCATTAACAATCACTTGTCTAGTGCTGTCAGCCAAGGCTAGGCGAGCTAATTTTAATGCTTCATCGTCAATCATAATACGTTCAGCGTTATACCAAGAGTGGAAGTCTTTAGCTAAGTCCAGAACCCAGAAAGCAATATAGTGAGGTGCTAAATCTTTTGCTGCTAACTGAATCATACTTGGTAGTTCAGCAAGACGCTTTAACAGCGTAATTTCACTTGGAGCCGTTAATAAACTAATGTCTGCTTGCTCCACTTGATGTGCTAATTCTGCGGCATCACGCAGTATTTTACAGATACGAGCATGAGCATATTGCACATAATAAACAGGGTTTTCTTCGCCTTTTGATAGAGCTAAGTCAATATCAAACGTAAACTCTGTATCGGCTTTACGTTGGATAAGGAAAAAACGGGTGGCATCTTGTCCTACCCAGTCAATCAAGTCACGCATAGTTACATAAGAACCTGCACGCTTAGAAATTTTGACTTCTTCGCCATTACGAGTTACTCGGACCATTTTATGTAAGACATAAGAGGGGAAGTCTTTTGGAATACCTAATTCTAAGCCCTGTAAACCGGCACGGACACGTGCGATAGTCCCATGGTGGTCGCTTCCTTGAATATCAATTGCATGTTTAAAACCACGGTTCCATTTGCTCAGGTGATAAGCCACATCAGGAACAAAATAGGTATAACTACCATCGGTTTTACGCATAACACGGTCTTTATCATCACCAGTACCTAATTCTGTCGTGCGTAACCAAAGGGCGCCATCTTCTTCGTAGGTGTGACCATTTTTAGTTAATAAAGATACAGCTTCTTCAACTTTACCATCTGTATAAAGAGAGCTTTCTAGATAATATTGGTCAAAAACGAGATTAAAGGCTTTAAGGTCTAAATCTTGTTCATTGCGTAAGTAGGCAACAGCAAAACGGCGAATATTCTCTAAATCATCAAGATTACCATTCGCTTGTACATTTTTACCATCGGCAAAAACTGTTTTTTGAGCAATAAAGTCATTTGCAATATCAACAATATAATCACCACGGTAACCATCAGCTGGGTATGAGGGGTCATCGGGATCTATTCCTTTGGCACGAGCTTGTACGCTAATGGCTAAATTGTTAATTTGATTACCAGCATCGTTATAGTAAAACTCACGGTGTACCTTATAACCTGCAGCAGAGAATAAACGACAGATACAATCACCTAATGCCGCTTGTCTTGCATGACCTACGTGTAATGGACCTGTAGGGTTTGCAGAAACAAACTCAACCATTAATGACTCACCATTACTTGGTGATTTAGCAAAATCTTTATTTGATTCTTGAATGTAATTAATTACTTCTTGGTGTACGGCAGGGGTGCATCGAAGGTTAATAAAACCTGGGCCAGCAATCTCAGCTGAAGCGAGAAGCTCTTTTGCCAAGGGATTGCTCATTAGTGTATCTACAATGTCTTGAGCTAGCTCTCTGGGATTACGTTTATTTGGCTTAGCTAATTGCATAGCAATATTGCTTGCGACATCCCCATGTTCTGCTTGTTTTGGACGTTCAAGTTTGATGACTGGCTCTTGTTCTGGTAGAAGAGTTTTTACAGCATCAGCTAATAGCTGACTGAGTTTATTCTGGAGCTCTGGGAGCATACGTTGATATTACCTATTAAGCCCTATCGTATATAGGGGGTTGTTTTTAAAAAGAAATAAGCTAAATAATACCATATTATTGGTCTTGCTAAGGGGAGCTTTTAATAGGAGCAGTCCAGTTTAGGGTGTTTTCTAACCAGGATAAATATTTCTGTGCATTGACAATGCCATAGATGCCAACACTACCCATATGTAATTCAGAATTTTTGGTGTCAATAAATTTAACTTCACCAGCGGTTAGATGTTTTTTTCGAACATCATCGCCAATATGTACCGTTGTACCTTGTTTTTCTTGGGTAGTAATTGATCCAGCCGTTTCTATATTTCTATCACGAGTTCGAATAGCTTGTGTTGAGCTTAATCCCCCAATATCTATACCTTTTTGACGAATTGGAGACTGTGTATAGTATTCGCCATAAGTGTTATGCATAAGGGCATTATGGATTTCATCTAATGGCATATTGTTTTTGTTTGTAATGGAAGAAAGAGGTTTTAAGTCAATGCCTAGATTTTTTGCTTGAGTGTATGTCCATGCAAGAGGAATATGACTTAGATCACCATAGAGTTTATTTTTATGAGGGTTTTTGGGGCTTGCTGCATCACCTTCAACATGAACACCTCCTGCTTCGGTATGACTACCTAAAAAACCTTGTTCAATGACATTTGTATTGTTATTGTTTTTTTCAGAGATTAGAGGAGCATAGCTAGTTAATGGTAATAGATAGCGGTATTCATTAAGTGCTACGGCATGGCTAATCAATTCCCATTCAGGAGCAGCTGTGTAGTTATAGTTAAAATTGCCAAGTCCATTGGCACCAAATTGAGCAACAGTATCAAATAGTCCAATAAAACGTAGATCTACACAGGTTTGTATATCTTGGATATATTCAAGTCCATTGACTTCATATTGTTGTCGGTAGTGAAAAAGTCCATTTTTCACTAAGCCTTTCACATAATTGGAAAATATCATGCCAATAGCGGCACCTCTTGAAAACCCCACAATATCAATTGGAATTGGGTCATCAAACTGCTGGTTTTTGCTACGCATATAGTTAATTAAATTCTGCTTATGTTCATCTAGAATTTTTTCTGTAGTCGTTGAAAATAATGCACCACCTACTTTGTCTAAAAAGCTTTCTCCAGGAATGCCTCCCGGACCTTCTTTATAAAACTTTGGGCCATTATAAAGTTGATAGAATTTCCATACATTGGTATTGGATGCAATACTATTAGTGGTGCCATCAAAGGCAAATAATAGCAATCCTAGTGGATCAATAAAATGGCGTGGTTGTTGTCTGACATAACCAAAAGGATCATTGGCATAAGTAGGACCCATGGGATCTGGCTCTAAATAGTGCCCAGCTTTGGGGTCATAGGTACGTAAATAATTATCGTGCCACCCTGTTTCTTGATCAAAATATTGCCCAGGCTGGCGAAGGTTAAAGACAATTTTGTTCACAAAAATTGTTGCTTCTCCAGTCGGTGAATAATGGGCTGCCCAAACTATGTGTTGCTGCTTGTCTGTGTAATTAATTCACTTGTCCAAGATGATCATTGTGCACATAAAACAGTTGCTGTGTACGTTTACCTTCTTTATCGATGACTGTATCTGTAAAAGCAACAAGCATTAGTCCTGAATAAATATAGTCTCTTTGTCGTGTGAGTGTGGAGCAAGGTTGCTTATTATGAGTAGAACAATGATTGATTTGTTTTTCGCTTACAAGTTTACCGCTAGCATAGCTAAATGTAGTCGTGGTATTTGATGTTTCTTTTTGAATACGACGCCCTAATTTATCATAGTCATAACGAGCATATAATTGATTATTTTTTGATACTTCACTAATACGCTTATGACTGCCATATCGTAGCTGCCAATCATTATAAACAAGTGGTAAACCCTGCTTATCTCGTATGATTACTGGCACTGTTGTTTGTTTATCAATCGCATAGGCATTATTTTGTCCAGACAGTGCCCACTGGTAATAGAAGTGCTGAGTAATGCCATTAATTGTTTGTTCACTAGCTACTAATCTATGTCTGTTGTCATATAGATAACTATTGTGAATAGTTTTTTTTAGCAGAGGAAAGTCAAAATCTTCTTTTAACAATAAACCCTCTTGACTATAGTGGCGTTGTTGCGACCATAAGTGTTGATTTTTTGAGGTATTACTCAATATCAATGTTTGCTGTAAATTATCTTTACTGTTATTTTGGTTTAAATTTAAATTATTTTTAAAGATAAGCGCTTTATCTTGGATTTCTAAATAGAGTGAAGCATCAGCAGTAGGTTTATCCGTTAATTCATAAGTATCAGGAAAGCGGATATTTTGTTTGTCTGTGTATTGACTATGCCATTTTTGAGGGATGCCATTTAAATCATAGTCTAGTTGAATAATTCCCCATAAAGGATGCTCAAAACGGATCTGTTGAACCTTGTTTTGGCGATTGCGTTGAATATGGTAGCCATTAATAAATGTCATAAATCCATCTTCATTATAGCTAGCTTTTGTACCAACTCTAGGGCATAGATAGCACCCATCACCAGTAACTTCTGTGAGTAAAAAATGCCCTTTTTTTATAATGCCTTTTATATGGGTTTGAAGACCTTGTTGGCTACGGACAATAGTATGAGATTCCTGATTATGCTGCTTTGCTAGTTTTGCATAATCAATAAAAAGAGCATCGTATCCAAGAGTGTGACTATAGTTGGCTAAACCCTCGGTATTGTATCGCCACTCATTGATACGAGTAGTTTTGTTAGTGGGTGTTGTGATGCTAATTCCTGTCAGTAAGTAAGGATTGCCCGCCTGTTTCTCGGGTTCATAAAGATACTGTTTTATCCATCCATCTGGGCGAGTGAGTTTAGTTAAACGATAATGTTGGTGACCTACAGGAATATCATAATCGTAGAAATAGCTGCCGATAGGGCTATCAATTTTTTGTAATACTACGCCTTGCGGTGTTCGATGATAATAATAACGCAGTGTTTCATCCCCTGAGCTTATGCTAGAGATTAGTGCGGGAGCATCCTTTTCTGCCCGTTGAATATAAATGGTTGGAAAGCCTGGAATAAAGACTTCTATAAGATAACCATTAGCATCAAAAGTACGTATAAGACCTTGGGGGGTAATCCATTTCCAATGTGTATTGTCATGTAATAAATACCCTTGATGGTGCTCAATAGCTTGTGCTTGTAATCCATCAGGAGGGTGAAACATTACTCGTTGCCCATCATCAAGAATAATTTGCCAGTTATGTTTGAATGGAAATAATTGTGTAGTGTAAGAGGATTGCCAACCAACACCCATGACGCTAGGAGTAGAGGAGAACGAATTATAGTAGCGAACAATTTCTAGTCCAGATAATCGCATCCATAAATCATCTTCTTGCTGAAATTTATTACCACTCATTAAATGAATAGGATTGCCTGCACCTAGATTGAGTGAGGGAGATCTTGAAGAACTAGAGCAAGGGTTACCGGTTTTGGCTGGTGTACAAGTTTGACCTTGGGCTTGCGTAGATAAAATAAAACAGCATAAACTGAATATCCATAGTAAATATTTCATTTGGCTATCCTGATAGGAATAAAGGTACAATGGAATTCTTACTCAATAGATTTTTATTGCCTATAGGTGATAAGGCTTTTTAACCATAAGGAGTATTACTTATGCTGATTACATTTTCTTCTCAATCAAGCGGTGATGTATTGATGTTAGACCAACATGCCTTGGTTGTATTAAATGCAATGGGACGTGGCTATGACAGTATGCCTAAAGAGGGAGTTATTACGCATCAGCAATTGGCTGATAGTATTGCCAGTCTTGAGGCAGCCATTTCTAAGAATAAGCAGGAAAACTCTCAAGATAGTTTCAAAGAAGAAGATGAAAGAGATGCCAGAGGCGATGAAAAAGTGCATCCAGTACAGGAAGCGGTAAGTCTTGCCCAGCGTGCTTTTCCATTGTTGTCTATGATGAAAGAAGCATTAAAGAATGAAAATGATCAAGTAGTTTGGCGATCAGGTAGTGCGTGGTAATTAGCACTCTTTATAACAAATGAGACATAAAAAAGCCTCTAATCCCATTCAATGGTTGATTAGAGGCTTACTACAGTTTTAAGAAGAAATGATTTATTTCTTCGTATTTAGATGACGATTGACGGCACTTAAAACAGCAGCAAAAGAGGCCGTAACAATATCTTTATGAATACCTACGCCGAACCCTGTTGGTGAGTCGTCTAAGCGTAATTCTACATAACATACGGCATTGGTATTTTCACCAGATCCTAATGCATGTTCATGATAATCCATAAAGCGAATAGGTAAGTTTAAGGCATTAATAAATGCGGAGATAGAGCCATCACCTTGTCCTTTGATAGATTTTACTTCATTACCATTTTTTAATTCTGCTTCGATAATGAACGTATTGCTACCATCTCCATTTGAAATAGTACTAATTCGATGATTTACTAAAGACCAAGGGGTGCTTTGTTCGAGATATTCTTTTTTGAATGATATCATAGACAGCATTTCCATTTACCTCTGTACCTGTCTCATCCGTTACACGTTGAATAGCACGACTAAATTCAATTTGTAGGCGACGAGGTAGATTTAAACCATGTTCATGCTCTAGGAGATAAGAAATTCCTCCTTTACCTGATTGACTATTGACACGAATAACTGCATCATAACTTCTACCTAAATCAGCAGGGTCGATTGGTAGATAAGGCACTTCCCATGGCGCATCTGGTTTTTGTTGTGCAAATCCTTTTTTAATGGCATCTTGGTGAGAGCCAGAGAAGGCTGTAAATACCAAATCACCTACGTACGGATGTCTTGGATGAACAGGTAATTGGTTACAATATTCTGCGGTTAAACGAACAGCATCAATATCAGAGAAATCTAATTCAGGGTTGATACCTTGAGTGTAAAGGTTCAATGCAAGAGTAACTAAATCTACATTACCAGTACGTTCACCACTGCCAAATAAACAACCTTCCACGCGGTCAGCACCTGCCATCATGGCTAATTCAGCCGCTGCGACTGCTGTTCCACGGTCATTGTGAGGGTGTACGCTGACAATGACATTTTTTCTATCGTTAATGTTGTTGCAGAAATATTCGATCTGGTCAGCGTAAATATTAGGCGTTGTAGACTCAATTGTTGCTGGCAAGTTGAAAATAATTTTGCGGTCAGGAGCTGTACCCCATTCTGCAGCGACAGCATTACATACAGAGACGGCAAAATCAGGCTCTGTGGTACTAAATACTTCTGGAGAATATTCGAAACGCCAGTTAACTTCTGGATATTTTGCCATTGCGGCTTTCACTAATTTAGTGCCTGCTACCGCAAAGTTGAGCACTTCTTCTTGGCTCATTTTAAAGACAATTTTGCGAAATGCAGGAGCAGTTGCGTTATACATATGAATCATGGCATTTTTAGTGCCAGCACAAGCTTCTGCGGTACGATTGATTAAATCTTCACGTGCCTGAGTTAACACAATGATTGTGACATCATTAGGAATAAGCTTGTCATCAATCAAGGTTCTTACAAAATCAAAATCCGTTTGTGATGCAGAAGGAAAGCCTACTTCAATTTCTTTAAAACCAATTTGTACTAGATGTTTGAAAAAACGTAATTTACGTTCAACACTCATTGGTTCAATAAGGGATTGATTACCATCTCGTAAATCAGTGCTCATCCATATAGGAGGCTTTGAAATGGTATTGTTTGGCCATGTACGCTCAGTAAATGGACGATTAAAAGGTTTGAATGGTATATATTTTGACGCTGGGTTAGAAAGCATTTTTGCACCTATCTAATTTCTATATTCCCAGTGTACAAGGGTACTGCCGATACACACACTGGGATTTTTAATAATAAAAACTTAAATCCTGAGTGGCTGATAAAGGCTGCGGAGCACCACTGAAGCTCAAGGCTCAGCAACCGATCACTAAATCGAGCAGTAACAGAGAAGAATATGCACGAGTTGTGTCCTCACTTGCAACGAAGTGATTTTGCAAAGAAGAATGTTGAGGAATTTGCATATTCATAGTGTCTCTATTATCAACTTAAATTAAGAAAAAAATCAAGTAGTAGACCAAAAATTCAAAAAACTGTTGTTTTTAGTGAGTAGGGGAATCTTCTTTAGTCAGGTTTAAATCGATATTACCGAGAACATGCTCTACTTTTTCAAGCTCACGTTGGTTGTCTTTCTCTGCTTGCGTTGGAAGCATTGAATATCCGAGTAATTCACGTTGTCGGTTGATTTGAGCGAGGCGACTAATGCGATCGTGACGTAATTGATTACGTGTGTCATATAGGTTCTGAATGGTGATAGGTTCGCGTTGATCGTTCCAAACCCATAGCAAAACGTGCTGTGCATTTTTGGAAAGCTTCGGTATTAATTCCTCCATAACTTCTTGGTTAGGTACAATATGACTCGCCTTTTTGAGGCTTGAGCTAATCCACCCAGAAAGAATGAAATAAAGTAATACAGACCCAAATAGTACTAATCCCCACCAAATATATTTATTGATACTATTGAGATAGTCAACAATTTGGTTACTATAACTTGCTAAGAAAGCATAGTCTTGTTTAGCGCCAAATGCTAAAATCCATTGTGCAACCATAATCCATAGGATTACACAAATCAGTACCACCACAAGAGCGAAGAACTAAGCGTGGAAGGGCGAGCCGAAATAAGGTTTTATTTAGAAGTGAAATGTCTAATTTTTTTGAAGCTGATGGTGTCATAAG
>NZ_AYSV01000092.1 GCF_000506865.1 Pelistega indica
TCAGGTTGCGGTTATCGAGGGATTCACCGATTTGTTCGGTGTTGTTGAGTTGAATATCGATGATGGGAGGCTCTTTATCGGCGAGGATGGTGTTGAGAAGGTCGATGAGGAGGTGCTTATGGTCGAGCTGACCGAACATCCATTTAAAGACCCAGTCTTGAGTGAGGTCAAGGTGGGTAAAGGGGAGGGAAGAGGCGTCAGCGGTGCTCGCAGTTGGATTGGCGGTAGAAGAGGCGAACGCTGAGGAGGGAGGTGCTGTAGGGTCAGATGTGACGGTAGCAGCTGGAGATGGTGGCGTAGAGTTAGTAGAGGAAGGGGACGGTTTTTTTCGAGAGGTCATGATGAAATCCTACTAGGTTTAGTGAGAAAGATTTCATGCTAAAGGGAGCGGACGTAATGTCCTATTGGACAAAACTATTCTGTCATACTAGACAAATAGCAATTGTTGTGCGTATTTTTTTAGGGTGTTGTGATAAGTGTCAAGAAGTTGAACTTGCTGTTGCAAAAATTGTTGGTAAGTTGGATTGTTTCCATCCTTAGTAACGGTTCCCCAAAACGAATTAGGAAAATGTAAATCCCATTCAAAGCGAGGGATGATATGCCAGTGTAAGTGAGGTACCATGGTGCCAAATTGAGCAAGATTGATTTTATGGGGTTTTAATACCTCTCGTTGCACTGTTTCAACTAAGTAAACATAATTCATCAGCTTTTCTCTATTTTCATCATTTAAATCAGTCACTTCAGCAATATGCTGATTAAGAATTACTCGTGTAAAGCCTGGGTAATGTTGTTCATTCGCATTGATAATGCGAATGAACTCGTTTTGGTAAATGATTGTGCCACCAGTTTCTTGGCATAGAATACAAGAGATTGTCATAATGGAATAAAAAAACAGAGGTAGTAAAATGGGGTGGTGCGTAATAGTTAAAACTTTAAATATAAATTAATATTTGTACTGTTAATTGTTTAAATAATTTGAGCCTAATTTGTTTAGACTCAAATTATTAACCACCCTTCTTTTTATTAACTTTATCGACAGTCTAAACTTCTAACCTGTTTAGAATCAGAAAAAGTTAACTATGTGTGTCTATGATTTACCTAGAAGTAAGGCTAGACCTTTGCCAGGATCCTCTTGACGCATTAGTGATTCGCCTACTAAAAAACCATACACATTATGTTCGTTCATTAGTGTTATATCATCATGGGTATGGATACCACTTTCAGTGATGACGACTCTATCGGTAGGGATATCATTTAATAACTTTATCGTATTGTCTAGGCTAACTTCAAAGTTACGTAGATTACGATTGTTAATACCAATGAGAGGGCTTTTTAAATTCAATGCACGCTCTAACTCGGTATGGTCATGTACCTCAATTAAGGCATCCATGCCCAATTCTAGCGTAGCTGCTTCCAATTCGTTTAGTTGGGCATCTGATAAGGCGCTCACAATTAATAAAATACAATCTGCACCCAAGGCACGAGAGTTAATGATTTGGTAAGGATCAATAATAAAGTCTTTACGCAAGACTGGTAGAGAACAAGAGGCTCTTGCTTGACGTAAATAATCTGGTGAACCTTGAAAATAGGTACGATCCGTTAACACAGATAGGCAAGTAGCACCGTTGTTGGCGTAGGTGGTAGCAATCTCAATAGGATTGAAATCTTCGCGAATGACCCCTTTTGATGGTGAGGCTTTTTTGATTTCAGCAATAACTGCATTTTCTTTACGATGAATAGTACTGATTAATGCATTAGCAAATCCTCTAACATCGTTACGAGCATTTGCTTCAGCAAGTAAATCAATTTCGCTACGCATCTGTTTCAAGACGGCAATCTCTTCTTTTTTTGTGGTCAGAATTTTTTCTAGAATATCACTCATGTTGAAAATTTCCTTGTGTAGTCACAAAATTGATGTAGTTTGTTGAGTGCGGCTCCATTGCTAATGAGTTCATCAGCGATTTTTATCCCTTGTGCAATGCTATCTGCTTTGTTGCCTGTATAAATAGCAATACCAGCATTAAAAGTGACAATATCACGTGCAGGGCCAGGGTTATTATTTAACACCCCACGAATTACATCACGGGATTCTTCCTTATCTCGTACTTTAAAATGATTAGTGGAGAACATAGATAAACCAAAATCTTCTGGATGAATATCGTACTCTTTTACTTTACCATCTTTTAACTCTCCAATGCGTGTTTTGGCGCCTAAGGATGCCTCGTCTAAACCGTCCATACCGTGAATAATTAATACGTGCTTAGAGCCTAATTGCTGCAATACACGGACTTGAATCCCAACTAAATCAGGGTGAAAAACCCCCATTAATTGGTTTTTTGCACCAGCGGGATTTGTTAATGGACCTAGAATATTGAAGATTGTTCGTACACCTAACATTTTGCGGATACCAGCGATATTTTTCATACTGCTGTGATGGTAAGGTGCAAACATAAAACCGATATTTGTTGCTTCAAGACATTCTTTAATCTGGGCAGGGTCTTTTATATCGATATTTGCACCTAATGCCTCTAAGACATCAGCGCTGCCGCTTGAAGAGGATGCACTACGATTACCGTGTTTGGCTACAGGAACACCAGCTGCCGCAGCAACGAACATAGCACATGTAGAGATATTGAACGTATGACTACCGTCACCACCTGTACCGCACATATCTAAAGCTTCGTCGGCATTATCTAATTTGACAGGAGTTGCGAATTCTCGCATTACAGAGGCAGCCGCAGTAATTTCATCAACGGTCTCTTTTTTGACTCGTAATCCCATGAGTAAGGCGGCTGCGATAGGTTCTGGCATTTCACCACGCATGAGACCACGCATTAAATCAACCATTTCTTCTTGGAAAATTTCACGATGTTCAATACAACGTGTAAGAGCTTCTTGGTATGAAATCGTCATATTAATCCTTTAAATTCAAAAAATTTTGTAGAAGTTTATGGCCATATTCACTAAGAATAGATTCTGGGTGAAATTGTACGCCATAGATAGGAAGAGTAGTATGGGCAATTCCCATGATTTCACCGTCGTCTGTTTCAGCCGTAATTTTTAAACAAGCAGGAATTGAGTTTCTATCAATGGCAAGTGAATGATAGCGAATGACAGTGTAAGGAGAAGGGATATCTTTAAAAATATCTGTATTAGTATGGGTGATTTTACTGGCTTTACCGTGCATAATTGTTTTCGCACGCACAATTTTTCCACCAAAGGCTTCACCAATTGCTTGATGTCCTAAGCAAATGCCTAAAATAGGTTTTTTGCCTGCAAAGTGCTTAATCACATCGAGAGAGATTCCAGCTTGTGCTGGATCACAAGGACCGGGTGAAATACAAATATAATCCGGATTTAAGGCTTCAATTTCTTCAATCGATGTTTGATCGTTACGAAGTACTTTCACTTCTTGACCAAGTTCACCAAAATATTGCACGATGTTATAAGTAAAAGAATCGTAATTATCTAGCATTAATAACATGGTAGTAGTCCTTTAAATAGGTTGGTCAAGACCGTATTGCACTTGTTCAGCGGCACGTAGTACGGCACGTGCTTTATGTTCTGTTTCTAACCATTCTTTTTCTGGATCTGAGTCTGCAACCACACCGGCAGCGGCTTGTACAAACAACATACCATTTTTAATGACACCAGTACGAATAGCAATTGCCACATCCATAGAGCCGTTATAGCTTAAATAGCCTGCTGCACCACCATAAATCCCGCGTCGAACAGGCTCTAATTGGTCGATAATTTCCATTGCTTTGACTTTTGGGGCACCAGTCAGCGTACCAGCAGGGAATGTTGCTCTTAAGACGTCAATCGCATCCATATTTTTATTTAATGTGCCTTGTACATTTGATACTAAGTGCATGACATGAGAGTAGCGCTCGATAGTCATTTGATCGGTAACTTTTACAGAGCCAATCTGTGCGACACGACCGATGTCATTACGAGCTAAATCAATTAGCATGAGGTGTTCGGCAATTTCTTTGGGGTCATTTTTTAATTCTTGAGCAAGAGCTGCATCCTCTATAGGATTATCACCTCGTTTACGAGTACCTGCCAATGGGCGAATAGTAATACGGGATTCTTCTGCCCCATGATCATCCGCAAATAGCTCTTGACGGACTAGGATTTCTGGCGATGCACCAACGACATGAAAGTCGCCAAAATTCCAGTAGTACATATAAGGGGAAGGGTTGAGAGATCGTAGAGAACGGTAGAGTGACAGGGGGGAATCACGGAATGGTTTGGCAATGACTTGTCCAACTTGAACTTGCATTAAATCGCCAGCGGCAATGTGTTCTTTGGCCTTTTTGACAGCCTCTATAAAATCAGCTTTTTTGAAGGTACGGATTTCTTCAGTTACTAGACTAGGGAGGCTATAGGGAATATCAACAGGTTTACGTAATAAGGCACGAAGTTTTAATAGACGTTTTTGCGCTTTTGTGTAAGCTTCATCTTCAGTAGGGTCAGCGTAAATAACAAGATAAGTCCGTCCAATAACGTTATCGACAATGACCATTTCATCTACTTGCATAAGTAGAATATCTGGTAATCCCTCTTGACCTTGTGGAAAAGGTTTAACCGCAGGGCCTAATTTTTTCTCAATATGGCGGACGGTATCATAGCCAAAATAACCTGCTAATCCACCTGCAAAGCGAGGAATGCCAGGACGTAAGGCGACTTTAAAACGTTTCTGGAAGGCTTGGATGAATGTAAGAGGATCGCCTTCGTATGTTTCGACAACTTTATTGTTAGTGATGACTTCGGTATGTTCACCTTCACATTTAATAACGGTTTTAGCAGGTAAACCAATAAAAGAGTAGCGGCCAAAACGTTCTCCACCAACAACGGACTCCAATAAGCAGCTCATTTTGCCTGATTCTTTACCAGAGTGAGCGAGTTTTAGGTAAATACCTAATGTAGTATCAAGGTCTGCATAGGTTTCTTTAATAAGAGGGATACGGTTATATCCTTGTGCGGCAAGTGCTTTAAATTCTATTTCAGTCATCATTTACTCAATCTCTTGTTCAGTTGGCCAAATAATCGATAGGTATGAAAAAACCCGACTCAAATTTGGCCGGGTTTTTGAAAAATTTGCTGTTAAAACGTGCTGTGTACTTTAATCTGGATCTTACGTTTTTTTAGCGTGCAATCATCCCGGCAAAGGAGTACCACCAACGCCAATAAGAGCCAGAAACTGTAGTGATAATGTTTACCGAGTATTGCATGAAAAAAATCTTGTTAAATTAAGTCGATACTCGCTGATTAATCCAATCAGCGACCTGATTAATATCCTGTACTATAGCATTAACTTTTAGTGTTTGTACAGAGTTACCTTCATTATACCCATAAGGAAGTACTAAAAAATCCATATTGGCGGCATCAGCGGCTTGTGCATCATTAATCGAGTCGCCCACAAAGACTACTTCGTGAGGAGACAGTGCTAATTGTTTGCAGGTATAGAGTAGTTGGTCTGGATAGGGTTTTTTGCGCGAACAGGTATCGCCACTTGTTATTACCTTAAAAAATGGTTGTAGCTTTGTTTGTTCCAAAAGTATTAGGGTAAACTCTTGTGGTTTATTGGTCACAACAGCAAGTGATAACCCCATCTCTTTAAGTCTGGTGAGCCCTTCAAAAACACCTGAGTAGACTATTGACTGCTGCCCATTATAGAGATGGTAGTATTTTTTGAATAAATGTTTAGCTTGCTCAAACAGTATAGGGTCAGGTTCATTGGGTTGAATATCACCTGCTAGCGCACGCTTAATGAGCATATCGGAACCTTTGCCAACATAACTAGTAAGTGCTTCCATAGATCGCTGAGGCAAGTCCAATTCAGCTAGCATAGCATTGGTAGCTCGTGCTAAATCAGGTACGCTGTCTACGAGTGTGCCATCTAAATCGAAGAAAACAGCTTTGTAGGTCATTATTTTTCCACCTTAGCGATTTCTGAGCGCATTTGTTGAATAACTTCAGCATAATTTTTCTGACCAAAAATGGCAGAGCCGGCAACGAAAGTATCCGCACCAGCAGCATATACTTTAGCGATATTATCAACTTTAATACCACCATCTACTTCCAAAAGAATTTCTTGTCCACCATTATTACGATAGGCATCAATGCGTGCTCGTACTTGTTTGATTTTTTCTAACGTGCTAGGAATAAAAGATTGACCACCAAACCCCGGATTGACCGACATCAATAAAATCATATCTAATTTATCCATGACAAAATCTAAACACTGTAGTGGTGTACCAGGATTTAGTACTAAACCTGCTTTACAGCCATTATCACGAATAAGTGATAGGCTACGATCAATATGTTTAGAGGCTTCAGGATGGAACGTAATATAATTTGCTCCAGCCTTGGCAAACATTGGAATCAGGCTATCGACAGGCTCAACCATTAAGTGCACATCAATAGGTGCTGTAGTATAAGGTCTAATCGCTTGACATACCATAGGTCCTATGGTTAGGTTAGGGACGTAGTGATTATCCATCACATCGAAGTGAATCCAGTCGGCGCCAGCATGAATAACATCGGCAACTTCTTGCCCTAATTTAGCAAAATCAGCCGATAAGATACTTGGAGCAATACGAGCAGTCATGGAGTTTGTCATGATTTGTAATGAAAACGGAGATTGAGAACATAATAGGAATAATGAAGTATTATATAACTTTAATCCATAAGGGTTATGCTTAAAAACAAATTGTGCATTGGATATACCTGATGCCAAAGAGGTAGTTGTATGAAAAAAATAATTAAACTTTCTCTGTTAGGACTTTTGCTAGCAGGTTGTTCTTCCACGGATGCTCCTTATTCAACACAAGCTTCTGAAGAAGCGTTTGATATCCATGCGCCATTAGTAGTGCCTGATGCTTCGGTATTTAAAAATACCAAGCCTAGAGAGTTAAAAGCAAGTTATCAACTGTCTAACTGGAGCAATTTGCCTGGTTGGAATGAGGATAATGGTGAAAATATATGGTTAGGCTTGGTCAATAACTGCCGTGGTTTGATGCGTCCAATCTCAGGGTCATTAACTATTCCTGCCAGAGCCGACCCCCCAAGCATGGTATCCTATTTGTGCGCAAGTGGCTCAAATGGGCAATAATGTAGATCCAGCGACAGCCAAAAACTTTATCGAACAAAATCTTCAACCTTGGGCTGTTTCTGGTGAAAAGGGGACACAAGGCTTGGTTACTGGCTATTATGAACCTATTGTTAAAGGTTCTAGGCGTCAAGAAGGGGTGTATCAATGGCCTATGTATGCTCCGCCGTCAGATTTATTAACGATTGATTTGGGTAAGCTTTATCCAGAATTAGCTGGTAAACGAGTGAGAGGGAAGTTAGTAGGGAATAAAGTAGTTCCTTATGAAACACGAGCCGAGATTATGTCGTCAAGTAAGCAGCCTCCAGTGATTGTATGGTTGGCTGATCCTGTAGAAGCTTTCTTTTTGCAAGTACAAGGGTCAGGAAAGGTACAATTAGAAAACGGTTCTATGCTAAGGCTAGCGTATGCCGATCATAATGGACAGCCCTATACGTCTATTGGACGGTGGTTAGTAGACCAAGGGCAACTAACATTAGAGCAAGCCTCTATGCCAAACATTAAAGCATGGGCACAAAGTCACCCTGATCGTGTCAATGAAATGCTTAATGCGAATAAAGCGATGGTATTTTTTAAAGAAGAAAAACTCAATGATGATATTGTTGGTCCTAAAGGGGCATACGGTATACCATTAATAGGGGAAAGATCTATTGCAGTTGATCCGAGTTATGTGCCTTTGGGAACACCAGTTTTTTTAGCGACAACACAACCAGGTAGTAATGTCCCTTTACGTCGTTTAGTTTATGCACAAGATACGGGTGCGGCAATCAAAGGTGCTGCTCGTGCAGACTTTTACTGGGGCAGTGGTGATGCGGCAGGAGAGTCAGCAGGGCGTATGAAGCAGGCAGGTTACATGTGGGTTTTATGGCCTAGAGAAGCAGGGGAGCCTAGCGCACGATGAGTAACAATAGTCAAATTCTGGTGAGTGGAGCTGGGATAGTTGGATTAAGCATGGCCTTGTCATTATTAAAGCAAGGACTTCCTGTCAAAATGCTTGCACCAAATATAAAAGCGAAAGCCAATTTGGGCGAACAGTATCATCCACGTATCTACGCTATTTCTTTAGCTAGTCAGCAGTTCTTGCAAAAGCTAGGTGTCTGGAGGGTGTTGCCGACAGAAAGGCTAGTCGCTGTGGAGCATATGCAGATTCAAGGAGATGCTTCAGGGTTAATGACGTTATCAGCTAATACAAGTACATCGGATCAATTAGCGTGGATAGTTGAGTCAGGAGAACTTGAGTATGCTTTACAGCAGGCAGTGAATTTTCATGGACTAGAATGGATTGATGATAAAGCCAAACAATTGCAGTATAAAAGGAGTCCGGATAATAAACTTGCTATTGATGTGACAACAGAAAAAGGGCAGGTGTTGAGTGCTAATTTATTGATTTCTGCTGAAGGTATGAATTCAGTGATCCGCCAACAAGCTGGTATATGGCATAAAGTTAAGTCTTATCATGCCAAAGGGTTGGTAGCACAATTTACCGTTGAAAAACCTCATCAGAATACCGCTTATCAATGGTTTACTAATGAAGGGGTATTGGCTTTTTTACCTTTACCTGATACGAAAGATGGGCATCAGATTTCCATGGTATGGTCAACGGATAGTACAACAGCAAATGAACTATTGAATTTGACAGTTGACAATCTTGCTGATGTGCTTAGAAAACGAGTAGGTCATCTTAGTCAAGATACATTAGGGCAATTGATATTGCGTAGTCCCATGTATGGATTTGATTTAAGTTTAGAAAAAAGTGGTTTGGTTAGTCATGGCGTTGCCTTAATCGGGGATGCGGCACATCGAGTCCATCCGTTGGCTGGTCAAGGCTTAAATCTAGGTTTAGGTGATGTTGAGTCACTGAGTCGTATTTTAAAAGAAAAAGAACCTTATAGAGAGTTTGGCGATAGTAGAGTGTTGCAACGCTATCAACGTGAACGTAGTGAGCCATTAGCGCATATGCGTTGGATAACAGATGGTTTACAGCAATTGTTTACACGTCAGGAGCTCCCTCTGCAATTTATTCGTAATGTAGGGTTAGATGCGATAGATAATTTGCCTTTTATCAAAGAATTTTTGGTACGGAAAGCTTCGGGGCTGTAAGTATTCAATATAACGGACATCTATAAAGAAGGAAAAGAGATGAAAATTTTAAAATTAATGACCTTAGTAAGTGCTTTGTATGCTGTGAATGCATTTGCAGATACCAATGAGATTAAGGCTAATTTAGAAAAGGCTTTTGATTTAAAAGTAGAAAGCATTGAAAAAACTAACTATGGTGGTCTTTATGAGGTTGTTACCCAAGATACGATCTTATATACGATGAAAAAGGTTCTTTTGTCATTGCGGGTAGTTTGATTGATACGAAAACGCTTGAGGATGTCACTGAAGCTCGTATGAAAAAATTGACAGCTATTGACTTCAATAGTTTACCCTTGGATAAGGCATTGAAGAGAGTGCATGGTAATGGTGAACGAGTTCTGGCGACATTTGAAGACCCCAATTGTGGTTATTGTAAGCGTCTTTATTCAGAAATAGATAAGCTTGATAATGTGACTGTTTATACATTTCTAATTCCTATTCTCGGTAAGGATTCGGTGAAAAAAACGACAAATATTTGGTGTGCTAAAGATCGAAATGCGGCATGGTCAGCTTGGATGAAAGAGCATAAAACGCCAACAGACGCAGAGAACTGTGAAGAGCCAACTAACGAGATTCTAGCCTTGGCGCGTAAGTTGCAGATTCGTGGCACACCAATGGTACTAATGGCAAATGGTGAGCGTATGAATGGTTATGGCTCTGCCTCAGCCATTGAAGAGTTGTTATCTAAGAAATAAGACTTAGCAAGATGAGGGATAACGAGCAAAATCACTTAATAATAAGGCTTGGATGGAATGCTTTTTGATATCTACATAACTCGGTCTGCCATCATAAATTGCGCTAAAGGGGGTGCCTATATTGAAAATATGGGCACATTGCATCCCTAATTGTTTAGCCGCCTTAAGGTTTTTTAATGTATCTTCAACTAGAACAATATTTTTAGCAGGACAATTGAGCTCTTTTAATAAACCCCGCATAAGTTTCATCGAAGGTTTTGGACGATAGTGTCCATGTATACACATGTGGTCAATGGCACAAATGCCTTCAAAGCATTCTTTTACTCCAAGCGTTTCTAGTACGGTAAGTGCATAGTCGTAAGGAGCATTAGTGACAACGTATTTTTTGCCAGGTGTATTATTTAATAAATAACGTAATCGAGGTTGATGCTTTACGTATTTGGCAACATCAAAGTGATGACTAGCATGTAGGAACTTTAATGCATTTACTCCATGGTGTTTATGCATGCCAATCATGGTTGCACCATATTTTTCCCAATATCGTTGGCGTAGCTGAGTGGCTTGTTCAAAAGAAAGCTTAAGTGCATTCATGACAGCTCTTGTCATGCTATTGTTGATTTGATCAAAAATAGCGTGAGATGCATCATGTATTGTATTATCCAAATCAAAAAGCCATACCCTGTCTGATATGGGAGCATGGTTTTTTGAAGAGATACGTTTAATCAGCGTAGACACAGTTATGCCGTAATCATTGTCCCTACACCTTCATTGGTGAGGATTTCTAATAATAGGCAATGAGGTACTCGACCATCAACAATATGGACAGAGTTTACGCCTGTGTGAGCAGCCTCTAGCGCAGAAGCGATTTTAGGCATCATCCCACCAGTAATAGTCCCATCAGCAAAAAGAGCATCAATAGTGCTAGTAGATAGCCGACGCAATAAGTTACCTTCTTTATCTAATACACCGGGAATATTTGTCATCAGTAATAATTTTTCTGCCATTAGGACTTCTGCAATTTTACCTGCGACTAAGTCCGCATTGATGTTATAAACGGCATTTTCTTCATAATTAAAACCGATAGGTGAAATCACAGGAATAAATTGATCTTCAATAATGGCTTTGATTACCGCAGGGTCAATACTTGTTATTTCGCCAACATAGCCAATATCAAGTGGTTGCTCAGGATTTTCTTTATTAGGCATCAATTTTTTTTGTGCCTGTATGAGTCCACCGTCTTTACCTGTTAGGCCAATCGCTTTACCACCTGCTTGATTAATCATCATTACGATGTCTTGCTGTACTTGGCCACCAAGTACCCACTCTACCACTTCCATTGTATCGGCATCAGTAACACGCATTCCTTGGATAAATGTACCTTCTTTACCAAGACGCTTAAGTGCAGTGTCAATTTGTGGGCCACCACCGTGAACAACAATGGGATTTAGACCAATCAGTTTCAACAGTACAATGTCATGTGCAAAACTTTTTTGTAAGCGCTCCTCAGTCATCGCATTGCCACCATATTTGACGACAACGGTCTTGCCATGAAATCGCTTAATATAAGGCAGTGATTCAGCAATAATGCTAGCTTTGATAGCAGGGGTAACGGTGGTCTCTGACATTTTTCCTCCCTTAGCTTTTTGCTAAAGTTTGTTCTAGTGTTTGAATAAATTCTTTCTTATCGTATTCACCAATATAGCGCTTAACAATATTGCCTTGTCTATCTAATAAAAAAGCGACAGGTGTGAAGCGAATACCACCAAAGGCTTTTGCGAGCTCACCAGATTTGTCATAGGCAATAGTGAAGGGTAAGTGGTAAGAGTCTTTAAATTTGTTAATGGCACTAGGGTTGTCATAGCTCATAGCTACAGCAATGGTGTCATACCCTTTATCTTTGTAAGTATTGTAGTATTCAATAGTATCGGGCATTTGTTTTGCGCAGGTGACGCAAGTGGTTGCCCAAAACTTAACTAAAACCACTTTCCCTTTTAATGAGTCAGAAGAAATGGTTTGGTTTTCAAGAGTAGTGTAAGTCACAGAAGCTTGACTGTCTTGTTTTAGACTAAAAAATGCAGCCGCGACAGCAATGACAATGCCTGTAATGATTAAAAGTATTTTATTCATGTTGTTATACTCAAAAAATTATTGCAATGGAGTAGTGACAACTCCTGAACTACTCGTATTACTTGGTGTAGAAGTTGTTGCTGATGTGTTGCTATGGTTAACCGCTTTAGGAGCAGTATCCGTAATATAGTCAAATACCTTGACGACTCTTACGACACCGTCAATACCGGCTGCTGCATTGGCCGCAAGATTTCCTTCGGTATTAGTCACTTGCCCCATCAGATAAACAACACCTTGTGATGTCGTGATGGAAATAGTACGAGAAGGAATACCTTTGGTAATAACAAGCTCACTACGAACTTTTGAAGTAATCCATGAGTCTCTTGTGCGTGTACTAAAATCAGCAGGCTTGCTAATCATCAATTCATTCACGACATCTTTGACATCCTTCACCCCTCGTGCGATTTGGGTCACTTTATCTTTGTCAGCTGCAGTAGCTACTTCACCTGTAATCAGAACGCGTTGATTAAAGGTTGTGGCATTCACACGACTACTATCAGCGGTAAGTTGACCGCCGGCGCGGTTTTCAACTGTAGCAGAAATAGTTGTATCCGTGAGCTGCTGACCACCAGAACGTCTATCGGATACTACAACACCAGTAGCAGCAGCACCACCAAGAACAAGGGAAGTTACGCAACCGGATAATAAACTAGTCGCTAACAGCGCAGAAATGATAGTTGGCTTTAAGAACATCGACATAACTTAGTCTCCTAACAAATGCAAATCAATTCCATCACAAAGGATATGCAACAAGAGAATATGGATTTCCTGAATCCTCATGGTTCTATCATGAGGAACACATAGATGAATATCTGATGGGTTGAGCAATTGGTTAAGTGCACCACCTTTTTTTCCGCTCAAAGCGATGACACGAATTCCTTTTTCATGAGCAACTTTAATAGCTTCAATTACATTTGTAGAATTACCACTGGTCGTAATCGCAACGAGTACATCACCAGAGACACCTAGAGCCTCTACTTGGCGTGAAAACACAGTATTGTAACCATAGTCATTACCAACAGCAGTCAAGATAGAGGTATCTGTATTAAGTGCAATTCCAGGTAATGGTTTACGCTCACGCTCAAAACGACCCACTAATTCAGCAATAAAATGTTGTGCATCAGCGGCAGATCCACCGTTACCACAAGCGAGCACTTTATTACCTTTATCAAGTGCTTGAATGAGGCATTGTGTAGCCGTTACTAAAGGCGCATTTAATTGCTCTGCACTAAGTGTTAATGCGTTGTTGTTCTCTTCAAAATGCTGCGAAATACGATGACTAAAATCCATAAGAAAACAATCTTTAAAATGTGTAAAGTGATAGTATAACCTTCAGACAAAATAAGTTATTAAAAATTAATCAAAATATTGCATCAAATCTTTCAAATTGTTTAGTTAATAGTGTAATTTGCTAAGTTTTAGCTATTGATAATATTTTTTAACCAAATCTTCTCATTAGTTTCTCCATTAAAACAGATTGCATCGAAACGACAATATACCGGTTGATGGGCAAAATGTTGCTTAGAAATAAAGGGTAAAAAATACTCAGCTGTGCGCTTAAAACGATTCAATTTTGATTTGCTTAAACTGTAAATAGCTCCTCCAAAAGCAGTTGTCTGGCGAAATCGTACTTCTACAAATACTAGGGTTTGTTGATCACGCATCACCAGATCAAGTTCACCCAATGGGCAGGAAAGATTTTTATAAAGAAGGATAAGCCCTTTATTGGTTAAAAACTCAATGGCATCATCCTCATAGGCAAGTCCTTTTTGTTGAGTAGGGGATAAGGTGTTATCTTTTGTCGTTGGACGAGCTTTTTGAGTATATTTTGATTTCTTTGAGGGTGTTGCTAATTGAAAGCGAATATCCATTTTTTGTAGAGAATAGGTCATAATAGAGAGCATTATTATTTTTGATTTTTTGAGGTGATATGTCTACAGCACTGGGAACTAATTATCATATCTGGGAGCAAATGAGTGAAGAGTTAAGCCGTCAGTATTGGCCCGAAAATACTCTTTATGTGATAGCAACACCAATAGGTAATTTGGCTGATATGACATTTAGAGCCATGTATGGCTTGCAATTATGTGATGTAATTGCTTGTGAGGATACACGGACATCTAAGCAATTGCTGAATTTTTTTGGTGTAAATAAACCGTTGATCGCGGCACATCAGCATAACGAAAAGAGTGCGGCAGAGGAAATTATTACGTTATTAGCAAGTGGTAAACGTGTAGCACTTATCTCAGATGCAGGGGCTCCAGCGATTAGCGATCCAGGTGGAAAGTTGGTGTTGTTGGTAAGGCAAGCAGGTTTTAACGTTGTTCCTGTGCCGGGGGCATCTGCAGTGGTGACGGCCCTAATGGCAAGTGGATTGACGAGTGATGAACGCCCAGGCTTTACATTTGTGGGATTTATTCCTCCCAAAAAACAAGCACGTTGTCAATTTTTTGAGCAATTGGCGGCATAGTAAAGAGGTTTGTATTTTTTTCGAATCCCCACATCGCATAAAGGAAAGTCTTAAGGACTTAGTAGACGTAGTTGGGGAGAATAGAAATATTGCGATTGCACGGGAGTTGACTAAGCGATTTGAGCAAATTATCACCTTACCTAGCAAAGAGTTACTCGTATGGCTAAATGAAGACGTGAATCATCAAAAAGGTGAGTTTGTATTGCTCGTCTCCCCAGAAGAGAAGCAAGCAGACCAAACAGAACAAGAACAACAACTAGATGAATTATTGTTAGTATTATTGGACTCTTTATCTGTTAAAGACTCAGTCAAAATTGCCATGCAGTTAACCAAATTACCAAAAGATATCATTTATCGCCGAGCGTTAGAGATTAAGTCGTAATCAATAAAGTGCCTCCGTTAGGAGAGGCACTTAGCGTGTAGACATTTAGGAGGCAGCTAAGGCTTGTTCTAAGTCTGCTAGTAGGTCATCAATATGCTCAATGCCAATAGAGAGACGAATCATATCCTCACTAACTCCTGCACTTGCCAATTCTTTCGCACTTAATTGACGATGTGTCGTGGTGGCTGGATGGCATGCTAAGCTACGAGTGTCCCCGATATTAACAAGACGGATAAATAACTTAAGGGCATCAATGAACCGAGCACCACCTTCACGCCCACTTTTTACACCAAACGATAAAATTGCTGATGGTTTACCGTTAACGTATTTTTGTGCAAGTGCATGCTCAGGATGATCTGCTAAACCGGCATAATTTACCCATGAGACTTTTTCGTGCTGACGGAGAAACTCAGCTACTTTCAGTGCATTTTCAGTATGGCGTTCCATACGTAAGCTCAGCGTTTCTAGACCTTGTAGGATAAGGAAGGTATTGATTGGGCTTAAGGCGGCGCCCATATTACGCAAAGGAACGACACGAGCACGAGTAATATAGGCTGCTGCACCAATATCCTTGACATAATTGACTCCGTGGTAACTTGGGTCAGGATTATTTAGTTGGGGAAAACGATTTGGATAATCTCCCCAAGGGAATTTACCACTATCAACTATTATGCCTCCCAAGCTGTTACCATGACCGCCGATATATTTTGTCAATGAATGAACGACAATATCAGCACCAAATTGAAATGGCTTTAGCAAAGCTGGTGAAGCAACCGTATTGTCTACAATGACAGGAATGCCTATGTCGTGCGCAATATTGGCGATGGTTTCAATATCAACAATATTGCCAAGAGGATTACCAATCGATTCAACAAATACTAGTTTGGTTCGTTCATTTACTAAGTCTCGAATGGCTTCTGGATTTTTATGATCAAAAAAACGTACCTCGATTCCTTGGTTTGGTAGGGTATGAGCGAACAGGTTGTAGGTGCCACCGTAAAGAGTTGAGGCGGAAATAATATTGTCACCAGCTTTTGCAATAGTTTGGACTGCATAAGTAATGGCAGCCATGCCAGAGGAAACGGCTAGTGCACCTATACCACCTTCTAAGGCGGCTAAACGAGCTCAATAACGGCATTGGTTGGGTTGGTGATGCGAGAATAAATATTGCCCGCCACTTTAAGGTCAAATAAATCGGCACCATGTTGAGTATTATCAAACGCATAGGAGGTTGTTTGATAAATAGGTACAGCTACTGCTTTTGTGGTGCTTTCGGGTTCGTAGCCAGTATGAAGTGCAATTGTCTCATCTCTATAAGTCATATATGTTCCTCGCTTAGTGTTAAAAAGCTATTGTGTAAGTTAGTAAGATAGTAATAGGCAACTAAATGCATATTACCACGACAAAGCAAGGAAACTTATAATGAAAAATTATATGCTCTTAACATATCCTATGTTAACAACAGGATATAAAGAGCATGAATGAGAATGAAAATGGTAGGGAATAAATATACGTTAATGGATATTTTTTTGACCATCCATTAGTTCAATTTTAACTTTATCTGAACCTCGTTTGTCGATACCTAGCACTTTGGCGGCACCATAAGATAAATCAATTACTCTATTACTATGGAAAGGTCCTCGATCATTAATGCGAACCAAAATACTCTTGCCAGTAGAAACACGAGTGACTTTTACGACACTATTGATTGGTAATTCTTTATGAGCTGCTGTTAAACCATGTTGATTAAAACGCTCTCCATTGGCTGTCTTGCGTCCATGAAAACCAGGACCATACCACGAGGCTATACCAACTTGAGAAAATTCCTTTAAGCTAGCAAAAGGAACATACTTTTTACCGTTCACTGTATAAGCTTTGGCTTTTTTCGTGTGAGTAGAGTCAACACGTAATTTAGGCTCGGTATCTTTTTTGAGTACAGAATTATCTAATGAGACGGTTACATCTGCTATTTTTGATTCAGAAGATTCTTCAAGTACATCATTATCAAGGTTGTTTTCTTGTAAAAACTTTTTTTGAATGTTTTCACCTAACGTATGTTCAGAAGGTGCATCGGGGAAAATACCGTTTACAGTAATACGGTAGTGTTGAGAGGAGTCCTGCGAATGCTGGGAGGAATCCTGTTGGGCAAAAACTGGCGACAATAATAGACAGCCAAGGATAGTTAAAAAAATTTCTAATCATACTAAATCGCTATAAAACTGTGCTTGTGCACGGTGTCTGACGCGTAAAGGTTGATGATAACTGAAATATTTGGCGAGTTGTTCAGCAACATATACTGAACGATGCTTACCGCCTGTACAACCAATAGCTACTGTTAAGTAACTACGCGTGTCCTGCATGTATAAAGGTAGCCACTTTTTGATATAAGAGGCGATATCATTAATAAGTTCCTGAACACTATCATATTCTGATAGCCAATCAGCAACAGGTTTGTCTCGTCCCGTTAAAGGTCTTAACTGGGGGTCATAATAAGGATTTGGTAGACATCTTACATCAAAAACTAAATCTGCGCTACTAGGTAACCCCTTTTTGAAAGCAAAAGATTCAAAAGTTAGTAAAATTTCTCCCGGCGGAACCTCACTAATTTCTCGTACCCAGGCTCGTAATTGGCTTGGAACTAAATTGGATGTATCAATCACATGCTCTGTTTGACGTAAAGGAGCAAGTAGCTCTTTTTCATATTCAATGCACTCCTCTAGAGAAGGAGTAGATTGAGTTAACTGTTTCAGTTTTTGAGTAAGAGGATGGGCTCGGCGTGATTCAGAATAGCGGTGAAGTAATTCTTCTGTAGCAGCTTCTAAGAAAATCACTTTAATAGGGATGTTGCGTGCACGCAACCCTGCAATAATTTCTGGTAGGTTAGTAATATCACCATGGGATCGTGCATCAATAGCAACTGCAATTAAAGATAAATCATTATTTAATGCTTCCGCAATATATTCATGCAGTAGGGAGACAGGTAAATTATCTACGCAGTTATAAGCTAGGTCTTCGAGTTGGCGTAGAGCAACTGTTTTTCCTGAGCCAGAAATACCTGTAATTAAAACAACGGATTGCATCCTTACTCTCACTAAAAAGGTTATTATAGCAATGGGGAAAGTGTTATAAACGACTATTCTCCAAAATGGCTTGGGATTGACGTTCCATAAACTCACGTAAGGTGTCAATACCTCTTAATTTAAGAATTGTATTACGAACGGCAGCTTCCACCAATACTGCCAAGTTACGACCTGCTGCAACCTGTAACATAACTCGTCGAATAGGTAAACCTAACATATCTTGAGTTTGGTCTTGTATTGGTAGTCGCTCAAATTTTTCGTTATTTGCACGAACTAGATGAACAATCAGTTTTAAACTCATTTTTCGACGAACAGATGTTTCACCGAAAATAGTCCGAATATCTAATAGACCTAGACCACGAACCTCTAATAAATTACGTAATAGTTCTGGACATTGTCCTTCAATAAGGGTAGGGGCTGTACGAGCAAATTCAACGGCATCATCTGCGACTAAACCATGGCCACGAGAAATTAATTCTAGTGCTAATTCACTTTTACCTAGCCCTGATTCGCCCGTAATTAAAACCCCTAAACCCAATACATCCATGAATACACCATGAACGGTTGTTTTGGGTGCGTACCGTCTTGCTAAGTAAACTCGTAAAACATCAATGATATGTGCGGAATTAGCGTCAGATGATAATAAAGGGATCTTGCTGCGTTGACAAAAATTCATGACGTTTTGTGGCGCATCTAGAGTTTCGGCAATAATGATGGCAGGAACCCCACCTTCAGCTAATCCGACAAGAGAACGTTCTTGCTGTGCAGGTGATAGGCGATTAAAAAAGTTAATTTCTTCTATGCCAAAAATTTGTATGCGAGAAGGGTGAATGAGATTTAAGTGCCCAACTAGCTCGGCAACAGCATCAATAGTTTCTGGTAATGCACGATTAGCTGAAACTTGCCCAGCTTTCCATGTCAATCTAAGCGTATCAGCATTATCATCAATAAGTTGTTGAATAGATAGCATATTAATACCGGTTGAATTATTTGAGAGTCTCTATAATTTAAACTGCTTTATAAGAAAAAAGCCAATGTTTTCTCATTGGCTTTACTTTAACATTATTATTGGGTCAGCAAATTATAAATAAGTTGAGGGTCAGTTTCTGTTAGTAATTTCTGACGAATTTCATCATCTGACAGTTTCTGTGCAATAGCGGCAAGCAAATCCAAGTGCTGTTGTGTTGCACTTTCAGGGACTAAAAGACAGACGAGTACTTGTACATTTTGTCCGTCTGGGGCGTCGAAAGGAATTGGTGTAGAGAGTCTAACAAAGGCAGCATGTGCATTGTCTAACTTAGGAATACGACCATGTGGAATGGCCACACCATGTCCTAATGCGGTAGAACCAAGACGTTCGCGTGAAAATAGTCCATCAAAAACAGTGGCACGAGAAATGCCCACATTGTTTTCAAACAATAGGGCAACTTGTTCAAAGGCTCGTTTTTTGCTTGTAGCATTGACATCCAAAAGAATGTTCTCGAGCGATAAAATTTTAGATAATTGAGTCATGTTTTTGATTATATGATGAAATCTTAAATATTCATATAAATGTTAGCATCTATGTCGTATGTTTACACTATTCTACTAATAAAAATTTGTGCTACGCACAATAATGCAAAACCTGATTATACTCAAAAAAAGTATAATCAGGCGAGTTTATGATTTTAAGCACTTAAATGTTTATTAGCTTCTTTGGTAAAACTTTGTTGCTTTTCTTTGTGCTTAAGGACTAAGCGGTCAATTTTATCAATAAGTAAATCAATAGCGGCATAAAGATTTTCATGGCTAGACTCTGCGTGTAAGTCTTTGCCTGGTACTCGCAAAGTAATTTCAGCTATTTGTTGGTTTACGTCTTTTGAAATAATTACTTGTGTATCAATGATATTGTCAATATGTCGGGAGACTCTGGTTAGTTTTGTTTCTATATATTCCTTGATGGGTGTAGTAATTTCAAGATGATGACCAGAAATAGTTAAATTCATATGATTACTCCTTTTACTATTAATGACAAAAATTGCCACTTAAAAAACAATGCGTTTAATGCTTTTAATCATTGCATTGCTTTAAGTGTAGCCTGAAAAATAAATATGTCAAACTGGCATGTACCACTATGGATTTATCTTGTGAAATCTGTAAGAATAGAGAAGAAATGAGATTTTTCGCTTATTTCTCTATTCTCAAGGATAGTTTTACATGCGGAAGTGTTCACCAAGATAGACTTTACGCACTTCAGTATTTTGGATGATATCTTCGGGAGAGCCACTAGTGAGAACTGTCCCATCAGAAATAATATAAGCCTTATCGCAAATACCAAGTGTTTCTCGTACATTATGGTCTGTAATAAGTACCCCAATATTTCTTTCCTTAAGAAAACGAATAATTCGCTGAATTTCAATAACAGCAATAGGGTCAACTCCAGCAAAGGGTTCGTCTAATAAAATAAAGCGTGGATGAGTAGCTAGTGCACGAGCAATTTCTACGCGACGTCGCTCCCCGCCTGATAGGGAAAGTGCTTGACTCGTTCTAATATGTTGAATTTGTAGTTCATTTAGCAAATTATCTAATTCAGCATTGATTTGTGCTTTTGTGAGTCTTTTGCCATTATGAGGGTTTTCTTGAAGTTCTAAGACCGCACGAATATTTTGTTCAACAGTTAATCGTCTAAAAATCGATGCGTCTTGTGGTAGATAGGATAAGCCAATGCGAGCACGGCGATGGATAGGTAGGGCAGTAATATTGACACCATCAATTTCAATACGACCAAAATCAGCAGGAATAAGACCAACAATCATATAGAAACTAGTCGTTTTACCAGCACCATTAGGACCTAGAAGACCGACTACCTCACCACTAGAGACTTGTAGGGTGACATCTTTAACAACGGTGCGTTTACCATAGGTTTTTTGTAAACCGATAGCGTTTAATTGGCCTGACTGGATTACTTGTTCACTCATATTTATTTCTTGTTTATAGTAGAAGGCATAGGTTTGCCATTATACTTTTTACGACATTCAGCGACTAAGGCGTCTACTTTTGCACGAGATTGAACGACAGAGCGAACTCTCCCTTTTCCTGGGATGATGGTCCTCCTTCAGCAAAATATGTAGCTTCTTTGCTGTTGTACGTAATAGTATCTCCACGTAAGTTATCAATGGCTTGACCACAGACATGACGAATAACAATCGCTTGACCGATTAATTTTATGACTTCAGTTTCACCATTATAGGTGGCTGTGTTTCCTTCAGCATAAATTGTTTCGTAATTGTCTGGTCTCTCTTCGTAGACAGTCACTTTAGGATTCTTTTTCATAATGGCCTGACCATGTTGAAAGCCCTTTTTATCTTCTTGCAAATGTAACTCATCCGAAGTTAGACGTAAAAGACCTCGAGTTAAAATAACATTACCTTTGAATTCGCTTGTTTTGGTGGCGTCATTATAGGTTAACGAGTCTGATAGCACTAGGGTTTCTGGTGCATCAGCAGGCTGGGTAGTCCCTGTTGTTTTTTTCGCTTGAGCAAAAAGCAAAGAAGGAGCGACTAGGGAACCTAAGAGTAAAAATAGTATGCTTTTCTTCATTGTTGAGAACCTTCTTTATTTTTTGTGGCCTTATCCATATCTTGAGGAGAAATAGTCACGTCAGTATTTGCAAAAACGTTGAGTTGCTGGGTTTTGTTATTGTAAATCATTCCTTGGCCTTTCATTTTAGAATTGCCTTGTTTGACATCAGCAAGTTTATCCGTTTTGATAATATCTTCTTCTGGTAGAACGGTTAATTCTTCACTACGGACATCTAAGGCAGAGTTTTCTGCTGTAGGAAAACGATGGATATGGGCGTTACCACGGAGAATGACTAGGTTACCATGTTCTTTCATGGTCGCCGTATCACTAGTGGAAACTACTCGAGGTCGTTCTGGATGTACGCCAATAAGGATAGGGTTAACTGCATCATACGAGTCATCATCAGGAAAATGCACCATACTGTCGCCCGATAAACGATTGATAGCATGACCAGTGCGATCAGAGCTGACCATAACGAACTTCCCAGTCCATGCATCCGGTTCATGAGTGATTTTTATTTCGGGATCTATAGGTATCGCACGTTGGGCGTAGTCTGCTGCCCACCATGCAGTGATTACTAACACGGCGAGTAAAAAGAAAGCGATTAGAGCAGGAGCACGTTCTTTCATAATAGTTATTGAATAGCGATTCCTCGAACGAGTAAATTACCTTGTAAAAAAGGCCCTAATAAGCCTTGGGAGGCTAAGACAATATCGGCTAATTCTCTAGCTGCGCCATAACCACCTTGAACAGTGGTGACATAATGAGCCGCTTGCTGTAGATAGGCAGGTGCATGAGGTACGCTAACGGCTAAGCCCACTTTTTGCATGGCTTGTAGATCAATAATATCATCACCAATATAGGCAATTTGCTCAAGATTTAAGTGGTGCTCATTGGCTATATCGGTGATAAGTTTGCCTTTGTCTCTTGCGTCTTGATAAAGTAAGTTGATGCCTAAATCAGCCGCTCTACGAGTGACAATAGGACCACTACGACCTGTAATCAACGCAACCATGATACCACCTTGGAGTAGCATTTTTAAACCATGTCCGTCTAGTGCATTAAAGCGTTTTAATTGTTCGCCATTCTCGCTATAAAGTAAAGAGCCATCAGTCAATACGCCATCAACATCAAAAGCAATGAGTCTAATCTTTTCAGCACGTTGACGAACAGACTCAGGGACTTTTGACAGAATAAGTGATTCGGCAGGGTGTAATATTTTATTCATTCTTTACCTTTGAAATTAAATAACTTTTGCGGCCATTAAATCATGCATATGTAGTGCGCCAACTAGTTTCTGATTGGTATCTACAACGAGCATATGTGTTAAACGGGATGTTTCCATCATAGATGCCGCTTCAACAGCTAGGTCTTGGTCTTGAATACATTTGGGATGTATCGACATTACATCACCCATGGTGAAATGACGAATATCACCTTCTTTTTGGATTAAACGACGTAAGTCCCCGTCTGTAAAAATACCAATAGGCACAAACTGATCATTAACTATAATTGCCATCCCCATACGTTTGCTAGACATAACTTTTAAGGCGTCCGTGAGACTGTCTTCACTACGTACAATAGGTAAATCATCGCCTTTGCGCATTACATCGTAGACATGGGTTAACAATCGACGACCAAGCGCACCACCAGGGTGGGATCGGGCAAAGTCAGCTGCACCAAAGTTGCGAGCCTCAAGGCAGGCTATAGCAAGAGCATCTCCCACTGCCAATGTTACTGTCGTACTAGCTGTAGGCGCAAGACCTAACGGACAAGCTTCTTTGGATACATGTACATCTAAAAAAACATCACTTAGCTTAGCAAGATCAGAGTGGGGATTGCCACAAATAGCAATAATTTTGGTACCTAAACGTTTAAGTACAGGCAGGATGGTTGATAACTCAATAGATTGTCCTGAATATGAGATAGCGAGCACAATATCATTGCCTGTAATCATACCTAGATCACCGTGAACAGCTTCTGCTGAGTGCACAAAAAAAGCGGGGGGTGCCTGTTGATGCTAATGTCGCTGCAATTTTACGTCCAATATGACCTGATTTCCCCAAACCAGTGACAACTATACGACCTTGACAAGCCAGAATGGTATCAACGGCTTGGATAAAAGAGTTATCCAAACGCTGAGCAAGCGCTGACATTGCCTCTGTTTCAGTGGCAATCGTACGTTGTGCAGAAAGAATATGAGCATGTGCAATTTTCATATGCCTATTTTAATTGAACGCAGTGCAAAAATTCTTGCTTTAGTCATCAAGAGAAAAAACTTATTCTTTCTATTACTCATATTTTTCTGTTTCTATTAGGGCTATAATGAAGAGGTTTGATTAAAATCTTTTAGGTTCTATATATGCAATATAATCCCGTTGAAACAGTACGACAATCCATTCGATCTATTAGCGATTGGCCAAAACCAGGAGTCACGTTTAGAGATATTACTCCTGTATTGCAGGATCCACGTTCATTTAGAATGTTTGATTGACATTTTTATTTCTCGTTATATGCGTCAACGCTTGGATTTAGTTGCTGGTGTGGATGCTCGAGGCTTTATTATAGGTAGTGTTCTAGCTTATGAGCTCAATTTAGGTTTTGTACCTATTCGTAAAAAAGGTAAATTGCCTTTTGAAACAGTTGGTGAGGATTATCAGCTTGAGTATGGCAGTTCTTCTGTCGAAATCCATACAGATGCTATTAAACCAGGTCAGCGTGTCTTGCTGATTGATGATTTGATTGCTACTGGAGGGACTTTGTTGGCTGCCAGTCGCTTATTACAGCGCTTGGGTGCTAATGTGGTAGAGGCAGCCTCAATTATTGATTTACCAGAATTAGGTGGTTCGAAATTAGTAAAAGAATCTGGTATGCCCGTATTTAGCTTATATCAATTCTAGTCTAGTGTTTTGCATTTGCTAGTTTGATTTTAATCAGAGAAAAAGGCTGTACATAGTAGCGACAGCCTTTTTCATTGGGACTTAAATAGTATTTAAATGTCTAGTCGTAAACATTAGATTGCTTAGTGTCTTAATAATGCTGATTCTAAAGGAATAGTTTATAAGCAGGGTTATCTGTTTCGTTGACAAAAGGGTATCCTAGTTGATCCAAAAATGCTTTAAAGGCTTTTTTATCTGAGGTAGGTACTTGTATGCCGACTAATACATGTCCAAAGTCACCACCCATATTACGATAATGGAAAAAGCTAATATTCCATTCTGGGTTCATTGATTCTAAAAAACGCATTAATGCACCGGGTCTTTCCGGAAATTCAAAGCGGTACAGGACTTCATTATCTGCTAAGTCAGATCGCCCTCCAACCATATAGCGCAGATGTGTTTTTGCTAAATCATTATTAGTGAGATTTAATACGATGAATTTTTTCTTTTCTAATAGTTGCTGTATTTTTGCCGTATCCTCTGTAGATGATGTTTGTACACCTACAAAAACGTGAGCAAGTTCTTTGTCAGAAATGCGATAGTTAAATTCAGTCACACTGCGATTGCCTATTGATGAACATAGCAGTTTGAAACTACCTTTTACTTCAGGCATGGTTACGGAGAATATAGCCTCTTTATGCTCACCTACCTCAGAACGTTCTGCCACAAAACGTAAACGATCAAAGTTCATATTAGCACCAGACATCACGGCGATAATGTTCTTTGATTTCCATTGATGTTTGTTAGCATATTTTTTTGCGCCAGCTAGTGAAAGGGCGCCAGCTGGCTCTAGAATATTACGAGTGTCTTGGAATACATCTTTAATGGCAGCGCAAATCTCGTCTGTATTCACTGTAATATAGTCATCCACAAATTCTTTACATAGCTTAAATGTCTCAACACCCACTTGTTTTACCGCAGTACCATCTGAAAATAGACCAACGTCTGATAAGTGTACACGACGGTTAGCTTTAATACTTTTAATCATTGCGCAAGAGTCTTCTGTTTGTACTCCAATGACTTTAATGGAAGGGTCTAATGCTTTGATATAAGCAGCTACGCCAGCAATTAAGCCACCGCCACCGATTGCACAAAAAATAGCATCGGGTTTTTGAGGTGACTGACGTAGGATTTCCAAGGCAATAGTTCCTTGACCAGCAATCACATCAGGATCGTCAAAAGGGTGTACAAAGGTTAGTTTTTCTTTTTTCTCTAATTCTATGGCATGAGCATAAGCGTCTGAATAGCTAGTGCCTGCCAATACGACTTCACCACCTAGACGTTTTACAGCATCGACTTTAACTTGAGGCGTAGAGATAGGCATCACGATAATGGCGCGGCAACCTAATTTCTTGGCAGAAATAGCCACTCCTTGAGCATGGTTGCCTGCAGAAGCGGCAATTACCCCTCTATCCAATTCTTTGCGCGATAGGTTTGCCATTTTATTATAGGCACCACGAATTTTAAAGCTAAATACTTGTTGAGTGTCTTCTCGTTTCAGGTAGATATTATTATTAATTCTGGCTGACAGCAGTTTGGCATGATCTAAAGGAGTTTCTTTGGCAATTTCGTAAACTTTAGAGGTAAGAATTTTTTTTAGATAATGTTCTCGCATGGTCAAAACCTATGGCATAAATTGTGCATAAAAAAGCTTGATGAAAGAATTTTCATCAAGCTTCTTATTATAAACACTAAAAGCTCAGAAATAGAAAAGTCTTAAAAGATAAATTCTATAAAATTGATATTATGTAGCATATGTTTTTTGAGCATAATCAAGCGCTCTTTTTCAGGCGTCTTAATAAGACGGGTACAAATAAGAATAATATGGCTCAGACTTAAAGTAATCCTTGCTCACTTAATGTTTGATGAATACGTTTGGCAAAAGGTAATGCATTTGGTTGGTCACCATGAATGCATAAGGTATCTGCTTGAATAGGAATTTTTTTGCCTGATTGACTTATCACAAAGCCATGCTTAACCATATTTAAAACTTGCTCTATGGATTGTTCTTCATCTGTAATCATTGCGCCAGCTTGTGTTCTTGGGGTTAATAAGCCATTATCTTGGTAACTCCTATCAGCAAAAACCTCTTGCTTGACAGAAAGTCCAAGTTGTTGAGCAGTAGCAGAGAGTTTACTATTGGCGAGTGCAAAAAAAACTAATGAGTTATCTACATCATACACCGCTTGAGCAATTGCTTTAGAAAGCCCCTCATCATTAGCAGACATATTGTATAGTGCACCATGAGCCTTCACGTGATGTAAGTGAGTTCCTTGTGATTTAGCGACAGCTGCCAAGGCGCCAACTTGTACGACGACTAAGTCATAAGCTTGATCGGGAGTGATAGGAATATTTCTACGACCAAATCCGGCTAAGTCATTAAAACCAGGGTGGGCACCAATCTTAACATTGTGTTGAATAGCTAATGCAACAGTCTTGCGCATCGTATGTGCATCACCAGCATGAAAACCACAGGCAATATTGGCTGAGTGAATGTATGGCATGATTTCGGCATCATTGCCCATTTTCCACGCACCAAAGCTTTCCCCCATATCACAGTTCAAATCAATGCCCATAAAATAATCCTTAAAAATGACTAAAATACTGATGTAAAGTCTTTACTGTATCATGAAGTTGTTGTTTTAGTTGTTCAAATCGTTTTAAGCGTTCAAACCAACTTTGCTGAGCCTCTTCCAATGTTGTAAGGGTGAAGTGAATCTGCTCTCCGGGTAGAGACTGTGCTAAATAGCCTAGGTCTGCCGTAATGACATTGGCAATTTTTGGATAACCTCCAGTGCTTTGCCTATCAGCCATTAGAATAATGGGGTTGCCGTCAGGAGGGACTTGAATCGTACCAAAATTACTTGGCTCTGAGAAAATTTGTAAAGGTTTAGTCAAATTCAGTGTCTGACCTTGTAAACGATAGCCCATGCGATCTGACTGAGGGCTGATTGTAAATGATTGATGAAGAAATTGTTGCTGGCTTTCTGGTGAGAATAGATCAAAATGAACTCCAGTGAGAACACGGATAGATGATCTTTTTTGCAAACCAAGCCCTGAACTTAAATAAATACGCTGAGAATTAATCCGTTCTTTTAAAAGAGGAATGTGAGTATCAGCAAAAGTACCATTAAGGGGAATCCGATCTTGTTTTTTTAGTGCTTGCCCGTTTAGCCCCCCTAGTTTAGATTTTAAGTCTGTGCTATGACTATGCATGACATTGGGTAAGTTAAAACCGCCAAAAACGGCCAAGTACGTTCTTGCTCCTGTGGTTGTAGCGCCCGTTTTGAAGTGAAGAGTTTGTCCTGCTTTAATGAAATAGGCGCGGTTATTTTGAATAGGAGAGTCATCAATATGAGGGTTCAAGAAAGCACCGGTCAAGGCAATGCAAGCATGGTGTTCAAATAATAAACTCGCGCCTAAAACCGTCATTTCTAAGCAAGTTTGTTGTGCATCATTGCCCACCAATATATTAGCTAATCGGAAGGCGCTTGGATCCATTATGCCAGAGACATTGACACCTAAAGACTGATATCCCCATCGACCACCGTCTTGGAATGTACTTAATAACCCGGGTTTTTGTACGAGAATGCTCATATATGTTTAAGATGTAGAAATTCTTCTTTTGAGATAGATTTAAATTGAACCAAGTCACCTGCTTGATACAGTGTTTTGGGTTGTCGATTAGGATCAAAAAGTGTTAGTGGTGTGGCGCCGACAATATGCCATCCTCCAGGTGTTTCATAAGGATAAATAACACATTGTCGATTAGCGATTGCAATTGACCCTGCTGGTAATTTTGTTCTTGGTGTGGGACGACGGGGGATATTTAGCTTTTTATCAAATAGCCCTAAATACGGTAGCCCAGGAGAAAAACCCAGCATAAAAACTCGTACGGGCGATTGAGAATGCAATTGAATGATTTCTTCGATACTAAGGTTGAGTTGTGCGGATAGTTCTATTAAATCAATCCCATATTCTAAGTCGTAACAAATGGGAATTTCTACTAGTTTGCCAGTATCACTGTCACTTTTAGATAACTCAGTTAAAACATTTGCCCACAATTCAGCGGTTTTGTCTTTTAGGCGTGGCAAAAATTGTGAGTTAATACGGTCTAGATCATAATAAATACCCACGGTGCTAAAAGTAGGGATGGCTTCTAGAATACCCGATAGTGTTTGTTGTTGTATCAGTAAATTAAATTTTTGGGCTAAGAGAATAGCCGCCTTGTTAAGAGTGATATCAGGCATTTCAAATGGCTGATTACGACTTAAACGGATAATAAGGGCGTTATCACCTTCATTATCAAAGGTATAAGACAAGTCAGTAGGAATCATAGTGAGGTAATATTTTCTTTAGGGAATATTAAGCTAAAAGTACTACCTTTATTTAGTTTACTTTTAATCATCAGTTTGGCATTATGGCGAATTGCAATATGTTTGGTAATTGCCAGGCCAAGCCCTGTTCCCCCAGAGGCACGAGAACGACTCTTGTCTACACGATAAAAACGTTCTGTGATTCTAGAAATATCACTAGGTGCGATACCAAGCCCAGAGTCTTTGACACTAAAGATAGCTTGCCCATCTTCAGCCAGTCCCCAAAAAACCTCAATTTGACCATTAGCTGGTGTATATCTTACAGCATTTGTTAACAAATTAGTAATGGCTGAGCTGAGTTCGTGTGCATTTCCGCTCACAGAGAGTGTTGGGTTAATTGACCAACTTAACTGATGTTGACCTTTTGATAAGACTTCAGTTTGGCGCTTCGCTTGTTCAATAAGGCTTGCAATCGGTACAGATTGTTGGTTAGCAAGTTTAGTTGACTCGAGAGTTGATAATGTGAGTAAATCGGTCACGATAGCCAACATACGTTCAGCTTGTTCGTGCATTAGGTCTTCATAATGAACACGTTGTTCGGGGCTGATAGCCTCCGGAGGTAAATCACGTAGTGTTTCAAGAAACCCTGTTAATACTGTTAATGGTGTTCGTAGCTCATGAGAAACATTAGCAACAAAGTCTTGTTGAGTGGTTCGTAATGATTCTAGTTGTGTATTATCAAAGCAGAGTAATAATATATTATCTGTACTATAACGGGTAAATTCAAATTTTAAATGATAGAGACGTCCATCTCGTTCATCATAAGTTGTATAGGGTTTTTGCCAATCACCTTTATAAGCATATTGATAAAACTCAGGCCAACGGATAAGGTTAAAAATTTTATAGCCGATATCTTTTTTAGAGTCTATGCCAAGGAGTGTTTTTGCGTTTCTATTGCACCATTGAATGATGAAGTTTTTATCCAAAATCAAAACGGCAGCAGGGAAGGCATTGGCTGCCCACAAAATATTTTGATTTAGTTGTGTAATTTGTTGAATGGTTAGTGTTTTGTGACGTAAAGCTTTATAGGTAGGAGTTACAATTTCATCATATTTTCCTACATATACAGGGGGTGGTTGATTAATGTCATCAGCCCATTTCAGTGTTTTATCAAAATAACGATAATCAATATATATATATATGGCAAGAAAGATTGCATGGTAATAAGACCCGAGAACCCTTCTAGTAGGTGCTGAATCAATAAGGCAAATAAAAAGCCAAAGAGCAAAATTGAAATGGACCTAAACCAATGCATACATCAAGCGGGAAGTTTTGTTGTGAAACGATAACCGCTTCCTCTAACCGTTTCAATTAAGTGATGGTGCCCACTAGGCTCCAACGCTTTACGTAGGCGACGGATGTGTACATCTACTGTTCTTTCCTCTAAGAACACATGATCACCCCAAACATGATCAAGTAATTGACCTCGTGTGAAAACACGTTCAGCATGTGTCATAAAGAAATGCAACATACGAAATTCAGTAGGTCCTAAAGAAAGAGAAGTTCCATTGCCTGTGACACGATGGGCAACTGGGTCCAAATGTAAGCCAGCAACGGAAATTTCATCATCTGTTAATTGAGGAGAACGGCGACGCAGTACAGCTTTAATACGAGCTAGAAGTTCTTTTGGTGAAAATGGTTTTGTAATGTAATCATCCGCACCATTTTCTAGTCCTTCTACTTTGTCCTCTTCTGTTATTTTTTGCTGTGAGCATAATAATGGGGATATCACGAGTTCTCTCATCTTGGCGTAAAGTTTTCGCCAATGTTAATCCTGAAGTGCTTGGTAGCATCCAATCCAATAAAATTAAGTCTGGTAATTCTGCATTAATTAATATTTTGGCTTGTTCTGCATCAAGTGCACGCAATACTTTGTGCCCAGAGAAGGTTAAGTTAACAGCGATTAGTTCCTGAATTGCTGGTTCATCTTCAACAACGAGAATAGTACTTGCCATAATAAGGCTGA
>NZ_AYSV01000093.1 GCF_000506865.1 Pelistega indica
CAGCGACTTTATGTAATTTCTTCAGCATTTTCCGTCTTGGGTCAACATCACTGTTTCAATGGCTGAATATTGACCACAAAAAGCTAAATCCTCTTCAAACCATTCTGTTTGTACAGAATTAATTCGAACCCAAATAGCTTGTTGTGGGTTCTCTTGTATAAACTGCTGTAAAGCTTGTCTTGCACTTGCTTTAGCTTCTATCGCTACAGCATCTTCTAAATCCACAATGACGGCATCAGCACCACTATTTTTGGCTTTTAATATCCTATCTGTACGAGTTGCTGGTACAAATAAAGCAGTTCTTATTAACGACATTAAATAACCCCTTTTTCTTGATAATCGGCAATTTGCTGTGCAGAAAAACCCAAAGATGACAAAATATGTTCCGTGTGTTCCCCTAATGCTGGTATTGGATCCATGCGGTAGCTATATTGATTATTTAAACCTGGGGGCAATAAGGCAGGTAATGCACCGACTGGACTTTCTACTTCAACCCAACGATTGCGGGATTTTAACTGTTGATGTTTCCAAACACCTTGCATATCATTAACACTCGCATTAGCAATCCCTGCTTTTTCTAAACGATCAATAACGTCTTCTTTGCTAAGTGTTAATAAGACCTTATCAATTTCTTGTCTAAGTGCTTGTCTATTTTTGTGACGTAAACTATTGCTTGCATAATGCTCATCGGTTGCCAACTGGGGTTGCTCTAATACATTATCACAAAATGATTTCCACTCCCGCTCATTCTGCAACCCTAACATCACTGTTTGACCTCCCGCAACCTCAAAAGGACCATAAGGATAAATAGCTGCATGAGAAGCCCCTGCTCGTTTTGGTGGTGGCGCACCATCAAAAGAATAGTACAAAGGAAAGCCCATCCATTCCACCATACTCTCAAGCATAGTGACATCAATATGGCTACCCTGTCCCGTTTTTTGTCGAAGCAATAGGGCTGACAAAATATTGCTATAAGCATACATACCCGCGGAGATATCAGCAATTGAGCAGCCTGCTTTTGCCATTTCAGCTTCCGTTCCTGTAGTGGATATAAAGCCTGATTCACTTTGAATTAATAAATCATAGGCTTTTTTCTTCTCATAAGGACCACCTTCACCATAACCAGAGATATCACAAACAATTAATTTAGGGTACGTCTGATGTAGTTCATCAAAGGATAAGCCCAATCGCTTCGCTGCTCCAGGAGCAAGGTTTTGAACTAATACATCTACTTCTGGTAATAACCTATCCAAAACCTCTCTAGCACCCTCACCTTTTAAATCTAAAGTCAGACTTTCTTTTGAGCGGTTGGTCCAGACAAAATGTGATGCCATGCCTCTTACTCTTTCATCATAACCTCGAGCAAAATCGCCCACTCTCGGACGCTCTACCTTGATTACTCTAGCACCAAGATCAGCCAATTGTCGTGTACAAAAAGGAGCGGCAATAGCATGCTCAAAACTCAATACTGTAATTCCGTCTAACGGTCTCATTCTTATTCCTTAACTGTATGCTTCTCTAATTACAATGATTTATTCAAAACTGACTTCTGCTAACTGAGCTAAAGTACCGTCTTGCTGTGCCCAGCATTGAGCTGTCTTACCATCATCATTAAAAGTACCCTCTACTTTAAATGGTTTAGGACAAATTAATGGTCTTAATCCTTTAAATTTGAAGCTTTTCACTTTTTTATCACGATTTGCTTTCACAAAAGCATCTAAGACATAAGTAGCAATCATTGGTCCATGCACGACAAGACCTGGATAGCCCTCTTGCTGAGTTGAATAAGGATAATCATAATGAATGCGGTGTCCATTAAACGTCACTGCAGAATATCTAAATAACATTGTGCTGCTAGGTTCAATATCTTCTGACCATTTAGAAGAAGGAGCTATTTCAGTACCGATTAACTTAGGTGGACTTGGTTCACGATAAACAATATCTTGCTCCTCACGAATACATAACTCACCATGTTGACTATATTCATGTAATACCGTCACAAATAATAATTTACCTGTACTGCCTTCTTTTTCTTTTATCGCTTGAATGGTTGAAACACGCATTCCTTCTTGACCAATAATCAACGGCTTAATAAAACTTAAGCGTCCCCCCGCCCACATACGATTCCTATTATCAGCAGGAGGTAAAAAGCCACCACGCTTAGGATGCCCATCAGTACCTAGCTCATTTAATGGTAAAGGATTAATAAAAAAAGCCCATTGCCATAAGAAAGGTAACGCCTCACCCTCTTGAGGAATAGGTGCATTTAAACTTAAGGCAATTTTTTTAACATGGCTTGAACTAATTATTTCACGACAACTTTCTTGTTTGCCTATCCATTTTTCAAATTCTATACTCATTATAGTTCTCTCAATTCTTATTAATAATAGAAAATTATTTAGTAACGATAGCACGTACCTTTTTTAATAGCCATTTTGATTCTATGAAAGGGGGCTTTTATATCTTTAAAGGGAAGTATCACAAACCATTGGCAAACACTATCGTGTTATCACTAATAACGATTCTATATTTCTCTCAATATGCTATTGTTTAATGAGTTAAGGCCTTTGGGATTCGGTTTTAGCATCTTCTTTCATTAGCTGAACTAAATCCTGTGCAAAAGGCGGTAAAAAATCTAACTGTCTTACACATACCTGCAATTGCCGTATTGCCCATTTATCTTTTAAATGGATAATATTTATTTGATTGTACTCTTTCTGTCTATAAGCGACACTCTCTGGAATAACACCAATTCCTACTTGAGCGGCTACCATCCGACACACCCCTTCAAATCCTCCCACTTCTACCCTAAACTTCAGTGGCATACCTAAATTATCTGCCGCTTGACGTAAAAAATGATGGATAGCACTCCATTCAGATAAACCAATATAGTCGTACCCTAATGTATCGACAAAACTGACTTCTTTATTCTGTGCTAATGGATGTTCTAATGGGGTTATTAATACCAGATTATCTTTACGATAGGGAATAAACGTTAAATGCTCATAATTGGATGCCTCAACATTACTAGGATCAATACCTGCTAACACTCCAATATCTGCTAGACCTTCAGAGACTGCCTGTACAATTCGATAACTAAGACGCTCCCTAAGCTCAACATTAACATCAGGATGCTTATGTAAATATTGACTTAATAAATTAGGCATAAATTCACTCATTGCCGTCGTATTAGCAAATACTCTTAACTTACCCTTAATGCCTTGAGCAAACTCTCTCATATCAGCATTCAGGTGTTCTAACTGTCGCAATACATTCGTCGAATGCTTAACAAATGCCTCTCCTGATGGCGTCAATGTCACGCCCTGACTGCTTCGATACAGTAAATCCGTTCCCAGATTATTCTCTAAATTCTTAATACGGTTACTTGCAGCGGGTAAAGACAAAAAGCTACGTTCAGCCGCCTTTGTTAAACTCTTCACTTCACTTATGTTTACCATTAATTGCATATCTGCAATATCAAAGCGCATTGCCATACCAACATCCTTTTTTCAATCTTAAACTTTTGATTAAGCCTAGCTTAACAATTTTATAATAGGCAGATAAAAGATTTTTTGGCATAGTAAAGTTTTCATAAAATAGAATTAAGGATATATGATGAGTGGTGTAGAGAATAATTATCAAGAAATTCGTGATGCTATCCGTGACTTGATGGCTCAGTTCCCCGCTGAATACTTTCGTAAAATCGATGAAGAAAAAGCCTATCCTGAAGATTTTGTCAATGCACTAACTCATGCGGGTTGGCTAGCTGCTCTTATTCCTGAGGAATATGGTGGCTCTGGTTTAAGTCTTACCGAAGCTACTGTTATTATGGAAGAAATCAATCGTCAGGGAGGCAATTCAGGGGCTTGTCATGGACAAATGTATAATATGGGTACTTTACTACGTCATGGTTCAGAAAAACAAAAACAACTTTACCTACCTAAAATTGCTACTGGTGAATTACGCTTACAATCCATGGCAGTTACTGAACCAACAACAGGAACTGATACTACTAAGCTAAAAACTACTGCCGTCAAAAAAGATGGTCGCTATGTTGTGAATGGTCAAAAAGTGTGGATTTCACGTATTCAGCATAGTGATCTAATGATTCTATTAGCACGTACAACACCACTTGATAAAGTGACTAAAAAATCCGAAGGAATGTCGATTTTTATCGTTGATATTGCCGATGCAATGAAAAATGGTATGCGTGTACAGCCAATTCCTAATATGGTTAATCATGAAACTAATGAGCTATTTTTTGACAATCTAGAAATACCAGAAGAGAACCTAATTGGTGAGGAAGGTAAAGGCTTTAAGTATATTTTAGATGGTCTGAATGCTGAACGTACACTTATTGCCGCAGAATGTATTGGTGATGGTTATTGGTTTATTGATAAAGTTTCAGCTTATGTAAAAGAACGCATTGTATTCGGTCGTCCTATTGGGCAAAACCAAGGCGTACAATTTCCTATTGCCAAAGCATTTATCAATATTGAAGCGGCAAGTTTGATGCGTTACGAAGCAAGTAAGCGTTTTGACGCCCATTTACCGATGGGAGCACAAGCAAATATGGCAAAACTTCTTGCCTCAGAAGCCTCTTGGGAAGCCGCTAACGCTTGTCTGCAATTCCACGGTGGTTTTGGCTTTGCCAATGAATATGACGTAGAAAGGAAATTCAGAGAAACTCGCCTATATCAAGTTGCACCTATATCTACTAACTTGATTTATTCTTATGTGGCTGAGCATATTCTAGGTCTTCCTCGTAGTTTCTAGGAGCAATAATGTCAACAGAATCTATTAACCATCAAGTTGCCAAATTTGCGTCTGAACTCTCTTTTGAGCAAATACCTGATAATGTTATTTTACGCTGTGAAGAGCTACTACTAGATACACTAGGATCAATTTATGCAGGCTCAACAGAACGACCTGTAAAAACAATTTTAGCTTTCGCTCAATCACAAGGTCCATTACAGGGTTCTGCACAATTATTACCTCATGCAGGAACATCTAGCCCATACTTTGCGGCTATGGTAAATGCAGCTGCCTCACATATGGTAGAGCAGGACGATTTACATAATAGCTCAGTATTTCATCCTGCTTGTGTCGTATTCCCCCCTGCTCTTGCAATTGCTCAGAGTATAGGGGCTAGTGGCAAAGAATTTCTAACTGCTTGTGTTGTTGGCTATGAGATCGGAATTCGAGTAGGTGAGTTTTTGGGGCGTAGCCATTATAAGATTTTCCATACAACAGCAACGGCAGGAACAATCGCTGCAGCAGCAACTGTGGGCAATCTTCTTAAACTCACACCGAGTCAAATGCTACATGCTCTAGGCTCTGCTGGTACGCAAGCTGCTGGTTTATGGGAATTCCTACGCACAGCGGCTGACTCAAAACAGTTGCATACAGCCAAAGCGGCTGCAAACGGATTAGTGGCTGCCATGCTAGCTAAAAATGGATTTACAGGCGCAGAAGCTATTTTTGATGGTAAACAAGGTATGGGGGTTGCCTTTAGTGAATCACCCGCCTACGATAAATTAAATAATCAGCTGGGTACCCGTTGGGCATTACTTGAGACATCTTTTAAATATCATGCATCATGCCGCCATACCCATCCTGCTGCAGATGCTCTACTTTCTCTCATTACAAAGCATGACATAGCTATTGAGGATATCGTCCAAGTTACCGCCCATGTCCATCAAGCCGCTATTGATGTTTTAGGAGCCGTTAATGTCCCAACAACTGTACATCAATCAAAATTCTCAATGGGGACAGTACTAGGTATTGTGGCATATAAGAAGTTTGCTGGTTTAACTGAATTTGATGAAGCGCTTAATGATCCTAACATTCACACCTTTAGAGAAAAAGTTCACATGGTTCTGGATAAACAAATTGATGATGCCTATCCTAATAAGTGGCTAGGCAAAGTTACCGTGACTTTGAATAATGGCAAGACACTCAGTGAGTTTATTGAAGATCCTAAAGGAGATCCGGGTAATACCCTTTCTCGCCCTGAAATTGAAGCTAAAGTGACCCGATTAATGCAATATCGCGGTGTTGCCACTGTAGAGGAAATACAAAAAGTTATCCAGTGGGTATGGGAATTACAAACGAATGAACATATAAATTCATTATTGTAATTAAGCCTTATCTATCAAAAGTCTAACTCATCTTGGCTTGTACTAAGTGAGTTAGACTGCTGTAACTCCTCTTGTTTAAGCAATTGTGCCTTGATTGCACGTAATTTACGAATACGACAAGCTTTTAACACATCTTGTTTTTGCCCATTACTAAGCTTCTGCCAATATAATCTTTCATCTCTTGTCCTGAAACATCCCATACAATATCCTTTAGCATTTGCTTGGCAAACACCAACACAAGGACTAGGAATTTCAAAAAACTCAAGCTGTTCCATGGCTGTTTTCAAGTAGTTAGCGAACAATTTTACTACGCACAATATCGTAACAGAGGTTAAATAAATAGGTATATGGCAAATAGAATAATATTAATCCTATATCTAAAACAATAGCTTCCCAAGCACCAATTCCCAAATACCAACAGATAAATGGAATCGTCATCATAAATAGTGTAGTTTCAAATCCTACTGCATGCACAATGCGCACTTTTGTCGTTTTCGTAAAATGGTTCTTTTTTAAGTACCAGTCAAATAAGGCGTTATAGCCCATATTAAGCAATAACGCCATGATGGCAATCACAACAGTTACCACTCCCATAGACATCATTTCGTGATCAGATAACCATGCTGCCAATGGAGTTGATATACCTATTCCTAGTACTTCAAAAAGAAAAGCATAAAAAAACCGCTCTAAAACGCTTTTACGATAAACCGTATTTGTATTACTCATAGGTTATCACAATATAGCGCTAAGGTCGTACCAAGGTATTTTTTCCGAATAAGCTTTCCACTAGCTCAACAGCAATATTCGCTGTTAAATTTCGAACATCTAATGCGGGGTTTAACTCAACGATATCCAAGGATGCCATACGACCCGTATCCGCAATCATCTCCATACATAGTTGCGCCTCTCGATAGTTAGGACCTCCTCGTACTGTTGTACCCACGCCTGGAGCAATTTCAGGATCTAAAAAATCTACATCAAAGCTCACATGCAAGTGTACATTATCATTTAGACCAGCTAACGCTTTTTCCATCGTTTGACGCATACCAACCTCATCGATATAGCGCATATCAAAAACATTGATTCCCGCCTGATGAATAAATTGTTTTTCGCCCTCATCTACACTACGAATACCTATTTGATAAATATTTTTTGCGGCTAATGCTGGCACCTGACCTGACATCTCAACTAATTCTTTTGGACCATGACCAAACAAGCAAGCCACTGGCATACCATGCATATTCCCTGACGGTGTAATCTCTGCTGTATTAAAATCTGTATGTGCATCTAGCCAAATAATACGGAGTTCTTTCCCTTGTTCGCGACAATAACGAGCCACCGCACTAATAGAGCCAGCCCCTAAACAATGGTCACCTCCTAACATAATCGGTAAATGACCTCTTTTTAATTCAGCATAAATAGCATCATGAGCTAACTGATTCCATTGAATGACTTCATTTAAATGACGATAACCATCTTTAGGGGCAGTAAAAGGATTCGCTGGCCCATGAAGGTTCCCCATATCATGAACCTCTAATCCCATACCCTCTAACATTTGCGTAATGCCTGCCACGCGCAAAGCTTCTGGCCCCATACTTGAACCACGATGTCCCGCTCCAACATCCGTTGGTACACCAATTAAACTAATTTTATTATTCATAATCTCTGTCTATAACTGTATTGTGATATTCAAAAAAGCACTTAGGCTAAATAAATCAGCCAGCTAACTTATTATATTGAAGGAAACTTATGTATATTGTGACATAGGCATAAGTTTTTGTCTTTTACAAAATGTCAATTAATGCCATTAATGATTAAATATCTAATGAAATATATTATTTCACTAAAAAAGCAAGCCTCTTTATGATCTAGGGGCTTGCTTCCAGAATATTGGCACTCTTCTATTCTTAAATTTTTGACATGCCGTCTCATATAGACGGCATGCCGAAAACACTAATACAAAACACGGGTCTTAATTGTACCGTCAATTTCTTTTAGCTGTTCAAGAAGGTTGGCTTTTGTGTTTTTCTCAACATCAATGACCACATAGCCAATCTGAGCATTAGTCTGCAAATATTGACCCACAATATTCACACCATCTTGAGTGAATACTTTGTTAAGACTAGTTAATACACCGGGCTTATTCACGTGGATATGCATATAACGGCTTGCTCCCTTGTTCTCAGGTAGTGATACTTCTGGGAAATTGACAGCAGACAATGTTGATCCATTATCTGAGTAACGCGCAATTTTACTCGCCACTTCGATACCAATATTGCCTTGTGCCTCTACAGTCGAACCACCGATATGTGGGGTCAATATCACATTATCAAATTTACGTAATGGTGATACAAATTCTTCCTGATTAGACTTAGGCTCTACAGGGAAAACGTCAAGCGCAGCCCCATTTAACTTACCCGCTTCTAAAGCTGCTGCCAGTGCATCAATATCAACGACTGTCCCTCTTGATGCGTTGATGAGAATTGCATTTTGCTTCATTTGACCAATACGTTCAGCACTCATTAAATTTTTGGTGCTGTCATCTTCTGGCACATGTAGCGTAACAACATCACTTTTAGCGAGCAACTCACTTAAGTTCGACACAGGACGAGCATTACCTAGAGGAAGTTTTGTTTCGATATCATAAAAAATAACATCCATTCCTAAGGCTTCGGCTAACACACTTACTTGAGTACCTATGTGCCCATAACCAATGATGCCTAATGTTTTGCCACGAACTTCATGGCTACCATCAGCCGATTTTTTCCATTCACCTCGGTGAACTTGAGCATTAGCCTCAGGAATTTTGCGCATAAGTAAAATCATTTCGCCTAATACCAATTCAGCTACTGAACGGGTATTAGAGAATGGCGCGTTAAATACAGGAATACCTCTTTTAGCGGCAGCATCTAAATCCACTTGGTTAGTACCAATGCAAAAACAGAAAATACCGATTAACTTTTTAGCCTGTTCTAAAATCTCGTCTGTTAAATTAGTACGGGAACGAATACCTACAAAGTGAGCCTCACTAATTGCATCAATGAGTGCTTGCCCTTCTAAGGCTTTCTTATGAAAATCAATATTGGTATAACCATTTGCTGCTAACACATCTAGTGCATTAGGATGTACACCTTCAAGCAATACAATTTTAATTTTGCTTTTATCAAGAGAGAGTTTTTCCATTCTAAGAACCTACATTACGGTGAGAAAATCAAAACCTAAAGAAACTATCATATCAGGTTACGTCAAAGATATATATATTTAGAACTTTCAAAAGAAACTTTTTTACCTATTATTCGATAAAGAAACTATTGTTCCTTCTGCCAATATGGTTGCAAAAACTTCATTCCATCTAACAAAGCACGATACATAACGGTTCCGTGATTTTCACCCTCATAGCGCTCTAACTGAACAGTAACTCCTTGATTTCCCAAATAATGTGCAAATTTTTCAAGATTACCCCACATATCCCGCTGTTGCCGTCTAGTGTCAGCAGTTTCTTTAGGAATTTCTAATTCACCTAAACTCAATCTGATATGCCTATCACTAAGCATTTGACTTGAAAAAAAATCAAACAAACGCGTTTATCGTCCCACCAGAGAGATGGGCTAGAAATAACAGCATATTTAAACAAATTTGATTTTCCTAAAAGATTGTAGCTAGCAAAAAGTCCACCAAACGAGTGTCCAAAAATAGCTTGCTCTTTAATATTAATCTTGGTCTGTTTTGCTAAAAAAGGCAATAAATCATTGCTTATAAACAGAGTAAACTTATCTGCTCCCCCATAATCAATATCCGCACGATTATCTCTAGTAGGTGGCGTATAATCTAGCGCTCTCTTTTTTAAGTCTAATAATTCTTCCCTCCCATAACCAATCCCTACAATCATCACTGGTGCATTCTTTTTTGCCACTTTATTCACCATAAACGTATGAGCAGCAACACTCGCTACAGGAAAAGTCATATCTCCATCTAGTAGATAAAGCACAGGATAACCTTCTTTAGGCATGTCTCCTATCGTCATCCATTGGATTCGATATGGGTGCGGAGTCTCAGATGTATATAAAATAGTTTCTTTCGTATGTAGTAATTGTGCCAGCTGTATATCTGAAGCCATCGCGATAGTTCTCATAAAACTTAATAAGAAAAAACTTCCTAAATAAAATAATTTCTTTATATTCATCATCTTCTAAAATATGCTGCTGAGCCTAAGCCCAGCATTAACCTTAATAAATCTACGATAAATTATTAGAACTGGTAACGTACGCTAGCATAAATGCTTCTATCCTTACTAGGGATATTAAAAGTATTGGTACTACCTACACGTATATATGCATGCCGGTTAAATACATTATCTACATTAAGCTGTACTTTTAGTTGAGGTGTAAAACGATACGACACCATAGCATCAAATAAGGTATATCCTCCAGCACTGATATCTTGAGAAGACTTAATCTTACTCATAGCATTCACACCAGCACCCACAGTCAACTTATCAGTAATATCATATGTTGTCCATAAATTTGCACTGTGTCGGGGCATCAAAAAAATAGCCACATCAGACTTTGTTGGTATGACTAATGAGGTATCTAAGTAGCTATACCCTGCATGAATACGCCATTTATCAGTGATATTACCACTCACCTCTGCTTCAAATCCTTGCATCACCCGTTTTCCTAAAGCTACTGAAGACGATCTTGAATCACCCGGAATGATGGGTGCAGCTGCATTCACATCACGTAAGCGATAAACAGATAAACGCATATTTAATTTATCATCAAAAAGACTCCCCTTATAACCACCTTCTATTTGTGTTCCTTGACGTGCTTTTAAGATACGCCCCTCTGCATCCGTATCTGATTGAGGGGTATATAAACTTGAATAACTGATATATAAGCTATGGTTAGGGACAATATCAAATACTGCTCCTGCATAACCCGTGAAGTTTGTTTTGCTCGCTTTTGCTTGTGTTAAACCATCACCCGCCTTAATTTCATAGTGACCTAAACGACCTCCTACAATTAATGACAGTTGGTCAATTGGACGTAGCACTAACTTACCATAAATACCTTTCTCGGTTAGCTCCTCTCGAGTTTGTGTAAGTGCATAACCGCTAGTACCTAGACGTGCATTTTTCATGATATCTACATAAGAGATTGTATTAAATTGTCGATAATCTACCATGCCTAAGTTAGTTACTCGTGCTTGATCATAGTCATAATCAAAATGGTTATAATCCACCCCTACAACAAGATCATTTTTTGTATTTCCCAACTTAAATGGCCGACTATAACTCGCATCAAATGCCAAAGATTTCTGTTTAATATCTGTACCCAGTCCTGTTGCTCTTACTTTATTTGCTGCGTTAATCCCTGTACCCGCAAAAATATAATTAGAATCTGCTTGGCGATCTGAGTAACGCATACCTATGTTTAGATGTGCATCATCAGCAAAGTAATGCTTTAAATCAGCAAAAACATCATGGCTTTGCATAGAAAATTTGTTCCAATCGGCCCCAATAAAAGCTGACTCTGGCAAACTTAATAAGCGATTATCTGCAATAAAAGCAGGGAGACCATTATTTGGTGTTAATTCTCGTTGTTGATAAAGATAACCAAGACCTACTGTTGTTTGAGGCGTTAAATCCCAATCCAATGCTGCATACAATGTTTCGTGATGATTATTTTGTTTCGCTGGCTTAGGAGATTCTCCATTTGTTTGTGCAATTAAACGACCACGTAACGTGCCTGATGTGTTGAGCGATCCAGAAATATCTCCATCTAGATTGTATCTTTTAGCTGTACCAAAGCCTGCACCTAAACTGCCTTGAAAGTCTTGTGTTGGACGTTTACGCACAAAATTTACAATCCCACCCATTTCACCACTACTATCGAAAAGCCCACTAGGCCCTCGCATAATTTCAACTCTATCAAAGGCAATAAGATTGGGTAATGTCCCTACAATACTCTGCATTTGAGCGGGTAACCCATCAATATTATATTCACTATACTCATAGCCTCGAGCATATACTGAAGAGCGTCCATCATCATTAGCAAGGACTCGTAATCCTGGCGTTTTTGCAGCCAACTGATCAAATGTCTTTACCTCTCTATCCTGAATCTGTTGATTAGTAATGATACTGATGGATTGTGGAATTTCACGCACCAATGCGGGACTCTTTGTACCTACTGTAGAAGCGAATGAACTATAATCACGTGTTTTTTCAGTAACAATGGCATTATAAATTCGTTCATTCACCGCATACACAGTATCCAATGTCGTCACATCTGCTTTCTCTTGTGCATACGCTGTCGTAGAAAAGAGCATTGTAAGTAACAACACTTCTTTTTTTAACTTAAATTGTTTCATCTCTAAATCCTCACCTATAAATAACATCAAAGCAAAATTTGTATTTCTTCAAAATTTGCTTAGTTAATGAGTATTTTAGAGTTAAAATAATTTTTAAATAGAAATGATTCTTATTTAAATATGACATTCTTTATTGATTTTCTGACAGTCTCAATTTTCAATGCAAATAGAACAGCTAAATAGCGAGCAATTTATTCAACTCGTCCATAACAATCAATCAGAAGAGTGGGTAGAAGGTAATTATTCTTTTAGCCCATTGAGGAGTGGTATTCATATCCATGGAGGAACCTTATATGCACGAAAAAATATGCGCAGTAGCCAACTCGTAGATAGCTATATTAACTTCATTATCCTGCTTGAAGGAACATTACGCTTCAGTATTAATCAAGACAATTACACAATTCCTGCGAACAACGGCTCTATCGTTATGGTTTCCATTCAAGAAGAAAGCCTATTTAGCCGTCATTTAATTGAAGGGGACTATTGCCAAAAAGTTGCTATTAAAGGCATTGAAAAATGGCTATATGATTATTATCCAGGAAAAAATTACCCTACAATTTTTGAAGATACCGTACGTATATGGCAAATGGATGAGACTATCAGAACATTAAGTAAACAATTTTTGGCATTACCTGAGAACAGCATTTATGGTCAATTATGCCAAGAGGCAAATGCGCTACAATTACTTGCCTCCTTATGGCAAATTTTTGAATCTCAAATAAAAAATACTTCTCATAAAAATACACTTATCAATCCTGCTAAGAGCTTTATTCAGCAAATCAATCAAGTATTCACTCCAAATATTCAAGTCAGTGATTTAGCCACACGATTAAATATCAGTGAACGTACTTTGCAGCGACGAGTTAAAGCACATTTTGGTTTATGTATTAGCGAATGGTTAAAACATAAAAAAATGAAATATGCACTACATGCTCTTAAGCACTCAAATCTTAGTATTGGAGAAATCTCTTACGCATGTGGTTATAAGCATGTTTCAAATTTCACACAGGCATTCAAACAATATTTTCACTATACGCCAACTGAAGTGAAATATTAAATCATGTGCTCCGTTATAAATAATGCATTACCATCTTATGACCATTGACCTCAACAACAGGCGCCTTTACACCAAATAAATTATTTAAATTATCTTCTGTTAATAATGCAGCTGGTGCACCTTGCAATAAAACCTCACCATTTTTCATGCCAATCATATAATCAGCATAAGCAGAAGCATAATTCACGTCATGCAATACCATAACGATAGTTCGTTGGTAATCATCGGCAATTTGTCTTAATTGCTTCATTAACTGCTTCGAATGATACATGTCTAAATTATTTAGAGGCTCATCTAAAAGCAAATAATCAGTTGTTTGACAAAATACCATTGCCACCATCACTCGTTGGCGTTGTCCACCTGACAGGTCAGTAATAAACCGCTCTCTTAACGCATCCAACTGAAACTGTTTGAGCGTCGACTCAACAATTTCATAGTCTTCGACTTTTGGGTGCCCTTGATGATAAGGATAACGTCCAAACATTAGCATTTTTTCAACAGTAATACGACTCGCTATGACATTATCTTGTCGCAAAATAGCAATAAGTTTAGCCATGTCTCTATTGGGGGTATGACTAATATCCATTCCATCAATAGTGATTTGTCCCTGTTGGATAGTTTCTAAACGAGCGATATGAGAAAACAACGTCGATTTACCAGCACCATTAGAGCCAACCAATGCGGTAATCCCTCCTTTAGGTATTTGTACAGAAATATTATGCAAAATATTTACGCCATCTACAGCATAGGATAAATTTTTTATATCAATCATAACGCTTTTCTTTTTAACAAGAAGATAATGAATACTATCCCACCAAGGAATTCAATAACAATGCTTAATACACCTTTAAAACCAATCACATGCTCAAAAATAACTTGACCCAATATCAAACTAATCGCCCCAATTAAAAATGAAGCAGGAATCAATATTCGATGTTCATAAGTTCTAAACACAGCATAAGTAATACCTGACACAAGCAATCCAAAGAACGTTACGGGACCAACCAATGCCGTTGAAATTGACACCAAAATAGCGATTAAACATAAGACCAGCATTAATGTTTTACGGTAATTTACCCCTAGGTTAATCGCTTGCTCACGTCCTAAAGAAATTACATCTAAGACATGCTGTAAGCGCCATATTACCAAACTGACTAACAATACAATTACACTACTTGGTAATAATAAAGCCGTCTTAATTACATTAAATTGTGCAAAACTAACACTTTGGACAACAGAAAACTCTTCAGGGTCAATCATGCGCTGTAAAAAACTATTAGTACTCCTGAACAATACCCCTAAGATCACACCTGTCAACACCAAACGATATAAGTCTTTTTGTGAAGAAGAAAATAATGATGAAAACAATAAAAAAGCAACTATTAACATCAACACTACTTCAAGGGAAAACTTAGTATACGCGCCCAATGTGGCATAACCTATACCTCCCAATAAAAATACTAGACCTGTTTGTATCAACACATAAATAGAATCAAACCCCATGATATAAGGCGTTAAGATCTGATTCGCTGTCAAGGTTTGAAATAATATTGTAGACACAGAAATAGCGTACGCTACTACTAATAAAGCAATTAATTTTTCTCCTCTAAATGACAAGACAAAGCTCCATTGCCCATTGGCATTAACTGTCATAAAGAGAATGATAGATATCACTAAGCCTATGCCCAGCAAGAATAATTTATTTTTTTGCATGCTTACTTGGTTTTACATAGAGTAGATATAGAAAAATTACTGAGCCCACAATACCAATAATAGTACCAACAGGAATTTCATAAGGATAGTTGACAATACGGCTCATAATGTCACAAGCCAATACTAAATTTGCCCCAAAAATCATAATCCAAGGTAACGTCTTACGAACATCATCCCCCATGAGACGACTCACGATATTAGGCACTACCAAACCAATAAAGGGAATACCACCAATGGTGACAACAACAATTGCTGCTATCAATGCAATAATTATCAGTCCAATTCTAGTAATTTGTTGATAATTTAATCCTAAATTAATACTGATATCTTTACCTAAACCAGCGATAGTAAATTGATTGGCATAAAAGAAAGAGATACAACAAAGTACCCCTGTCAGCCACAATAATTCATAGCGCCCAGCGAGCACACTAGCAAAATCACCGATAAGCCAAGCAACTAAGGTTTGCATCATATCTGCTTCGTAGGCAATGAATAAGCCCACCGCCCCAATAATTCCACTATAGATAATCCCAGTTAATGGAATCAATAAAGTCGCCGTAGGTGGTAATCGTTTTACTATCAACATAAAACCAATTAAACCAATGATGGATAAACCACTAGCAACTATCATTCTTATCACAATACTACTTTCTGGAAAAAGTAAAGTAACTAATAATAGACCTAGAGCAGCAGATTCTGTTGTGCCTGTCATACTGGGCTCAACAAAACGATTTCTCATTAGCATTTGCATAATAAGACCTGCATTGGCCACCGCCATACCTACCAATACAATAGCCAATGTACGTGGTAAGCGACTATTGAGAAAGACTTGCATAGCATCAGTATCACTCAATAAATTATTTATTGAGACATTACTAACGCCAACAAAAAGACTAATAACAAAGAGTAGGCATAATAAGCCTACTCCCAAAAAACGCCACACCATAGACTAGTTAATTACTTATTTATAGTCGCTTCTCTTAATAATTTAAGTTCAAGCATCATTTGTTGATAGCCACCAGATGCAAGGTACGATGAACTATCTAAGTAAATTACATGATTATTTTTAAATGCGGCAACATCTTTTAATAAAGCGTTTTCTAGTACAACTTTTGCACTATCCCCTTTACCATTTGTTGCTGTCGTTCTATCCATCACGATTAACCAGTCAGGATTTTTTTCTTTAATAAACTCAAATGAAACAGGATTACCATGACGACCTTCAGATTTTTTCTCATCTAAAGGAATAAATCCCAAATCACTAAATAAATATCCAAAACGAGAACCCTCTGAATAAGAAGATTACTTTTTGTCCATTGACTAATATCATCAACGTCTTTTTTGCCTTGAGTTAATTGCTTAGTTTTCTCTAGTTCTTCATCTAAATTTTTATTTAACTCTGCTGCTTTGTCTTCTTTAGCAAATAACTTACCATATTCAGTTAAAACCTCTTTTGTCCGACTGATATTGTATACAACACCTTTAGGATTACTCATATCAACAACAGGAACTACCTTTTGAATTTCTTCATATTTAGGTGACATACGACCACCAATAAAAGCAGCTTCTGGTTTTAATGCATTTAGCTTCTCTAAATCTGGCTCAAATAATGTACCTACTTTTGTTGATTGTTTATAAACATCTTGTAAATAACTTACCCCAACTGCATCAGATGTTCCTTTTGGTGTTATGCCTAAAGCAGTAATACTATCTAATGCACCTACATCATATACTGCTATGTTATCGCTTAATGGCTTATCAAATTTAACGTTACCATGTGCTGTTTGGACTTCTACCGCTTGCACACTAATCGCCGCCAACCCCATTACAGTAGCGGCAACTGTTCTAAAAAATAATGCTTTCATTACTAACAATCCATCACTAATTAACTAATTAAAATCTCAATAAATAAAAATAGAAATGAGAATATTTCTTATTATAAGATGTAAAATTTTATAATTCTAGTAATAAAAAAGACTTCGCAAAAATATCTACACTTTTTTGTCTAATAATGTCACTTATCAGTCGTACAGACATAAATACTTTACTTAAGCAGATTAAATTGAGCCGTACTATGCATCATATCTTTCATAAAGGGATTATTAAGAATAAAAAATAATGCTTCATGAATAGCCATATACTCTATCCACGTATAAGCAGAAAAAATAACTACTCTTTGTCACAACTACCTATAGTGCAACAATCGGCACATTGTGTAATAATAATAAGTGGAAATTAAGTTCCTAATTACTAATATCTAGCCTCGACGGTTGATAACCTATTCAAGCAACAAAAACTAGTTTAAAAACAATCTTTTAACTATTCTAATATAAAGCTTCAACTATAAAAGTTTATATTTAAACTTTTAACTATAACTTAAAAAATATTTTTATCTATAAAAAGGAGACAGCTATGGAAACTCAATTTAAGAGAAAATTTTTACTTGGTAGTTTGGCAATTACCTTGGCTTTTGGTACGCCTATTACGCTTTATGCCAAAGTACCCCCTTCCATGACCCAAACCCAAGTTGCAGCGGAACGTTATGATAGCAGTAAAGATATTTTCCATCCCATCTATGGTGTCCACGGTATGGTAGCCTCAGAGCAAGAACTCGCCTCTCAAGCCGGTGTTGAAATGCTTAAAAAGGGAGGTAATGCTGTGGATGCTGCCGTTGCTATGGGATTTGCATTAGCGGTTGTTTTACCTAATGCTGGCAATATTGGGGGTGGTGGCTTTATGGTTGTACACGATGCTAAATCTCATCAAAATATGACTATTGACTTCAGAGAAATGGCTCCCTCAAAGGCCACAAAAGATATGTATTTAGATGAAAAAGGTAATGTCATTGATGGTAAGTCTTTATATACCATTTTGCCGTAGGAGTGCCTGGTACTGTTGCGGGCATGGAGTTAGCTTTAAAAAAATGGGGTAGTTTGTCTTTAGAAGAAGTTATCGCTCCTGCAATTAAATTAGCAGAAGATGGGTTTATTGTCAGCCAAACTTTAGCCGACACATTAAAAACAGAAAAAGATAATCTAGGCAAATGGGATAGTACTAAGAAAATTTTTTTTAATGGTGAGAATCCCATTTCCGCTGGTGAGCGATTGATCCAACAAGACTTAGCAAACTCTTTAAAATTGATTGCTAAAAATGGATCTAAAGTATTTTATGAGGGTGAAATTGCCGAAAAAATTGTCGCTGAAATGAGCAAGCATAAAGGGTTAATCACCCTAGAAGATATGAAAAACTATAAGGCAGTAGAGCGTAAACCAATTGAGGGGGAGTATCGTGGCTACAAAATAGTCACTATGCCACCTCCCAGCTCAGGAGGAGTACATTTAGTTCAAATTTTAAATATGCTGGAAAATTATCCTCTAGCAGAATATGGATCAAATAGTGCAAAAACTATTCACTATTTAGCAGAGACAATGAAATTAGCTTATGCTGATCGTTCTGAATATCTAGGTGATCCTGATTTTGTCAAAGTCCCTGTTAAAGGCTTAACCTCAAAAGACTACGCCAAAGAATTAATCCAGCATATTAATGAGAATAAAGCTCGTGTCGCCGCTGAAATTAAGCCCGGTAAACCACAGGCCTATGAAAGCGATCAAACTACACACTATTCTGTCATGGATAATAATGGTAATGCGGTAGCTGTGACCTATACCCTAAATCTGAATTTTGGCAGTGGTATTGTTGCTGAAGGAACAGGGATTTTGTTAAATAATGAAATGGATGATTTCTCTGCCAAACCTGGCGTCGCAAATGCATTTGGTTTAATTGGTGGTGATGCTAATGCTGTTGAAGCTAAAAAACGCCCCCTATCATCTATGACCCCAACTATAGTCTTAAAAGAAGATAAGCCTTGGTTAGTTACTGGCAGTCCTGGTGGTGCACGAATTATTACTACTGTACTACAGAGTATCTTAAATACGATTGACCACGGCATGAATCCAGCAGAAGCCATTATAACCTCTCGCGTTCATCACCAATGGTTACCTGATGAGTTACGTATCGAAGAAGGTATCAGTCCTGATACATTAGCTATTTTGGCAAGTAAAGGACATAAAATAAGCCTCAAAGCCCCAATGGGACGCATCCAAATTATTCAAGCTAGAGACGGTGGATTTTATGGCTATTCCGACCCACGTAATCCTGATGGAAAAACACTAGGTTATTAAAATAATTGTTGTAAGTTGAAATTAAAAGGGTATTTTTAATATCCTCCATCTCACTTTGTAAGCGTCCGGTGAACTCCGATTGACTTCCGTTTTTAAACGTTCAATGCCCCGATTTTGTCGGGGCATTGTGTTAATTCTTGGTGTCGTTTGGCGCTTGCCAACGATGAGGCAGAAGCTCAGCAATGTCCTTCGCTTTCTGTGTCGGCAATCGTTCCAACACATCCTTAAGGTAAGCATAAGGGTCATGGCCATTGAGCTTAGCCGATTGAATTAACGACATCACCGCAGCCGCACGTCGACCCGCTTTCTCTACGAACCTACAAAGACGCCAATTCTTGCCMGACCAATCGCGAGTGGACGTATCAAATTCTCTACCGCATTATTATCCATCGGCAGTTGAGCTGACTCTGA
>NZ_AYSV01000094.1 GCF_000506865.1 Pelistega indica
CTCTAGTGCTGGCTCAAGTGCGTCAGCCGCCTCAAGCAGTGCGTCATCGGCCTCGACTTCAGCGTCTAGTGCTGGTTCGAGTGCGTTAGCCGCCTCAGCGAGTGCCTCATCGGCGTCAGCTTCAGCTACAAGCGCTGCCTCTAGCGCCACAGTAGCATCTAACTCAGCCTCTAGCGCTGGTTCAAGTGCGTCAGCAGCAGCGAACTCTGCAAAATTAGCAGAAAGTTCTGCTCAAAGTACACGAATGTTAATTGGTAATGACTTTACTGATTCATATGTTGCAGGTAAGAATACAGGGGTAGGTTCGCTTCGTATGGGAAATACAGCCAGCGCAACGGGTATTAATGCCACTGCAGCAGGTGAGAGTTCTGTTGCGTCAGCTGAGAATGCCTCTGCTTTGGGTAGTGGGGCAAAGGCGACGAAGAAAAATGCTACAGCGGTTGGTCACGGATCAACAGCGTCGGCAAAAAATACCACAGCTATTGGTCAAGGTGCAAAGGCGACGAAGAAAAATGCCACAGCAGTTGGTCAAGGCGCAAAAGCAACGGCAAAAAATTCAGTGGCGCTTGGTCAAGGCTCTATAGCTGATCAGGAAAATACAGTATCTGTTGGTACTGTTGGTAATGAACGTCAAATTGTTAATGTAGCGAGTGGTGGTAGCGTTAATACCAATGCTGCTAATATTGGAGATGTGAAACGTTTGGTTGGAGAAAGTGAAGCTCGGATTAATCAACGTATTGATGGAGTTGAACGTAATATTAATAGTTTTAATAAGGATGCGAATGCAGGAATTGCTAGTGCAATGGCAGTGGCTAACTTAGGCCAAGCTTATCGTCCAGGTCAATCTTCTCTTTCTATGGGAGTAGCACATTATAACGGTGGAACAGGGGTGGCACTGGGTGGTAGTCGACTCTCAGAGAATGGTAAGTTTATGCTTAAGGGAGCGATCACAACTAATAATCGTTCTAAGCATGGTGTAGCTGCCTCAGCAACATTTTTCTTTCCTTAAAGAAAAAGAGATTGGATGCTATAACGACAAGTTTCCTCAATGCTAGAAGGTATATCTAGTATTGAGGATATGCCATGTGTGACAACATAAATTTATTCAAATAAACGTTTGATTTCTTTTTCGTAGAAATAAGTGTTGACAGGGTTTGTAGGCAATAATGAATCTAAGTATTCGTTGGCTCTTTTTACATAGGCACTATGATGTTTGTCATGATTTTCAATAACATCTAGTAATACGTTTGCCCCATCAAACGCATCAAACTGATCATAATAGTAGCCTACGCCTTTTGGGAGTAATGTAGAATTATGAATAAAAGGATATCCGCCGTACAGTGCATCATTATAAGCATAGTTTAAGCCATTTTCCCATTGATGGCTGACTACAATATCCACATAGCGAGCCAGAAAATCTGGCATTTGATAGCGACCCTCAACAGTTAAAATTCCATCTCGTACTATATCTGTATAGCCAATAAAGTTATGTAATGTGGGATTATTACGTTTTTCATACGTATTGCAAACATAGTAATGCTTAATTTTATTTGGGTCTGTGCGATAAGCATGCTCACAGATGAGGATAGGGGTAAAGCAAGTTTTGAGTACATTGATGTTTGGCTCAAAAGAAGCAACCCGTTTTGCTGCGCCATCGTTAGTAGCTGATAGCCGAAATCTAGGTTATGTTCTTTTTTTATTCTAGCAATCACTTTATCACAGAATATTGTTCCCCAAATAAATGGAACAACGTAGGCTGGAGCATGATAAATGGTTGAGTAGTATGCCATCCCTGTATTTTGATGTTGCGGAGTTACCCACACAGCATCAAACTTAACTCCATTAGGTAATCGTCCAGCAGGACGGTCAAATAAAAAATATTCCATGTCCATGATGTAGTCATTGCCCATTTTATATGCCACGATTTTACCGCCATGTTCGTGCATTCTAGTGGCATATTGATGATCAATCACCAGAGTTCCTTCGATGAGTACATCTAACTCATCAAGGACTTCATCTACATAGGCAAAATTTAACGCCAAATCGTCTAGCATAAAACCCTCTGGAGGCTCTTTGCGTTTTTCTGGCCCCCATGAAACTAGCACGACGCTTTCAACAATCTCAGCCTGTCTAAATAACTGGTACAGAAAGATTACGTTTTGATTTGCACCATTCGCCCAAATATCAGCTTTGTCAGTTTCTAAATTGAAGGTAATGCCAATTCTATATTTTTTACACATACGGAAATTCCTGAGTCCTACGAGGGTTAGCGTGGAAAGTTAAACCTAAGTTACAGGCGCTAGAGTGAAAGAGTTTTTGATAAAGAGAGTAGCGTTTTATTATACCTGTAGAGTATTGGTATATTTCTACATCCTGCCTTCATCATGAATTCTGGCTATAGATGGAAAATGATGAAGGCAGGGAATGATAGTAATTATTTATTCGTTATCTTAGAATGATAGCGATGAAAATCACAAGAGAATGTTTATCAGTTATAAACGTCATACGTGAAATATTTCTTAGCAATTTTGTCATAAGTGCCGTCTGCACGGATTGCTTCAAAGGCTTTATTTAAGTCATCAAGTAATTGCTTATCTTCTTTGCGAACAGCAAATCCTGTACCTTCGCCAAAGATTTCTTTATCTGCTGAAGATGGTAATGGTTCACCTAAGATAGCAAAATCTTTACCTGAATCACTTTTTAAGAATTCATCTGTTACACCATTATCAGCAAAAACAATTTGAACACGACCTGTTACCAAGTCTTTTACAGCATCTTCAAATGTTTTGTAGCGTTTGATATTGGCATCAGTAAAGTATTTTGTTGCATATTTGTCTTGAATAGTACCTTGTTGTACACCTAGGTCAAGACCTTTTGTACCTTCTTTTGAAGGATCTGCTTTTGTTCCTTTTTTACCAAAAATAGGATTTGGTGTTGTCCAAATTTTTTGGGTAAAAGCAACTGCTTTTTTACGCTCTTCTGTAATGCTCATTGAAGAAGCAATTACATCAAATTTCTTCGCACGTAGCGCAGGAATAATGCCGTCCCATGCTTGGTTTTGGAATGTACATTTGGCTTGTAGTTTTTCACACATTGCTTTAGCAAGGTCAATATCAAAACCTACAATCTCACCTGATGGTGTTGTATATTCAAATGGAGGGTAAGTAGCATCGTTACCAAAACGAATTAAGCGCTCCTCAGCGTTTGCAGCACCACTCATCGCAATCATTGCTAAAACCGAAAGGCTGATAAATTTTTTCTTTAATAGCATAGAGAAACTTCCTTGAGAAATAAAAAGTAGTCTTGGAAATTTACTATAACGTGTTTAGCTTAAAAAAACTACTGATAAATACCCGTAATGTTTGTTTTTTATGACAAAAATTAGACAAATTAAGCGATTCGTAAGAGGATTATGTGGGTGAATGGTAGTGAATTATAGAAAAACCCTTATATATGAGTCAACAGGTACCTGCTACAATCTTTCTTGTTGAGTATGGTTCTCTAGGCTGTAAACGACAATTTCGGGTAAAATCGAACGGTTAATTTTTAAATAAGAAAAATGGTTAATATTTCTATTATTGCTGAATATATGCCTCGCATTTTAAGCGGCGCTGTATTGACATTAGAGATTGCTTTATTATCGCTATTATTGTCCGTCATTATAGGTTTAATTGGTGCGATAATGCGATTATCTAAGAATCCTGTGTTAGCTGGTGTTGCTACGGCATACTCTACGATTGTACGAGGTGTGCCAGACCTCATTTGGATGTTGATGGTTTATTACAGTGCCCAGATAGGACTTAACTCTTTGACAGAATGGTTAGGATTGCCTACGTTTGAAATTAGCCCGTTTTTGGCGGGAGTGTTCACGCTAAGTTTTATTTTTGGAGCTTATTTTACTGAAACCTTTAGGGGCGCAATTTTAGCTGTCCCATATGGGCAAATTGAGGCTGGTTATGCGTATGGTTTTAGTAGTTTTTCTGTGTTAAGAAGGATCACGTTTCCGTTAATGATGCGTTATGCTCTACCAGGGGTTCGTAATAACTGGTTAGTGTTAACTAAAGCAACAGCATTGGTATCAATCATTGGATTGGATGATATGACGAGGATTGCGCATCAAGGTGGTAGTGCTACACATTTACCCTTCTTATTTAATATGGTATCAGCCTGTTTGTTCTTGCTTATTACCTTTGTTTCTTTGCGTATTTTTGCTTGGCTAGAAAGACATTACCAACGCGGTGTTAGACAAGAGGAAAGTTATGAGTGAATCTTGGGATTTATTTTTAACGGCATTCATGGATTGCATACATGCCTTGCCGATTACAATTTTCTTAACTGTCGTGTCAGTGTTGTGTGGATTGTTAATGGCTGTGCCTTTTGCGGTCCTTCTTCAAAAAAAGCATACTCTGGTTGCTCGATTAATTAATGGTTTTGTGTACTTTTTTACAGGTACACCACTATTGATTCAACTTTATATCTTTTATTTTGGTATTCCAAGTCTTGATTTTGTGAATCATCTAATGCAGCAACCTGGATTTGGTTTTCTTAAAGGTAGTTATATATATGTGTTAGCAGCTTTAGCGTTAAATACAGCTGCTTATTCTACCGTCATTTTCTCAGGGGCTATCAAGAATACCGATAGGGGAGAAATTGAGGCAGCTTATGCTTATGGTATGTCGCCAGCGAAGGCTATGCGAAGGGTTATTTTGCCGTCAAGTTTACGAAGAGCCTTACCTGCCTATAGTAATGAGGTCATTATGACTATGCATGCGACTGCCTTGGCCTCCTCAGTGACAATTATGGAAATTACGGGAGCAGCTAGCTTTTTTAATAGTACTTATTATGAACCATTTATCGCCTATGCAGCAGCAGCTGTGTTATATCTAATTTTGAATACTCTGCTTGTATTAGGCTTTAGAATGATTGAGAAAAAATATTTAGTTCATCTAAAGAGTCGTATGTCAGCGACTTAAGTGATAGCACAAAACAACTCAAATAAAAGTTCTTCTTGGAACAAAAGGAAGTAAAAAATGCGTACAGAATTATTACCTATTGACTATATGACGCCAGGTATGCAAGCCCATGTGACAGCCTTGCATTTTGGTGATGAATCGTTGCCAAAGATTTATATGCAGTCAAGTTTACATGCCGATGAGATGCCTGGTTCGGTAGCTGCTTTTTATTTGCATAAGAAGTTATTAAAACTAGAACAAGAAGGACGTCTAAAAGCGCATATCGTATTGGTGCCTATGTGTAATCCTTTAGGTCTGGCACAAAGTATTAACTATATGCATATAGGTCGTTTTCATTTACCAACGGGACAAAATTTTAATCGCTTATTTACCGTGCCAATGAAAGAGGCATTATTTGCAGAGTTAGACAAAAATCCTTTTGTGTTTTCTAAAGATGCCAAAGAAAACACTAAAAAAATGCGAGAGGTGATTAAACGTGTATTAGATGATATGAAGCCTAGTAGTAATGTGCATTCTATGCATTTAAACTTATTGTCATTAAGTCATGATGCGGATATTGTATTAGACCTACACTGCGATAATTTTGCGCGACTACATATGTACACTATGCCTAGTACGTGGGAGCCTTTGGAGCCATTAGCACGTTATTTACAGTCTGAATGTCAGTTATTGTCGGCAAATTCAAATGCAAATTCTTTTGATGAAATCTTTTCAACGTTATGGGCATCGTTGATACAGCGTTATCCAAATGAAGCACTTGAACAAGCTACAATCAGCAGCACGGTGGAATTCCGAGGTGAATATGATTTAAGTCATGAAAACGGCCAAAAAGATGCCGACGGTATTATTCAATATCTAGGCTATCGTGGCTATATAGACCTAGCTGATCAAAAGCCTTTGCCTGATCTAGTGAATGAGCCGCACCCTCTTGAAGGACTCTATTATTTACCAACACCAACGACAGGGATAGTTGTTTATCGCGTGAAAGAGGGAGAGTGGGTGTCTGCTGGTCAAGAAGTAGCTGATATTCTTAACCCAATCACAGGTGAATGTACGGCGGTAACTAGTCCTCATTATGGATTTGTTTTTGCATTAAGTGGCTCTAGAGTAGCGATGGGTGAGCGAAAATTAATGAGTATTTCTTCACCATTTGATATTGGTAATCATAACCTATCGCCTTAATCTTTAATGTTATTTTAAAGGTACATCACTGATTAACGTTATTGTGTTGATATATTCGATTGAATAAAGGATGCATAAGTAAATAACTAGAGGAAAGCGTAGCTTTGAAATATAAAGTATGTGCTTTCCTCAGTGCTTTATTAAGTTTCCTTACTAAGTGTCAATCCTCTTGAGCTAACCAGTGTTGTAGTGCAATAAGCGTTTTGGAGTCTTGAATTTCTTGATTCTTTAACGCTTTTTTTACGTCTTCTTTACTTAGATAGACTTGACGAACAAACTCATCCTCATCTGTCTCTGATTGACTATTTTTAAGCAAATCATGTGCTTGATTATAAGTACATTTTTTCGTTACAAAAACCAGCTGCAGTATAAAAAGTATAGAGCAGTGTCATACGTTGGGCCGTGTATGGTGTTTCTTCAGCTAACTCACGAAAAGCACATTGCTCGGGAGACTCCCCTTGAACATCTAATTTACCCGCAGGAATCTCAAGCATGATTTTTCCACAAGGGTGACGATATTGCTCGACTAATATAACGGTATTATCTTGAGTAATCGCTAGAATAGCTACTGCACCGGGGTGTTTAACTAATTCTCTTGTCGCTGATTTGCCATTGGGTAGTTCAATGGTATCCACTTGTAAACTAATAACTTTGCCAGTAAAAATATGATTTGAGCTAATTAGTTTTTCGGTAAGGTTTTGGTTTTGCATAAGTATAGATATCCGAGTAAAAGAGGTTATTGGCTATGGAAATAGTGGTTTTTGAATGGTTAATTATTTTAATATGTATATTCTATTCGCTCACTATACTCATGCCTATTTCACAGGAACTATTATGGCATAAAACGACATGCCATGACTTTTTTATCCATTGTGGGTGGTAGGGTGTTGAAATCCTTATACTGTTCTTATTAGAGAGACATTAGTGTGGGGTATTAACAATGGGTATGTTCGAAACACAAGGTGATTATAGAGGTAATAACTATTATCGTTCTTCTCGTGATCAGTATAGAAATCTTCATAAAACATCAATTACTATAGCGCCAATAATGTCACTTATGTCATATTGTGGGCGCTATTTGTCTATGATTGGGCTATTCTGTGTATTATCTGCGTGTAGCACCATATCAGAAGAGAATGCTGCTCATCAGGCAGTGAATGAGGTAGAGTTATACCCCATCAATCAAACGTATTACCTCAAAAAAACAGCTCATTTACGTTCAGCACCAGACAAAGCATCTGCTAGTTTAGGCTATGTTAATAGAGGAACTAGTATTTATGCATTGGGTCATACAGGTACAGGATGGATAGCCGTAGGGAGAGACGGTGCAGTAATTGGTTATGTTTTTGCTGACCTAGTTAGCCAGACTAAAGTTAGTAGTGCGGGAAGAGTATCAAATACCGCCACTTTATCACCACAAGTTACAGAAAGTGGTAAACCCAAACAATCACAGCAACGAGAGAATCAGCATAGTCTTAGTCAGCAAGCAGATAAATCTACTATAAGAAAAGAGGAGGGGGCACAAACAAGAAACTATATCGACTTGGATCGTTTATCTATTGAGAAAGATAATAGGATAGGAGGTAGGGGAGAAATTGATTTGGATGGTGTTGGAGGTTGATATGGATGAAAAGATTACCATGGTTAATATAAGCAATATAAAAATTATTTCATATTTAAAATAAGTATGAGGCTAAAATGAGTCAAAAATATTATCGCCGTTATATTATGGGGCTATGTGTGGGGTTATTTTATGTCTCATCAGTATTCGCTCTAGCTAAAGATCAATCCAAAACAATACAAGCGCAGCAGAATAATGTGATAGAACAACAAGATGAGGGAGATGATAAACAGGCTAACAGCAGTGATAGTGTTAATCAGGAGGAGGTAGTAAACCAGCTGGCTGGTAAAGGAGATAATCTCTTGGTGCCTGAGAGAGGAATTGGTAAGCATAATCTGATACGAATTGCGTATTCAGCTAAGGAACGTATGGGTATTTATGTATATGGTGAAAAGGTTGATAAAGAAAGTTGGTGTCAGCCTAAGATGAATTTTTTTATTCAAAGTTCACAGCCTACTTATGAGAAGTTAACGCTTATTTTTCATAAATTACCTGATCTTCTGCAAACCTATTGTCCCAAAGCAGAGGAAATTTATTGGCAATTTGGAGGTCAGCCAACCGTTATTACTTTTGAGGGAAATAGTGAGAAGGAAAAAGCTTGGCAACTGAGTTTGAATAGTGCCTATTTTGTTAAAGAATTAAAGAAAATGGAGGCGTTATTAAAGCAAGTAGGGGATCAGGTTGTAGAGATGAAAAATAGCTTAAATATCGTAGAGTAAGGCATATATATCTATATGCTTCATTGTAGCTATTTAGTTTATAGCGTGATAAGTAGAGTATCTTGAGTATTTATGGATTTTAGGCTTTTCTATCTTGGTAAATAGTAAGATAATAGCTCTTTTCCATACTATTTTAGAGCCATCAGCAATGCGTTTTACCATTATTGGGCAAACTGGATTTTTACCCTTTTTAATTACTCGTCTATTCACTATGTTTGCGATTCAAATCCAGTCCATTATCGTGGGATGGCATTTGTATGATACCTTACGTGATCCGATGGCATTGGCATATGTTGGGTTAGCACAATTTATTCCCATGGTGTTTTGTTTGCCTATAGCTGGTGATGTGGCTGACCGTTATAATCGCAAAATTATATTAGCGATTGGCTTAATTATTGCTTGCTTATGTAGTGCATCATTAATGATAATTGCCATAGAAGGGAAGGATTATATCTATTGGACCTATGCGATATTGATTATTTTTGGCATGACACGTTCATTTATTAATCCTGTACTACAAAGTTTATTGCCACAAATTGTTGCTATGGATAAGCTACCACAATCACTTGCCACAAACAGTACGTTGATGAAGCTGGCCACTATACTAGGGCCTGTTAGTGGTGGTATTTTGTATAGTGTCAGTAGTGAGTTTTCTTATCTAGCATGTACATTATTCTTCCTGCTAGCGGTGATTCCATTAGTATGGGTAAAGCTTTTGTATGCTAACCAAACGCCAGTGACGGAGGCTTTTCAATTGAGTGCTGTTTGGCAACGCTTTGTGGAGGGAATTCTTTTTATTCGACAACGTCCTATTGTGCTAGGTGCGATTTCGCTTGATTTATTCGCTGTATTACTTGGAGGGGTTGTTACTTTATTGCCAATTTATGCGAGCGAGGTATTGCATGTTGGTGCACAAGGGTTGGGCATATTGAGAAGCTCGATGTCGGTAGGAGAAATTTTAGCAGGGATTTATTTAACAGCTTTCCCAATCAAAAAAGCAGTTGGTAAGGTCATGCTAGTAGCTGTAGCCCTGTTTGGGATGGCTAATTTGGTATTTGCATTATCGACTTGGTTTTGGCTCAGTGTGGCTGCGTTAATGATTGCTGGAATTTGTGATATGGTAAGTGTCAATGTCAGAAGTTCATTAATTCAGCTTTCGACCCCAGATTCTTTGCGTGGACGTGTTAGCGCAGTAAATATGTTATTTATCAGCTCATCTAATGAGCTAGGTGAATTCAGGGCAGGAAGTACGGCGCATTTCATTGGTACTGTACCAACGGCGGTGACGGGAAGTTTAATGACGTTAGCGGTTGTTTTCTTTATGCAATTAAAATTCAAATCGCTAGTTAATGTGAATACCTTTGCGGAAGCTGGTGTACAGAATCAAAAAAATATTCATGCCTAACTAGTGAGCAAGGCCATATAACGAATATAACGGAAATGGCTAATGTAAAGTAAGCAAATATATGCTAGTAGTAGTGGTGAGTGTTACGCTTCACGCAGTACAGCAAGTATAAAAACAAAACCTCAAACTAACAATAGTGCTAATTTGAGGTATTCAATATAGATTTAATTTTTTAAAACTGGCGGAGCGGACGGGGCTCGAACCCGCGACCCCCGGCGTGACAGGCCGGTATTCTAACCAACTGAACTACCGCTCCACACGGTAAACTTTACAGATATACACACTCGTGTCAAGAGTGGCGTCCCCTAGGGGATTCGAACCCCTGTACCCACCGTGAAAGGGTGGTGTCCTAGGCCTCTAGACGAAGGGGACAGGACAAATTGTGGCGGAGCGGACGGGGCTCGAACCCGCGACCCCCGGCGTGACAGGCCGGTATTCTAACCAACTGAACTACCGCTCCACACGGTAAACTTTACAGATATACACACTCGTGTCAAGAGTGGCGTCCCCTAGGGGATTCGAACCCCTGTACCCACCGTGAAAGGGTGGTGTCCTAGGCCTCTAGACGAAGGGGACAGGACTGTACTATAAAACCTTGATATCAGGTTGGTTTTTGACATCAAGAACATAACTATAACATAAAACTATAAAACTACAAATTAAATTTATAGTTAATGAATGGATAAATAATAGATTACATCATTTTGTTGCGTAAAAGATACTTTTAAAAATGGCTTATACGCTTATAAATAGCTCCTCAATATCAATAAATATCGTTTAAGCAGCAATCGTATTTAAAGAATGCTATCCTCCTGCCTAAATATGGATTAGTTGATAGCAGATAAGTTGTCGTTGTTGCTTATCATGATTCATTAGTTATACTTTTTTAATAATCCTAAGAATTTTTCTAATTCTTGGGCATTGTAGTCTGCTGGTAATACATGTTGAGTCAATTGTTCCTCAATTAGTTCATTTGTCAGTCCAGTAATGGCGCCTTTGATAGCAGCTACTTGCTGAAGTATATCCATACATGATGATTTACCTTCTATAACCGTGGTTTCAACGGCATTTAATTGACCTTGTAATCGTTTGATGCGATTTAGAATTTTTTTGTTGTGCTGTAAATGACTCATACTAATCTCTCACTAATTTTCTCTTGCTAAATATACTGGGAAGGAGTATATTATTAAATATACTACTAGGGAGTATTTTACATGACTGAGGATAAACATCAATGCCAACATCATTTGGATCCTTTGTGTAATCACCATAATGTTGAGTCGGCATCTCAGCAAAAAACTGGTGAGTTATATAAGGATGACTTTCATCGGCATGAACATGGTAATCATCATCAACATTCATTGCCAAGTGATAAAAAGATTCTGACAGTAAGCTTTATGTGTATTACTTTTTTTATGGCAGTAGAGTTTTGGGGAGGCTGGCGTTTTAATAGTTTAGCTTTACTAGCTGATGCGGGTCATATGGCAAATGATAGTTTGTCTTTATTAATTGCTTTGTTAGCCCTGTTTTTATCTACGCGTAAACAATATTATTTAGCAGGTTTAAATGGCTTATCATTAATTGTTGTGGCTATGATGATAATGAGAGAGGCTGTTGTACGATGGCATAATCCAGTAATGCTAGATGCCTTACCTATGATTGGTGTTGCTGTCTTGGGGTTGATTGTAAATATTAGTGTGGCGTGGATAATGCTGAAAAGTAATCATGAAAATCTTAATATTAAAGCAGCCTATTTACATGTAATAGCGGATTTGTTTGGTTCATTAGTAGCGATTACGGCTGGACTAAGTGCTTACTTTTTTTCATGGCAATGGGTTGATTTAGTCGCTAGTTTTATATTAGGTTTTTTTATCTTGAAAAGTGGTTGGGAAGTTTTATGGCAGGCAATACAGTTGTTGCTTAAACCAAAAAGTAGTTTGTCAAATGTATAATCAATTTTTTGCTCAATAAAAATAAAGGCTTATTTCTAATACAAAAGTTCAAGCAAAAAAGCAGGTATTATGCCTGCTTTTTTGTAGAGAAGCGTTAATTAATACAATAATTAAACGCCAATTAAAGACTAGTTATTGTTTAGTTTCTGGAAGTGCATAAGCAATGACATAATCACCGTGGTCAGGAGACTGTCTAGCACCACCCGCGGAAATAACAATATACTGTTTGCCAGTTTTTGGTGAAATATAGCTAATTGGAGTGCCTTGGCTACCAACGGGTAAACGATCTTTCCAAAGCTCTTTTCCTGTTGAACTATCAAAGGCTCTTAAATAATAGTCTTGTGTTGCCGCAAAGAATACTAATCCGCCTTGAGTAGCTAGAGGACCACCAATTGTTGGCATGCCAATGGGAATAGGTAATCCCATTTTTATCCCCATTGGACCTGTATCTTGAACAGTGCCTAGAGGTACTTGCCACGCAATTTGACGTGTTTTCATATCAATGGCCGTCATTGTTCCATAAGGAGGTTCTTGGCAAGGTACGCCTAGCGCAGACATGAAGCGGTTTTTATTCACTTTATAAGGAGTGCCTTTTAAAGGAACAGCACCCATGCCTACATTGACGGCTTCCCCTCCATTTGCTTGAGCAGCAATATCGTCAGGGGTTTGTTTCATTAATTCAATCCATAGACCTAAGCGCATATCATTAACAAATAAATAATGATGATTTGGATCAAAGGCAATGCTTCCCCAGTTCATGCCACCAAGAGAGCCAGGGAAACTTAAGGAAACATCTAGTCCTGGTGCGGTAAATAAGCCTTCATAGCGCATAGATTTGAAGCTGATACGGCACATCAATTGGTCAAAAGGTGTTGCCCCCCACATATTGGCTTCTGTTAGGGTTTGATTACCAATTTGAGGCATTTCCACAGAACGAGGCTGAGTCAATGAATATTGTTCATCAGGAACATTAGCCGCTTTCACGGGTTGTTCAATTACTTTTGTTAATGGCTTGCCTGTTACTCGGTCAAGCACAAAGAACTGTCCCGATTTTGTACCAATCACTACAGCTGGTTGTAAATGACCGTCAGGCATTGGAAAGTCCACTAAACTAGGTTGCATAGGTAAGTCAAAATCCCATAAGTCATTATGGACTGTCTGGTATACCCATTTTTGATGCCCTGTGGTTGCATCTAACGCTAATACTGAGGTATTGTAAATATGGTCAAGGGGACGACGATTGCCTCCCCAAAGGTCAACAGAAGAGCTTCCCATAGGCAAGAATACAGTATTCATTTTGGGGTCATAAGATAATGCTGCCCATGCATTAGCACCGCTACGGATATAAGTTTCACCTGGTTTGAGCTTGTAATTATTATCAGGGTTACGGGCATCAAATGCCCAACGCAGCTCACCGGTAATAACATCATATCCACGAATAACACCACTAGGCATATCCGCATCAACATTATCGGCAATACGACTACCTACCACAATAGTAGTACCTGCAATAGTAGGGGCAGAGGTGACTTCAAAACGCGGTGCTTCTGTACCTTTGCCTAATCCTTCTAAAAGATTAACGGTTCCATTATTACCAAAATCTTCACAGTATTCGCCAGTATCCGCATTGACAGCAATTAATCTAGCATCTGGGGTATTGGTATAAATACGACGAAGGCATTTGCTATTTGTAGAGACTGTTGTAACCGGTGTTGAGTCTGGTAGCGTAGGTTGTTCTAGAGGTTTTGTGCTATCAAAATAGGCAACGCCTCGGCAACGTTCCCAAGCGGCGGCTTTTGAGTTCACTTCTACTTTCCAGAGTTCTTTGCCCGTATCCGCTTCTAATGCGATCATATTGTTATGTGGGGTACATAGAAAAACTCTATTGTCCACTTGCAGTGGCGTCAGTTGATCCTCTGCATTATTACCACTTCCTGTAGTGAAATCACCTGTACGGTAGCGCCAAACTTCTTTGAGCTCCCCTACATTTTCACGAGTAATTTGTGCGAAAGGAGCAAAACGGCTGCCGCCTGAGTCATTACCATAATGCTCCCAGTTGCTAGGCGTTTGATTGGTGGGCACAGAAACTAAATCTAGTAATTTACCATTGCTAGTTACGGTAGGGTAAGGCTTAAACATTCCTGCTAAACTAGCCAGCATGCCTAATAAGACGAGAGTGCCTGAAAGTAAGGCAGGCGTTCTTAATGTAGATTTTCCTTCTAAGCGTCTTAATGATGGTAATGTGAAGAGCAATAGCATCAATAATCCCGCAGGAAACATTAAGCGAGAAAACAAGGGCCAAAATGCCAATCCTGACTCATAAAATGCCCAGATAACTGTACCAATAAAGGTAAGTAAGAATAACCAAACGGCAGCTGATTTACGGCGAATCAAAAGTAGTGATGTGAGTAAAATAGCAATACCGGCAATCACGAAATATAACGAACCACCTAAAGAGGCTAATTTAACACCACCGACAGTAAAAAATAAGCCAGTGAAGAATAGTAATAAAAATAAAATGGCATACCAAAATTTGAGCGGAATAGACATCCGTTGTGATCTTGACATCATGGTTTGGGGGGACTTATTCATAATGAGTTCCTAATAAGAAATGATGACTCAATATAGTTCCATATCTACGAAGAATAACAAAATACATTTAAAAGAGAGTTATAAGTTAAGGTAAATGCTTATGTATTAATAGAGATAGAGAAATAACACGTTAATTTTTGAACCATCATGAACGTGAATAGGTTTTATTATAAGCTTTTAACAAGACTTACAAAAAAGAATAAATGATTTTTTAATTAATCAGGTAAACTACTCAACAAGAATCAAAGAGTTTTTTGCTGACTGTGAAAACAGTCAGCGAGACTGCTGATAAAGTTAAAATTTTGGAGAATGAATCGTATGTTAAAACTTTATTATATGCCTGGTGCTTGTCCTCTTGTCCCACACGTTGCATTAGAATGGGCGAAAGCAGACTATACCATTCAATTGGTAAAAAGAGAGGAATTAAAATCACCTGATTTTTTAGCCAAAAATCCACAAGGAAGTGTTCCTCTGCTAGAGGATGGCGACTGGAGATTGGCTCAGAATGTAGCTATTGTTGAATACATTAATACCTTGTATCCTGATGCGCATCTTTTTGGGCAAGGTTCGCTTAAGGAACAAGCCAAAGCACGCCAATGGCTGGCATTAGCTAATACAGACTTGCATGGTAGTTTCGGTATTTTATTCAAATTACCATTTTTAGCTGATAGTGAAGAGGCTAAGGAGAAAATCTCTACGGTAATGATTGGTCGCATTAAAAGCATTTATGCACAAGTGGAGAAGGCCGTGTCGGCTAATGATTATTTATGTGGGAATACCATTACAATTGGTGACGTATATTTTTATGTTATCAGTCGTTGGGCAGCGACATTGAAAGTTGATTTAAGTGAGTTTACGAATTTAGGAGCATATTTCAAACGCGTTGAAAATAATGCTGGTGTGCAAAAAGCGTTAAAAGATCAGGGCTTATTGGGCTAGAGTAGCCTACACTAAATTCATCTAATAGATGGAAATAAAAGCTCTTGTAGTATGCAAGTAGAGTTTCGTTTCTATTTTATGATAAAAGAGCATGGTTAATCATGGCTTATTCGGTAAGATATTGTTCTATCTCATACCATTGACTTAAGCATGCTCCTACTTTTTTCTAGAAAAGCCTTTACTATGGCAAAGCTCTTTTGTGTAAACGAGCTTGATACTTATAAATCCCTATTCTGTTATTACTCATATAAATAAAGGGATAGAGTAAGAAACCCCAGCCGTTAAGCAGTGCTGTCATACTATGGGTGATATTGATGAAGTCAATTTGTGTTAATTTAGGGTTTAACTGTACAACTTCTTTGCCATCAACTACTCCCCATTGAAAATCAACATTCATTTTACTGACCGCATCATGAAATTTTCCTTTGTTAACCCAGCCGGTGTAAGCTAAATCGAATAAAGCAGTAAATTCCTGAAATGAATCTGTCAGTAAGTTTAGAAATGACTTAACTTCTTGTTCAGTTAAGTACATCAAGACTCCTTCGGCGATTAATAAGAGTTTACGACCATCTACATGGATGTCTGTTGGCCAGCTTGGATCAAGAATCGATTTGGTGATATTATGTACTCTAGGATGAGCATCAAATAAGAGCTCTCTTGCGGCAATTGTTTCTGGATAATCAATGTTATACCAATCAATCGTACCATTATCAATACGATAAAATTCTGTATCTAAGCCAGCACCTAAACAAATAACGATGCAATCTGGATATCTGTGTAAAAATTTTTTGATTTGGGCATCAAAGACTAAGGCTCTAGCCAACACACCATAATATGATGACCAAGCATGATTGAATTTGTCAAAATTGTAATCAATTTTATTGAGAATTTCCCAAGAAAGCTTATCATTTAGTACAGAGTGATAAGGGGATGTATAGTCTTTCGCTTTAATATACAACGTAATTAAAGCTGTTTCTCCTACGGCATTTAAGGATAATTGCATGGCACGCCCTCCTTGTAATGTCCAAATAAAAGTCACATTAAGATCATACTAACATTAATTCCATTTAATGTATATAAATGGGGTTTAATTTTTAATAAAATCAATTACTTAGTTAAAAATCATGAGAAAGATGGCAGATAACAGGCTGTGTGGAATAAGTAGGTAATTAAAAAGCAAAAAGGGTTAGCTAAATAAAAGCTAACCCTTTGATATTTCTGGTGGAGGTAAGCGGGATCGAACCGCTGACCTCTTGCATGCCATGCAAGCGCTCTACCAACTGAGCTATACCCCCAAAGACAATCTTAGATAAGGGAGTTATCTTACCTCTAACGCTAAATATTTGTCAAATACTTTTCGGCGTAGCGCCATTAATAAAATCCCGACAATAATAATTAAAATCCCTTTATTACCTAAGCGTGAATATAATGTGAGTCCCTCTGTTCCTTGAACCATCACATCTAAAACACCTGCTGAGTGATAAGGAAGAATAGCAACCACATCACCATTAGCATTGATATGAGCAGTAGCACCTGTATTGGTAGCACGTAACATAGGGCGAGCTGTTTCTTGGGCACGCATACGAGCCATTTGTAAGTGTTGACCTAATGCAGAGCTATCGCCAAACCAGGCTAAATTGCTAACGTTAAAAAGGATATTTGCACCTGGGTTAAGATTTTCAGTATCTCCAAATTTGACTTTATGGGGATATAGAGCAGGTAATAACTCTTCTCCAAATACGTCTTCATAGCAAATATTAGCTGCAAAAACATGGTTATCAACGATAAAGTTTTGCTGACGTTTTTCGCCACGATTAAAGTCTCCCATTGGAATACCTATCGCTTCAACAAACCAACGGAAACCATAAGGAATGAACTCCCCAAAAGGGACTAGATGTTGCTTGTCATAACGAGGAACACCATTTTGTTCATATAGGCGATTGATATCTGTTTGTCCATTGATGAGTAGAATACTATTTGCCACATATGGACTACCGTCAGAAGGGTTTTTAGCTAAATAAGGTGTACCAATAAAGAAATCTGCATTGAGCTTTTCTGCTTCGTGGCGGATATGTTCCCATAATTCAGGGGCTAAGTTTGATTGATAGCCAGGAATGATAGTTTCGGGAAAAATAACAACTTTAGGTGGATGTTGAGTATCTGCTGGGGGTAAATTGGCTAATTCAAAATGGCTCATTAAGCTATTAAGCATATTGGCAGGATTAAATTTATCATGCTGATTAATATTACCTTGTACCAAACGCACAGAAATTGGTGTGCCAGTAGGGTGACTCCAATTTAGCTGATGCAAGCCTATACTACTTATTATAGTAATCGCTAATAGTGCAACAATCACAGGAATAGAGGCTTTTTTTAGGGGGGCTTCAGATTGTGTGCTAGAGTTTTTTCTTTGATAGAGAGCAAGCGCTAATAGAGCTGCACATAAAGCTGCCATAAACGCTACGCCATATGCGCCTAAAATAGGTGCCCAACTTGCCAAAAATCCATCTACATGAGCATAGGCAATAGTTAGCCATGGGAAACCTGTAAAGATAGTTGCTCGTAACCATTCACCGAGTGCCCAAGTCGCTGCTATTAAAAAAACAGTGAAAATGCTTGGGCGATTTATGGGGGTAAAAAAACGAAAGATTGCTGCGGCTAACATGGGGTAAATGCTCAAGTAGGCAGAAAGATAAAAATACCGCAGCAGCAGCTAAGGGAGGTGCAAGATTACCATAGGTGTTCATGCTAATAAATAACCAGTAAATACCAGCACAGAAATGACCAATGGTGAAAACAAATGTTCTCATCAACACTTGTTTAATAGAAGTACTACTTAGCCAATAATAAAATAAAATGGCTAGTGTAAAAATTTCAATATAGCTCAATAAATAAGCAGGTATTACGCTAGCAGAGAAGCTTTGAGCATGAATAATACCTGCAATAAGTAAAATGATCCAAGGCATACTATTAGGATTCTTGTGGTTGAGGAGATGGTTGTGCTCGTCGAATATGGATCCATTGAGCACGTTTTTCATCGGCACGAAGAACTTTAAATTTAAAATGGTGGAATTCGTAGGTGTCACCACGTTTTGGGATATGGTCTAACTCAGCAGCTAACCAACCACCAATTGTGTCATATTCGTCTTCTGGAATGTTGGCATCAATGGTTTCGTTTAAATGTTTAATGGAACTAACACCCATAACTCGCCAACTGTTTGCTGACTCGGGGAAAATCGTTTGTTCGGCGTCTTCATCGTATTCATCTTCGATATCGCCAACAATCTGTTCGAGTAAGTCTTCCATGGTGACTAAACCAGTCAGGCTACCATACTCATCAATAACAATTGCAATGTGATTGCGGGTGGTTTTGAATTCTTGCATGAGATTGTTTAATGCTTTTGTCTCTGGGACAAAATAAGCAGGGCGCACAAGTGAGCGTAGACTTTGTTCTGGGTTTATGACATAGCGCAATAAGTCCTTAGCTAACAATAAGCCGATAATATTATCTTTTTCTACTTCATAAACAGGGAAACGAGAATGCGCTGTTTCAATGATAAATGGCACAATCTCACTGATAGGCTGATTAATATCAATACAGTCCATTTTTGAGCGAGGTACCATAATATCGCTAGCGATTTTTTCGCTAAAAGAAATAGAGCCTAAAATCATGTCATAAGCATCTTGATCGATGATGCCTTTTTCATGGGCGCTATTGAGTAATTCATTAATATCTTCGCGATCCTCAGGCTCATGCTGTAGACTAAATAAGCCTTTTACTTTTTGAGAAAGACGACGAGCTAACGAATGTTTGGCCGATGTTTTTAAGTCCGAATCAGGGGCCGCGGACGGATAAGGTTCAGTGGACATCTTTGGACGTCAAGTTAAGGAATAAATAGAATAACCTAAAAATATGAAAAATTGGTTAAAAATTTTTAACTTTACATTAATTGTATGTAGATATCATTAAAAATCATATGGATAATTTGGCTTATTTTATGTCTCATAAGGGTTAGGAAATCCTATATCGGCTAGAATCTTCGCCTCTAGTGCTTCCATTTCTTGTGCATCAGCTTCTTCGATATGATCATAGCCTAGTGCGTGTAGAACTCCATGGATAACTAAGTGTGCTGCATGCTGTTTAAGCGTTTTATGCTGCTGTTGAGCCTCTTGTTTTAGTATAGGGACACAGATAATAATGTCTCCTCTAACGGTATCTAACTCATCAATGCCATATTCGAAAGTTAGTACATTAGGGGCGTAGTCTTTTTCTCGATAAGCTTTATTGAGGGCGATTGCTTCTTCAGTATCTACAAAGCGAAGGGTGAGTTCAGCCACGTCAAAGGCTACGTCTTGATGAGCAGCCTTAACAGCGCGTAACGCCCATGCCCGCAATTGTTGGCGGCTTAATTCGGGTACTGCAACAGTATATTGAACGGTAAATTGCAACATAATGATTATCTAGTAGAAGAATCTTTTTCGTGGTTTTCGTAGGCATCAATAATACGAGCGACTAAAGGATGTCGGACAACATCTTTACTGGTAAAACGACTAATCTGGATGCCTTGGATATTTTGTAAAATACTTAACGCATGTGCTAAGCCACTCTTTTGTCCTTTGGGGAGGTCGATTTGACTTGGATCACCCGTGATGACAGCCTTACTACCAAATCCAATACGAGTTAAAAACATTTTCATTTGTTCTGGTGTCGTATTTTGAGCCTCATCTAAAATCACGAATGCATGATTAAGTGTACGACCACGCATATAGGCAAGAGGGGCGATTTCAATCGTTTGTTTTTCGAAGAGTTTTTGGACTTTTTCAAAACCCATTAAATCATACAATGCATCGTAGAGAGGTCGTAGATAAGGGTCAACTTTTTGTGCTAAATCACCAGGTAAAAAGCCTAATCGTTCACCTGCTTCAACAGCAGGTCGTGTCAGAATAATGCGTTGTACATTATCACGCTCCAAGGCATCAATAGCACAAGCTACGGCTAGCCATGTTTTACCCGTACCGGCAGGTCCCACGCCAAAGGTAATATCGTTGCGTAAAATATTTTGTAAATAGTTTTTTTGGCGAGGAGTGCGAGGACGTAAATCGCTTTTACGAGTGCGTAGATGAAAAACCTCGTTTTCATCGGTGAGAGAGGGTAATTCTACATCTGACTCAGTATTCTCAGTTGTTTTTTTCTTCTCAAACTTTGCTTTTAGTTCAACTAGCCCTAATTGAATATCGTCCACAGATAGTGCCGTATGACGTGCACGCATGAAGAAGACTTCAATTGTGTTAGCAGCAGCTTGAGCATTTTTACCCTCCACTAGGACACGATTACCATTGCGACCGATATGCACATCCCAAGCAACGGCAATTTGGCGTAAATTTTCGTCCAAAGGTCCTAGAAAATTAGCGAGATGGGTGTTGTCCCCATCAAGCATAACAGAGATAGATTGTTGTTTATTAGTCATCCTGTTTAGTCTTTGTGAACGACTTCGCCACGTAAAGAGTTAGTGTAGACTGCCGTGATTTTTACATCAATCATTTGACCGATGAGACGATTGCCACCTTGGAAATTCACAATACGGTTGTTTTCGGTACGTCCCATGAGTTCATTACTATCGCGACGAGATTTACCTTCTACCAGAATACGTTGAGTGGTACCAAGCATTTTTTCACTAATCGCTTTAGCTTGTTTATTAATCTGTGCTTGTAAGCGCTGTAAACGTTTTAGCTTGACATCATAAGGCGTATCGTCGTATAAATCTGCTGCTGGTGTGCCAGGACGACGAGAGTAAATGAATGAGAAAGAGGTATCAAAATTGACATCTTCAATCAATTTCATGGTTGCCTCAAAGTCCTCATCTGTTTCCCCTGGGAAGCCTACAATGAAGTCCGAAGATAAGGTTAAGCCAGGACGGGCTGCATATAATTTACGCACAATAGATTTAAATTCAAGCGTAGTATAACCACGTTTCATGGCAGCTAGTACACGATCAGAGCCTGCTTGAACAGGTAAATGCAAGAATGGAACTAATTTAGGTAACGTAGCATGGGCATCAATTAAGCGTTTTGTCATCTCTTTAGGGTGAGATGTGGTATAACGAATTCGCTCAATACCAGGAATTTCATGAATATATTCTAACAGCATGGCGAAGTCTGCAATTTCCCCTGTTTCTTTCATCACGCCACGATAAGCATTTACGTTTTGCCCTAATAAATTGACTTCTTTAACGCCTTGGTCAGCTAAGTCAGCCACCTCAACTAAAACATCTTCAAATGGACGAGAGATTTCTTCACCGCGAGTATACGGTACAACACAGTATGAACAATATTTACTACAACCTTCCATAATAGATACAAAGGCTGTTGGTCCATCAACACGGGCTGGTGGTAAGGCATCAAATTTTTCGATTTCAGGAAAGCTGACATCTACCTGAGCTCGACCAGTCGCTTCTTTTTGATCGATTAATTGTGGTAAACGATGCAATGTTTGTGGGCCGAATACCACGTCCACATAAGGTGCTCGTTGAATAATCGTGGCGCCTTCCTGACTAGCCACGCAACCACCTACACCAATGACGAGATTAGGATTTTTCTTTTTAAGTAGATTCATACGACCTAAGTCAGAGAATACTTTTTCTTGGGCTTTTTCACGAATGGAGCAAGTGTTTAATAGAATAACATCAGCTTCCTCAGGGTTTTCTGTTAGCTCTAAACCCTTTTCGGCATTGAGAATATCGGCCATTTTTTCAGAGTCGTACTCATTCATTTGGCAGCCAAATGTTTTAATGTAAAGTTTTTTGGCGCCTTCTGGAAGAATGACTTGTTCGCTTTCGATTGGCGTGGTTTGTTGAGTAGTAGCGCCTTCGCGCTTGATAGATAATTCTTGCATAATAGATGTACCGTAACGGGTTTTTCCCGGGGGTAAAGTTTAAAAGCGTTATTGTACTCGGTTTATTAAGTAAAAATAGCTATCTTTTTGTTTTAAAACAAAAAAATGTTTAGGGCTTTAACTATATTTGAGAACGTTAAGTATAAAAAATTAATTGTCATTGAATAGTCATATCCACATCATAGAATTAATTCACTTTTTATTAAGTATTTCTTGTCTATTCACTGA
>NZ_AYSV01000095.1 GCF_000506865.1 Pelistega indica
TCAGAGAAATGTCCAAGGCGTTGTTTGGAATCATAAGCGTGTTTACCGCATCTACAAGGAGTTAGCATTGAACTTACGTATTAAACCTCGCCTACGCCTTCAACGAAAGCAGCCAGTGCCACTGGCTGTGCCCACAGCTGCTAATCAGGTATGGTCAATGGATTTTATGAGTGATGCACTAGCCGATGGTCGTAGACTACGTTTATTGAACGTCATTGATGATTTCAACCGAGAAGCGTTAGCCATGGATGTTGCCTTATCTATTCCGAGCGAGCAGGTGATTCGATACCTAGAGCGCACAATTGAAGCAGCGTGGAAAGCCTAAAGAGATACGAGTTGACAATGGTCCTGAGTATATCTCAGAACGACTGATCTCATGGACTGAAAGTCAAGGCATTCGTCTGAACTACATTCAGCCCGGCAAGCCCTATCAAAATGCTATATTGAGCGATTTAACCGAACTGTCAGGGAGGAGCTTTTAAATATGTATATCTTTGACTCATTGGAGCAAGCTGAGTTGCTAGTCACCCAATGGCAATGGCAGTATAATAACGTACGGCCTAACATGGCTATAGGAGGTGTACCCCCGCGACTTAAAGCGGCTTAAAATCCATATCATTCCACTAAAAGGTGTTCCTAAAAATGGGGGTCATACACTGAGTGTTTAAATAGACTTTTTGAGGGTGGCGTAGATAGATAATTAATTAAAGGTCATACAGCATGAATGAAAGTAAAGAAAAAAGTTTAGAGCAATTACGTAAGATATTTAGCGAGATGGACGCTCGCACGGTTCAAGCGGAACAAGATGTTAAAGAAATGCAGGCGTTTATTGAGCGCTTTGCGGCGATAGAAGAAAATCGCAAGCAGCTTGAAGCGTATTATTTTGGCGATTGGATGAAGGATGTTGCGGCCTATGAAGCTTTGGGGCTTGAGGAGAGTTTTTACAGCATCTGTGAGGATCCGATTTGGAATGCAACGGGCTGCTTACAATCAGAGAGAATCAGGCTTTTAAAGCTGTTAGCCGACTCGCTCTAGCGCAGCTAATGCAGACCTAATCTGCTCTGACTCCCTCATCATTAAGTGACCGCCTTTTCAAGCTTTACAAAAGACCGCGCCAGTTCTCGCATAGTCCGCCCTGTCAATGACTGAGGTCCTCCCCGCGTAACGCGGCGGAGGAGGACCTCAAGCTTATTCATCCCAATGAAAGGTGGTGAATTCATCTAGCTCAATACGTGGCGTTCTGAAGGTGTTGACGATGTGATTTTTATCTTCGTAACCAATCGAAATGGCGCAAACGATCTTCAGATTCTCAGGATAGTTTAAATGCTTACGTACGATACTAGGGTAATGCATTAATGCACCTTGTGGGCAGGTGCTTAGTCCGAGTGATTCTGCCGCAAGTAAAATATTCTGTATAAAGGTACCGGTATCAATCCAGCTACCTAATTCCATTTCTTTATCAATTAAGATAAAGAGGGCGACGGGGGCGCCAAAGAAGTTAAAGTTTTGCACTTGCTGCGCTTTCATTGCGGCTAAGTCGCCTTTTTGAATGCCTAAGGTACCATAGAGTCCCCAACCGTTTTCGCGGCGATGCGTAAGATACGGCTCACTCAAGCGTCTAGGATAGTATTTATATTCAGCTTCTTCACGGTGCTTGTTATTAAAGGCTTGCATCATGTCCGCAGCTAGTGCCTCACGTTTTGCACCGCTAACGACTTGTACATGCCAAGGCTGAATGTTACTGCCGCTAGGGGCTGAACTGGCCGCTTTGAGGATAGTCTTGATATCGTCCTGTGAAACGGGATCAGCTAAAAATTGACGCACGCTTTTGCGTTCGACCATGGTTTTTAAAACAGGGTTTAACTCCAATTCAGTCATTTTGTTCATAAGGTATTGTCTGTTGCATTGTGAATGTTGACAGCACTATAACATATCGTTTAACGATAGTTTGAGCAGACAATCAAAGATATCGTTTAAAAAATTGCCAGATTAATTGACTTGCATGGGGCCCATGCTGGGAGTTAAAGGGGAGTCGATAATCGCCTCCAGCCCACGCATGGTCCAGGTGTTTAATGCGAATTAACTCGATGATTCGCTTGCGTCCATCGTAATAAAGCGATTGATTATATTCTTTTGTTGTCCCTTGAAAAAACTCAGTGCTTTTAGCAAGACTGTTCATTGGTAGCTGATTAAAGTGAAGCAACTGTTTGACTAGCTCAGTGGCATGACGTGGATGAACGATTTTATCCTTTTCCCCCTGCAGGATGATGGTCGGCAGTTGCAACTTTTGGGGTGGTGCAAAGCCATCCATAGCCGCTGCTAAGATGCTATCAGAAACTACCTGCGGATCGCGCATGGTGCTAACCGCACTCTGCGCATCATAAGCGAGACCTAGCACGGGGCCGCTGTGCATGGCTAAGCCAGCGAATTGCGCAGGAAAGTTTGCCGCCAATATGCCAGCCATTGCGGCGCCAGCAGATAAGCCAACCACAAATACTTTGTTAGGGTTCAGGCGATGCATCATAATGGTGCTTTGAATGATACTCATGATGCTATGGGCTTCAGCCATGCCCTGATGATGCTTGTTTGTGTCGTACCAATGCCAACAGTTAGTGAGATGGTAGCGACGGCTTTGCTGGGGATAAAGCACCACAAAACCATTGCGTTGAGCAACCACGTTCATTTGTGAGCCTTGAGCAAATAAAGCGCTGTCTTGTTGGCAACCATGCAACATGACCACTAAAGGCATACCCTCAGTGCTTGGATGGCGGACGCTTGCTGAGGGTTCAAAAATATAGTAATCAAGCTGTGGCACTAGGGCTACCTTAGAAAAGGCTGGTGCGATAAAGCGATGCTTTTTCCAGATGCCACGTTCTTGAGGATCAGGTCGTGTTAGTAATACATTCATTGCCTTGAGTTGCTCTGGCAATTTCCTTTTTACCTGTTTTGTCAGTTGCTGTTGGAGTTTGAGTAGTTGTTTAGTGGTTTTAATAATGGGCTTTTTCAAGCGCGTGCGTTTTGCCATTGTGAGTAACCAGTGAATAGGGCTTAGGTCCGAGTCAGTGCTTAAATCACTTTTAGCATAACAAGACCATTACTTTGATGACAAGCGAATACCACTGTAGCAAGCGTTGCCATAAAAAAACGGGATGATGTCCATATCATCCCGTGGTTACACTCAGGTGGTCTAGCCCTACTGATTAGCTAATAAGGCATCACGTAAAATGCCTAGCGCCTCATCAAATAGCTCCTCACCAATGGTGAGTGGGAATAAGAAGCGAATAACATTGGCATCTGGTCCGCAGCTAAGTAAAATCAAGCCCTTAGCCAGTGCATCTTGTTGTACCTTTTTGACAAAATCACTTTGTGGGACACCGGTTTTAGGGCAACGGAATTCAACCGCAACCATAGCACCTAGACCGCGCACATCGGAGATAACAGGCACCTCAGCGCGTAGCTCATTAAGCATGGCTTGGAGTTTATCACCTAATTTGTTGCCTTTTTCTAATAGATTTTCCTCTTGCACCACCTCAATGACGGCAAGCGCTGAAGCCGTGGCCAAGGGGTGACCAGCATAGGTGCCGCCAAGCCCACCAGGTAGTGGTGCGTCTAGGATGTCTGAACGACCGCAGATGCCAGATAACGGCATGCCGCCAGCCAGACTTTTTGCCATGGTGGTGATATCGGCTGCCACCCCATAATGTTCCATCGCAAATAGCTTGCCAGTGCGGCCAAAACCAGTTTGAACCTCGTCTGCAATGAGTAAAATACCGTGTTCATCGCATAGTTCACGTAAGAAGGTCATGAACTCTGGTGGGCATACGTTAAAACCACCTTCACCTTGAACAGGCTCAATAATAATCGCCGCTACTTGTTGTGGATCCACGCTGACGGCAAGTAATGATTTGAGTTGACGCTTGGCATCATCCAGGCTGACACCTTGTTGCTCATTTGGGAATGGTGAATGGTAAACATTAGGCGCTAAAGGACCAAAGCCTTTTTTATAAGGGTTTATTTTGGCGGTTAAGGTGATGCCTAAAAGCGTACGACCATGGAATGCATGGTTAAATGAAATAATATGAGGACGCTGGGTCGCATAACGCGCAATTTTAATTGCGTTTTCAACGGCTTCTACCCCGGTGGTAAAGAAAGCGGTTTTTTTAGGAAAATCACCCGGTACGAGGGCGTTAATTTTTTCCGCTAATTCAACATAGGACTCGTAGGGTACGACTTGATACGCAGTGTGAATAAAACGTGCTAATTGCTCTTCAATCGCCGCCACTAAACGTGGGTGACGATGCCCAGTATTACATACCGCAATACCGCTAGCAAAATCGATGTAACGCTTGCCTTCAATATCCCAAATTTCAGCGTTTTCTGCGCGGTCAGCATAAAACTCACACATCACACCGACACCACGTGGTGTGGCAGCGTTTTTGCGTTCAACTAAGGTTGCGTTTTTCATTCAAAATGTCTCCTCACAAAGTTATATCTATCAAGTGTTGAATGACGCTGTGTTTTGTCGCATCGAGAGCTGACCAAAACAATCCATGTAATTTTCTTAGCTTATCCTTAATTTGGTACCATGCAAAGAGCCATTTATGCAAAAATAAGTGGAGCTACTTAGGGAGGGAAGAATGCATATTGATGCATTACAAGAGCATATTTTGCAGCGCTTGGAGCGCGATGGTGAGATACCGTTAGCGCGCCAGATTTACATTATATTAAGTGATTTAATTTTAAGTGGTGAACTCAGTGCCGGAGTGAAGTTGCCCGCCAGTCGTAGTTTAGCAACAGATTGTGGTGTCTCAAGAAATACCATTATGTTTGCCTATGAGCAATTGCTCGCAGAGGGCTATGTGATTTCGCAGACCGGCAGTGGCACTTTTGTCTCTGATACGGTGCCAGTGGCAGATTGGTCGCATGAGGAGTCAGCGCTCAAAGAGAAATCGCCAATGACTGAGCATCAACGCTATTTATCCAAGCGTGGTTCTGAGCTGGTGAGTTCAGCTCAGGCTTCAGCCGAGCAATGGCAGCCATTTGTTTCTGGTGTACCAGATATTTCCTTATTTCCCAAGGATATTTGGCTACGTTTATTGCGTAAGCATTGGCAACAAGCAACACCAGCGATGCTTAGTTATGCGCATGGCGCAGGTTATTTGCCACTACGTCAAGCCTTAATCGAGCGCTTGCGTTTGGCCCGTTCGGTTAATGGCACGGCTGACCAAGTATTGATGATTTCCGGCTTGCACAATGCCATTAGTTTAATTGCCCAGTTGCTGATTGACCCGGGTATGACCGTTTGGATGGAAAATCCAGGTTATTGGGGAGCCGCCACCGTGTTGAAAATGGCAGGTGCTAATATTGTCCCCATCGCTATTGACGAAGAGGGTTTGGCACCCACGCCTGAGCAGATAGCGCAACCCCCTAAGCTTATTTTTGTGACGCCATCACATCAATATCCACTCGGACATGTGATGAGCTTAGCCCGACGCCGCATGTTGTTAGACTATGCCAATGCGCATGATGCATGGATTATCGAGGATGATTACGATAGTGAATTCCGTTTTGCCGGTTTACCTATTGCTTCATTACAAGGTTTAGACTCCTATCAAAAAGTGATTTATTTGGGTACCTTTTCTAAAACCCTATTCCCCGGTATGCGCTTAGGCTATATGGTATTACCAGAAAATTTAGTGGATTATTTTGCCATTGGTTTGTCGGAAAAATATCGCGATGGCCGCTTGCTTGAACAAGCTGTATTAGCGGATTTTATGGTTGAGGGGCATTATGCTGCACATGTGAGAAGGTCGCGTTTACGCTATGCCAAACGTTCTGTATTATTGCGTGAGGCTATTAATGAGCAGTTAGGGCCGGATTGGGTTTCCTCAAATGTTGAAGCTGGATTGCATTTGGTGATACATCTACCAGCGGGTACGGATGATGTGGCCATTGCGCGAGCGGCAAAAGCGGCAGGCATTATGGTCAGACCGTTGAGTAGGTATTATCTGGGTGAGCCGTCTAGGGCGGGTGTGTTGTTGGGTTATGCCAACGTTCCCGATGAGCTGATTAAACCGAGATTCGCACAATTAGCGAGAATTATCCGCAGTGAATTAAGGGCTTAGGCGATTCGAAATTCATAAATTCGCTGTAAAAGCATTGCAAAAGATAAATGGCTTAGATAATATGCCTTAAAGTCGCTTTATTAGGGTGCCATTTGCAATTACTGCTTTGCTTGGCAACAATGACAAGGAAATATGCGCATTATTTTTTAGGTAGGAGTGTATGCAGGACTTATCACGTAAGGATTTATTTAAACAACAGGCTTATATTGATGGGCAGTGGGTGGATGCAGACAGTGGTGAGACACTGGAAGTGATTAACCCAGCCACGGGAGAGGTTTTAGGTACCGTGCCTAAGATGGGCCAGGCTGAAACCCGCCGCGCCATTGAAGCGGCCGAGCGAGCGCAAAAGCAATGGCGTGCTAAAAGTGCTAAAGAGCGTGCGGTTGTATTACGCAAATGGTTTGATCTGGTGATGCAGCATCAGGATGATTTGGCACGTATCATGACGCTTGAGCAGGGTAAGCCATTAGCCGAAGCAAAGGGTGAGATTGCTTATGGTGCAGCGTATCTTGAGTGGTATGCGGAAGAGGGTAAGCGCGCTTATGGGGATATTATCCCGGGTCCAGCGTCGGATCGCCGTATTGTCGTGACCAAAGAGCCGGTGGGAGTGTGTGCCGCCATCACGCCTTGGAACTTCCCGTCCTCAATGATTACTCGCAAGGTCGGTGCTGCCCTAGGCGCTGGGTGTTCGATGGTGATTAAACCGGCCGCCCAAACCCCTTACTCGGCCTTCGCATTGTGCGTATTAGCAGAGGAAGCTGGCGTGCCAGCAGGTCTCGTGTCGGTGGTGACTGGTTCAGCATCAGAAATCGGTAAAGAAATGACGGCCAATCCCATTGTGCGTAAATTTAGCTTTACGGGCTCCACCGAAATTGGTCGTTTATTGATGTCACAGTGCTCCGATCAGATCAAGAAAGTCTCATTAGAACTGGGTGGTAACGCACCATTTATCGTATTTGATGACGCTGATTTAGATGCGGCGGTTGAGGGGGCGTTGATTTCTAAATACCGCAATGCGGGGCAAACATGTGTTTGTGCAAACCGCATTTATGTTCAAGATGATATTTATGATGCCTTTGTCGAAAAATTTGTAGCTGCCGTCAACAAAATTAAGGTGGGCGCTGGTACTGAGGCCAATGTAACGCAGGGACCGTTGATTGATAAAGCTGCCGTGGACAAGGTGCAAGAGCATATTGACGATGCTGTTAGCAAGGGCGCTAAGGTCGCCGCTGGCGGTAAGCAGCATGATTTAGGTGGTTTATTCTTTGAGCCCACTGTGTTAACCGAAGTGACCTCGTCGATGAAAGTTGCTAAGGAGGAAACCTTTGGTCCTTTAGCCCCATTATTCCGCTTCAAAACCGAAGAAGATGTGGTGCAAATGGCGAATGACACCGAATACGGTTTAGCGGCGTATTTTTATAGCCGTGACTTAGGTCGCGTGTGGCGCGTTGCAGAAGCTTTGGAATATGGCATGGTAGCCATCAACACAGGTATTCTTTCTAATGAAGCGGCACCTTTTGGCGGCATTAAGCAATCAGGTCTTGGTCGCGAAGGCGCTAAATACGGTTTGGATGATTACTTAGAAACGAAATATATGCTAATGGGTGGCATTTAATCCTAAGCAGGTGTTTTGTATTTAAAGTAAGCGATTACCGTTAATCTAGAGCCCGTCATGTAGATTGTTTTTCTATCTGGCGGGCTTTTTATTTGAGCTGAATCAAGGAGATTGCTGAGCAGATACAGGGATAATCCCTAAATAAGAGCTTTTATGAGTAAGCGTCCGGTGAACACATGTATTCATTCCTGCTAAATTGCGCGACACTATGGTTTTGTGTATGTTAGGAGAAATCAATGCCGTCTTTAATGCGTATCGAGACCGCCCAACGAGTGGGAATTCAAGAGCAAGCGTCTAGCCTACTGGCACTAGATAAAATCATCCTGGTGAGTGAGGCGACAGATTTACGAGCGGGGATGGATACCTTGCGCACTAAGGCAATTCAGCGCTTTGGTCAGGTGGCACCTCACGAAGCCTATGTGTTTATGAATCGCACGCACACGCTTCTTAAATTACTCATGCACGATGCGATGGGGTCGTGGCTATGTGTTCGTCGACTACATGAAGGACGCTTTCACGGTGCAGGCTCACGGATGAATCCGGCACTGTCAGCAGAACAACTGCAGGCCTTAGCCTTGGGGCTGCCTTGGCATCGTTTAGGTGAAGCCGGTATCTATCGTTATTGTTATGTTGTAGTCGTGAGCTAAGCGGG
>NZ_AYSV01000096.1 GCF_000506865.1 Pelistega indica
TCAGACTCAAGACTSRGTCTTTAAATGGATGTTCGGTCAGCTCGACCATAAGCACCTCCTCATCGACCTTCTCAACACCATCCTCGCCGATAAAGAGCCTCCCATCATCGATATTCAACTCAACAACACCGAACAAATCGGTGAATCCCTTGATAACCGCAACGTCATCTTCGATATCTACTGCACCACCTCTGATAACACTCACCTCATTATCGAAGTACAAAATATCGACCACCCCCACTATATTGACCGTACCTTAGCCTATGCGGTCACCTCCTTAAATAAACAAATCAAAGTCGGGGAGAATTGGCATCGCCCTTTTGACCCCGTCTACGTCATCTCCTTTATTAATTTTATTCAGTTTCCTAAAGAATCCTTTTTTACCCATGCCTCCCTCATCGATACCGAGACCCATCACCCGATTAGTCATAAACTCAACTTAATTTTTCTGGAACTGCCCAAAATCCAGAAAAATACGCTAGACTATCAGAACAGTCGCCTACACACTTGGCTATATTTCATTAAATTCCTTGGAGAAATGAACACCATGCCACATCAATTTATCACTGACGATACGTTTAGAGAAATCTTTCGCAAAGCCAATGTCGCTAACATGACTGCTCAACAAGTGGAGTACTTTATTCGCCAGAATAAATACCATTGGAATCATATGATTTCCCTTGATATTAAATATAATGAAGGAAAAGAAAAGGGGATTCAGGAAGGGATTAATATTGGGAAAGAAGAAGGCTCACATGAGGCTATGATCTCTACCGCTAAAAAACTAAAAGCGCGTGGCACAGATACTGCCCTTATCCATGATGTCACTGGTTTACCCATAGAAATAATTGAGAAACTATAAGTACACAATCACCCAATAAGTTGTATTTTTCATTAATAACAAGTCGTATTTTCCGTTAAGTAAACAACGTCACTTAAAAAGTAAAAAGTAAAATATTATCAAAGAGAAAGAGGATATTCAGAAAAGAATATCCTCTTTATTTATTTCTATTTTTCTAGTTAGATACTATTAATCAGTTACTTTTACAGTACCTTTCATCATAGCGATATGACCAGGGAATGAGCAAAAGAATGTATAAGCGTCATCTTTAGATAAAGTAGCAGGATCTAATGTTAGCTTATCAGACTCACCGCCACCAATTAATTTAGTGTGTGCAATAACTCTAGCATCATCTGCTTTGATATAGTTAGCATCAGGACCCGCCGCTGCGCCATCAGTTGCGATACCTGTTACATCAGCCTCTTTAGAAACGACAATATTATGACCCATTGCCGCTTTTGGCATTGAACCTACATGCTTCAACTCAATATCAAATGTTTTGCATGCTTTGCTTACCACGATTTCTTTAGTGTTGTATTGCATTTGGTCGTTTGACTCAACAACAGCACTACATTCAGCAGCCATTACTGGTGTAGCAGCTACGGCAAATACAGCCGCTAAAGCAAATTTTTTCATTGACATAGTATAACTCCTCTAAAAACATACTAAAAATTCAATTTTCAGGAATTAGCATATAACTAAACTCTTTATGATGCAAGGCGTGCCAAACGCTATTTAGTTTCATTAACCATCACATAAACTACTGTAAATATCATCTATTTTTCAGAATATACCCTCTAGTTCATCCTATTTTGCATTTAATTTCAAAAAGCCATACAGTTGTCTATCACTTATTACCCTACTAAAAAGCTCAGATAAGCTGTTTCATTAAGTTTCATGACCCAATTGAAATAGGTGGTTACCATATTTTTTATCAACCACTATCAATATCACTACCTACCTTTCTTTAAAAAGAGTCAATAATATGACTACTCTTGAGAAGTGGCAATTAGTGATTAGCAATTGACGATTAACTTTTAACAACAATAAATAATACCAAAGAAAAATCCCTGATTCCTTAAAAGAAATCAGGGACTTACGGACAAATGAAATACATTTGAAATACATTTTGGTGCTCACGACGAGATTTGAACTCGTACAGCTCTCGCCACTACCCCCTCAAGATAGCGTGTCTACCAATTCCACCACGTGAGCAATAAAGTCGTTATTATACATAACTTATCTGAGAAATTCAGAACTTTTTGACAGTTTAATGTCAATTTTCTAGTCTATTGCTGAGGTGCTTTTGAACCACCTACATTAGAATCTTTCTCTGTAGAGATAGGTGAAGTCACCTCTTTCTCCATCGCTTTGCTCGTCTCTTTCACCGCCTCTGTTGCTTGGTTTGTCGCTTCTTGTGATTTAGTCATCACTGCTTCACTCGCCTGTTTAGCATTTTCAGTAGCCGTTGCTGCATGAGAATCTGCTACATCCTGTACCTTATCTTTAGCAGCCTCTACTTTATCTGCTGCTTGCTCGACTTTATCAGAAGCAGTAGTAGCAGTAGTAGCAGTAGCATCTTTTTGAGCTGCACCATCAGCTACCGTTGAAACTGATTTGTCAGCCGCTTCAGCCGTCGTTGTAGTTGCACTTGCTGCTGAGTTTGCTGCAGCAGCATCTACTGTTTTAGCGCTTGTTGCTGCAGTAGTATCAGCAGTTGATGTACTCGTGCTAGATGTGGCAGGTGCTGTTGCAGATGATGTTGTTGCTGTTGTCTCTGAACTAGTCATTGATACATTAGGTGTTGCTGTGCCAGAAGATGCTGAAACAGCAGTATCACTAGAAGAGGACGAAGCACTATTTGTCGCCGTATTAGTCTCATTGGCAGGAGCAGATGTTGCTGTGCCTGTTGTGCTAGATGTGTTAGCTGTCGCAGCGTCAGCGTTACTAGCTGGTGCTGTTGGCACTGCCGATGTAGTATTATCAGGTACTGCTGTAGGCGTTGGCGCAAAACCTTCCATCAAACTACCGCCTGATGTAGGTGCTTTTTTCTCCAATCCACCTGACCCAACATAAGCCAAACCTAATGTACTCGCAAAGAAAATAACTGCAGCCCATTTTGTCATACGTGAAAAGAAATTTGCAGAGCCAGCCGATCCAAAGATACTACCAGCTGAGCCACTTCCAAATGATGAGCCCATATCTGCACCTTTTCCCTGCTGTAATAGCACTAGTGCAATAATCGCTAAAGCACTAATAACCTGTACGGCAATTAGGATTGGGAATAAATAAGTTAACATAACTACTCCGAAAAAATTAAGCTATTGCAATAGCCAAAAACTCATCTGCATCTAAGGCAGCGCCACCAACTAATGCACCGTCAATATCTTGCATAGCAAACAAACTTGCCGCATTAGCTGATTTAACACTACCACCATATAAAATTTGTACCTGCGGCGCTTGCTGTTGTCGTAATAACTCACGGATAAAGGCGTGCACTTCTTGGGCTTGTTCTGGCGTAGCCGTCAGCCCAGTCCCAATTGCCCAAACAGGTTCATAAGCAACTACTATATTTTTGAGTTGCTCTCCCAACGCAAGCACAGGCTTTAATTGCTGTTCAATAATGGCTAATGTATTACCCTCTTGTCTCTGCTCTAAAGACTCACCAATACAAACTATTGGCGTCATGCCTTGACTAAGTGCCAAACGGGCTTTCTCTGCCACCTGTTGACTAGTCTCACCATGATAACTACGTCGTTCTGAATGCCCCACAATCGCCCATTGACACGCAAAATCCATAAGCATACCCACGGATACTTCACCTGTGTAAGCACCTTCAGTGTATAAGCTTATATCCTGAGCTCCCCAAGAAATACTGGATCCGCTCAATGCCTGTTGTACTTGCGCTAGATAAGGAAACGACGGGCAGACAGCTAGTTGCACCGTTGCATACTTTTCTGGTGTCGCCTTAGTTTTCTCTAGTAAGCCAGCCAATAATGTCTGGTTTAACGCCAGACTTCCATTCATTTTCCAGTTACCTACTACAAGACGAGACGTACTTTTACGTATCTCATCACTCATATGTTTCTAGCCTTTTGAATTAGCAATTTAAAGTAAACCAACTATTATAAATTGAACCTATTTATTTTGTCAGTAATTTTATAGAGATACCTTAAAAATCAGTTGTTTAATGACTAAAATTACACCATTAATATTATTTAGATGCTTGAACATCTATGCTTGGTTGGAGAAACTATAACAGGCGAAACTGGCATTGCAAGTGTTTTAGCCATTAATACAGCGCCTTCGCCATACGTATTAAGTTGCTCAGCCAAGCCCAACTGTTGAGCATTGATAGGTTTAAAACCTTCTTTTTGCCACACCACCTCTGCACCCTGAACAGCCACAAGATAGGCAGACTTAAGCGTAGGTAACTGTTGTGCTTTTTGAAAAATTGCCCTTAAAAAAGCCTGTCTAACACCACGACCTCGAGCAAATGTGCTTAACGCCATATCATGCAAATATAATAGACTAGGCTTTTTAGGACATTCAAAGTTCTCTGTATGTAAACAAGGAAATTGTTCTAAACTCGCTAGCACACACATAAAATAGCCCAGCACTTGTCCTTGCAGATTGGTCGCGACAAGGCAAAAATCCGGAGATTGCTGTATTTTATTAATGAATGCTTCAGATGTTTCATGGTATTCCTCTGGATAACACTCATGTTGGATCCTATTAATGGCAGCAATATCACCCACTAATGCATGACGAATGATAAAAGAAGCTTTTTGCATTTTTAACGCTTGACTTTATGTATATTGAGTAAAGTATTGGACAGTAAGGTCAAATTGTTTCCAAGTGACCTTACAAACGATTCTACCTAGCTAGTAGCACCCTTTATTCAAGGGTTAAGACAATTTTACCGATTTGTTCGCCTGCATCCATCATCGCATGAGCCTTTTGCACATCCTCAAATGGGAATGTCGCGTATACCACAGGTTTTAGCTTACCTTGTGCAAACAAAGGCCAGACTTTCTCAGCAAGATTTTTCGCAATATCGGTTTTAAATTCTGCTGAACGAGGTCGTAATGTTGATCCCGTAATAGTTAAACGACGACGCATTAATAAATTACTATTAATCGTCGCTTTACTACCACCTAATTGAGCAATAATCACAGTACGACCATCTTCTGCTAAGGCTTGTAAGTTACGATTGATATACTCACCACTTACCATATCAAGAATTACATCGACCCCTTTACCTTGGGTTAATTGCTTAATTTCCTCAACAAAATCTTGTGTTTTATAGTTAATACCTTTATCAGCACCTAAGGTCTCTACCGCCTTGACTCTCTCATCAGAGCCCACTGTCGCAAATACCTTATGCCCCAGTGCTTTTGCCAACAAAATAGCTGTCGTGCCGATTCCTGAAGCACCGCCATGCACTAATAAGGTCTCATCACCTTTTAATTGTCCACGATCAAATACATTACTCCAGACGGTAAAATAGGTCTCTGGTAAAGTAGCTGCTTCCACAAGATTCAATCCTTTTGGAATGGGTAAACAATTCCCCGCTGGCGCTGCACAATATTCCGCATAGCCACCACCGGGCGTTAATGCGCAGACTAAGTCACCAATCTTAAAAGAAGTACCTGATAAATCTCCCTCTACAATCTCCCCTGCTACTTCTAAACCGGGTAAGTCAGATGCATCTGGTGGTGGTGGATAGGATCCTTGTCGCTGAAAAACATCGGGACGATTGATACCTGCAGCATGTACCTTAATTAAGACTTCCCCCTTTTTTAATGCGGGCTTTTCACGTTCAACAATCTGTAATACTTCGGGTCCACCTGGTGTGGTGATTTCAATGGCCTTCATCATTATTCCTTCTCTAATAAACTGTTTAACATCGCTATTTGCTTATCATAAGCTTCTTTTTCACGTGCATAAATGCTATATACACAAGCATCACCACAATCACTACCACAGCACTCCCAACTTTCTGGATAAGTCGGAGGCGTCAACTCTTCTATAAGCACCGATAATGTTGATTGGCTCTCACTACTGTCTGAGCGATTATCATTGTGACTTACAGAATGGCTATTGCTTTGTACATTCTCATCGAGTGGTTGTTTATTATTATATTGACTCTCTACTTGTTTACTATCATTTGGCAAACTATTGTCTAGTTTACTATCGAGCTCATTACTCATAGTACCAACTCTCTAACTTTTCATGCATCTTATGTAGATCTTGTCTATATTTTCTACAATCCCTATCTTTAGATACGTTATTGCTTAGGGCATTAGGCTTTGACCTCAATCACAATGCCATCTAATTCAATCCGTTCATCCGCCCGTATTTTAGCTGTTTTACGCGTTTCAACTTGTCCATTACGATACACATACCCTTCAGCGATCAAGTTTTTAGCTTGTCCACCACTATCGACAACACCAGCCAATTTTAATAAATCACATAAAGCGATAAACTCTTGGTCTTGTAGAGAAAATTCTATCTGAGCACTCATCAATTATTCCTTATTAATAAGTCATTATTGTAGCGTATAGTATCTATCAAGAACAAAAAGACAAGAATAACCTCTGATGGAAATTCTTGTCCGATGATTAATAATTAACTTTTTGTTTTTTGACGCACTGGTTTTTCAACTTAACAATCAAGTATAGAGCCGTATTACTCTATTGAAAACATAAGCATTGAAAACCTGAGCGCCGAAACTCCTTTTTTGTTTTTGACGCTCAGTTTTTTATCAAACCCTGAGCGCCGAAACTCCAGATCACACGTGTTTTTTCACAAAATTGTGTCTAAATTTATAACGTATTTCTCCCACAATACCTCGTCTAAAAGTCATCACGCAAAGGATAAAGATTAAGCCCATCACTAAGCTAACTGACTCTCCAAGTGAGTTAAACCATTGAATTCCTGTAGTATCGGCAAATAATCTTCCCATATCACCAATTTTGTTCTCTAGTGAGACCACTATCAATGCACCTAAAACAGGGCCAATAAACGTTCCCATCCCACCGATTAACGTCATCAACACAACTAGCCCTGAAGTTTGCCATACAGCATCACTTAAGGTTGCTGAAACGAATACGATTGTTTTAGTTGCGCCCGCTAGACCAGCCAAAGCAGCAGATAAGACAAAGGCAATCAATTTATATTGATCCACATCATAGCCTAGAGAGATACAACGTGATTCATTTTCTTTAATCGCCTTTAAAACACTACCAAACGGTGAATTAACACAGCGCCAGCAGATAAAGAAGCCAAAGATAAAAATAGCTAACACCACATAGTACAAATTCAAATCTTTGCTCAGATCAATTAAACCGAATAAGGTACCACGAGGGACGCCTTGCAATCCGTCCTCCCCACCAGTGAAAGGCGCTTGCAAAAAGAAGAAATAAATCATTTGCGATAAGGCTAAGGTAATCATAGTGAAATAAATACCTTTGCGTCGAATAGCTAAGCCTCCAATAATGGCACCTAAAATAGCCGCCATAATCACGCCAAATAAAATACTTAACTCTGTGCTCAGCCCCCAAACTTTAGCCGCATGCCCCGTAGCATAAGCAGCACCACCTAAAAAAGCAGCATGACCAAATGATAATAAACCCACATATCCTTGTAATAAATTAAATGCACACGCAAACAAGGCGTAGCATAAAATTTTCATGACAAAAATGGGATAAACACCAAACATTGGAAGAGCACCAATAATGATGGCCAATAATATATATGCGATGAGTTGACGATTCATTATTTTTCTTTCCCAAAAAGTCCAGCAGGACGAACTAATAAAACAAGTGCCATAATCATAAAGACCACAGTGCTTGATGCCTCAGGCCAAAATACTTTCGTAAGTCCCTCAATCACGCCTAAAGCAAGACCAGTCACAATAGACCCCATAATTGAACCCATTCCCCCAATAACCACTACGGCAAAAACCACAATAATAAGGTTAGACCCCATCAATGGAGAAACTTGCAACACCGGAGCGGCTAGAACGCCTGCAAATCCAGCTAATGCTACACCAAACCCATACGTCAAGGTAATCATCAATGGGACATTAATACCAAATGCTTCTACTAGTTTGGCATTCTCAGTGCCCGCTCTAAGCTGTGATCCCAAGCGCGTTTTTTCGATCATAAACCATGTGAATAGACATACTACTAATGAAGCCACCACTACCCAAGCACGATATTTGGGTAAAATCATAAAACCAAGATTTAAAGCTCCTTGGAGTGCTGTTGGTGTTGTATACGCTTGCCCTGATACACCATAGAAACTACGAAACAATCCCTCAAGAACTAATGTAATCCCAAACGTCAACAGTAAACCATAGACATGATCTAATTTATAAAGATGGCGTAATAAAAGACGCTCTAACACCATACCAAAGATGGCAACCACAATAGGAGCAAGAACTAGCATTATCCAATAATTGATCCCTAAATAATTGCTTCCCATCCAAGCAATATAGGCACCAAGCATAAATAAAGCACCATGAGCAAAATTAATGACGTTCAATAGTCCAAAAATAATCGCTAAACCTAAAGATAAAATAGCATAAAAAGAGCCATTTACTAGACCTAACAAAATTTGCCCAAGGAGAGCTGGTAATGGGATGTCAAACACAGTCATCATAATTATTTAACACATTGAGGAGAACGAACTAAGCTCGCCCCCCGATTAAACGAGTAATTAAAGTTTAAAGCTTGCAAGTAGATTCACTCTCTGGACCATAAGCCTCTTCACCAGACACTTTGCGGATCACTTTATAATAATCCCAAGGACCTTTTGATTCAGCTGGCGTTTTCACCTGATATAAATACATATCATGCGCAAGCAAACCATCTTTACGAACCGTCGTATTTTGAACGAAGAAGTCATTGAGCGGATTAGACTTAAACCATTTCATTACCGCTTCCCCATTGTCTGTACCCGTTTCCTTTACGGCTTTCAGATAGTTGGTAACAGCACTATAATCGCCTGCATGAATAAATGATGGTTTACGTTTAACTTTTTCCTCAAAACGTTTTGACCATTCACGCGAAGCATCATCTTGATCCCAATACCACGCACCTGTTAGATATAAACCTTGAGTAACTTCTAAGCCAAGAGAATGAACATCATTAATAAATACTAATAAACCAGCCGGTTTCATGCCCGGTGTTACCCCGAATTCACGAGCAGCTTTAATAGAGTTAATAAAATCACCACCTGCATTAGCCAAGCCTAGGATTTGCGCCCCCGACGATTGTGCTTGAAGCATATAAGATGAGAAGTCGCTTGTACTCAATGGTACTTTCACAGCGCCTTTTACCGTACCACCTGATTTTTTGACTACAGCAACGGTGTCTTTTTCTAGACTATGACCAAACGCATAATCAGCGGTAATAAAGAACCAATCTTTACCACCCTCTTTTACTACCGCCCCGCCAGTTACATTCGCCAGTGCCTTGGTACTATATCCATAGTGAATTGTGAAAGGAGTGCACGCTTCATTAGTTAATTGCGTTGAGCCTGCTCCTAATTGAATATAAGGAACTTTTTTCTCTGCTGCTAAACGAGCAACGGCAAGAGCTGCTGCCGAATTGGTTCCACCCACAATAATATCTACATGTTCTTGGTCAATCCACTCGCGAGCTTTAGCTGACGCTAAGTCTGCTTTGTTTTGATGGTCAAACGTTAATACTTCAATTTTCTTGCCATTTACTTCACCACCAGCATCAGCAATAGCCATTTTAATAGCTTCAGTGCCAGACGGACCATCAATATCAGAATAAACGCCTGACATATCGGTAATATGACCGATACGAATAACATCATTAGAAATAGTTTGTGCCATAGCACTAGTCATGCTCATCGCAGCTAGGCTTGCTGTTAAACAGCTGAATTTGAACTTCATACTATATGTCACCTCAGTTTCTAGACTAGTTTGTTTTTAAACACCCAATAAGGTGTGTAATGTTTGTTCTTTGCTACTAAGTTGAGAGGCAGTAAAACACTCCACCACTTCGCCATGATCCATCACATAGAATTGATCTGCCAATGGAGCAGCAAATTTAAAATTTTGCTCTACCATCACAATCGTGAATCCTTTATTTTTGAGCGTCATAATCATACGAGCCAACGCTTGTACAATAACGGGTGCTAATCCTTCGGAAATTTCATCCAACAGCAAAATATTAGCGCCAGTACGTAGAATTCTTGCCACGGCGAGCATCTGTTGTTCACCTCCAGATAAGCGAGTGCCTGGAGATAAGCGACGCTCTAAAAGATTAGGAAACATTTGATAAATTTCCTCTACAGACATCCCAATATCACGTTGCTTAGTTTTAAGATGTGGTGGTAATAATAAGTTTTCTTCTGTCGTCAGACTAGCAAAAATCCCTCTTTCTTCTGGACAATACCCTACACCTAAATGAGCGACCTTATAGGTAGGTAATCCTATGGATTCTGTACCATGAATTTTGATAGATCCTTTACGCTGTCCCGTCAAACCCATAATGGCACGTAATGTGGTAGTACGTCCAGCACCATTACGCCCTAATAGTGTGACTACCTGTCCTTTTGGCACTTGAATATTGACACCATGTAAAATATGTGACTCACCATACCATGCATGTAAATCCTTAATTTCTAACGATAGTGTACTCATTAATGCGCCCCCTCTAGAACACCCTCACTCGTCCCCATATATGCCTCCATCACAGCGGGATTTGTAGATACTTCTGCATAAGTGCCCTCTGCTAATACAGCACCACGTGCTAATACCGTAATGCAATCAGCAATCGAAGAAATCACATTCATATTGTGCTCTACCATAAGAATGGTACGACCAGTACTTACTTTTTTAATTAATTGAGTTGTTCTCTCCACATCCTCCAAGCCCATTCCTTGCGTTGGTTCATCTAGCAACATCAACTCTGGCTCCATCGCAAGCGTTGTCGCTATTTCTAATGCTCTTTTGCGACCATAGGGTAAATCGGCTGTGATATGATTCTCAAACTCTAATAAATCAACCTCTGCCAATAATTCTCTACAACGATTGTTTAATCTATTTAATGAACTATCACTTCGTAAAAAGTTATACGTATTAGTGTGTGTGCGTTGAAAACCAATACGCACATTTTCTAAGACTGTTAATTCGGGAAAAACAGCAGATATTTGAAATGAACGAATAATTCCTTTACGAGCAATCTGTGCTGGCTTAGTTTGGGTAATATTTTCGCCATTAAAATAAATCTTACCAGACGTTGGCTTTAAAAACTTAGTCAATAGGTTAAAACACGTTGTCTTACCTGCCCCATTAGGACCAATTAAGGCATGAATATTGCCTCGTTGTACATGCAAGTCAACATTATTAACAGCAATAAACCCTAGAAAGCTTTTAGTGAGCTGTTTGGTTTCTAGAATTAAGTCTTTCTCCATACAGATTCCTACATAGATGGTCAATGGAACACATTCTTCAGTATTTTTTTATGTCTTTCCCTCATCATATTTGAATTTTCTGTTGGAAAATACTAGCAGTTACCATTAGATGAATTTGACCTCCTAGGAATTTTTATTTACAATACGCTTACTCATTGGGGAGTAGTCTCTTCTTTAAGAAGGTTTACGTCAACATACTTGGCAACACTTGCTATGGCGTAAACGATTAGTGATAGCTAATTTGACAAGACCTTTGATTGTATTTCTCTTCCTGCCGGATACGAGAAGTATGGTCATTCGTCTTTTATTGATTAGTATCCGGCTTAAGGAATCATAATGAACGCACTTCTCATCTCTACTGGTGTTGTTGCTCTCGCCGAAATGGGCGATAAGACTCAATTACTCGCTTTTTTACTAGCCGCTCGTTTCAAAAAACCTCTTCCTATTATCCTTGGTATTATCTGCGCCACTCTGCTCAATCACGCATTAGCTGGTGCACTAGGTGCTTGGGTAACCACGCAAGTTAGCCCTGAAATATTACGTTGGGTATTAGGCATTTCGTTTATCGCTATGGCAATTTGGATCATGATTCCCGATAAACTTGATGATGAACAAGCAGATTACTCACAAAAATTTGGGGTCTTTGGGGTAACCTGTATTGCCTTTTTCCTCGCAGAAATGGGCGATAAAACACAAATTGCAACCGTTGCAATGGCCGCTCGTTTTGATCAACCAATTTTAGTGATTATAGGAACAACATTAGGCATGTTAATTGCCAATGTCCCCGCTGTATTCTTGGGTGAAAAATTCGCCCAAAAAATTCCAATGAAAGTTGTACACACCATTGCCGCTGCCATTTTCTTTCTTTTAGGTATTTTTACTCTATTTAAAGGCGACCAGCTTTTTAGCTAATCGCTGGTGTAGTTATGATGGCAGACGTTTTTATACGATAGATTGATAAACAAGTACGGAAAAATTAAGTGTCATGAAAAAAGACATCACAGAGAAAATTTCTGTGATGCTCTGAATAACAGTAAAGCAATACTTATCGTGTAAAGCTCTTCCTAAAATGATAAGTCAATACACTTTTAGAGTCACTTTAAATACTGTACATCAACATTAAATAGTTAAATAGAGTTGTCTTAGTACAGAGAAAAATAGTTTTAAATTTAACATAAATTTATTCATCTTTACCAAGAGCATTACCATTCACTATACACTTGCCAATAACCGATTTAGCTTCTGTACAAACTCAGCTGGGTTTTCTAATTGAGCACCTTCAACAAGCATCGCTTGATCTAATAAAACGTTTGCCCAATCTGCAAAATCCGCCTCATTTACCTGCTTCATTTTTTCAATTAACGCATGATTAGGGTTAATTTCGAGTGTAGGTTTGATATCAGGGATTTCTTGACCAGCTGACTTTAACATACGCAATAGATGTGGACTTAACTCATGTTGCCCTACTACTACGCATGCTGGAGAATCAACCAAGCGGTTGGTTATCTCTACTGTTTTAACTCTATCTTTTAAGACTGTTTGCAAACGTTCTACCAAAGGTTTCACATTTTCTGCCACTTCTTCTTGATGTTTCTTTTCTTCCTCATCTTCAAAAGCTGCTAAATCTAATCCACCTTTAGAAATAGACACCAATGATTTACCTTCAAATGTTTTGAAGAAGTTCAACGCCCATTCATCAACACGATCAGATAATAGTAAGACTTCAATTCCTTTTTTACGGAAAATCTCTAAATGGGGGCTACTTTTTGCATTGGCAAAACTTTCAGCGACAATATAGTAAATCTTATCTTGTCCTTCTTTCATACGTGACACATAATCTGCTAATGACACGGTTTGTGTCGCTTGCTCATCATGTGTGGAAGCAAAGCGCAATAGCTTAGCAATTCGCTCCTGATTACTTTGATCCTCTCCTAAACCCTCTTTGAGCACTTGTCCAAACTCCGCCCAAAAGCTTGCATAATCTGCTGGACGATTTTCTGCCAAATCTTCTAGCATACTCAAAACACGTTTAGCAGATCCTTCTCGAATCGTTTTCACATCACGACTTTCTTGTAGAATTTCACGTGATACATTTAATGGCAAATCAGCAGAATCAATAATACCCCGAACAAAACGCAGATAATTCGGTAATAATTGCTCCGCATCATCCATGATAAATACACGTTTTACGTAAAGTTTTACACCATGTTTGGCATCACGATCGTATAAATCAAACGGTGCATTTTTGGGAATATAAAGTAACTGAGTATATTCACTACGCCCTTCTACACGATTATGCGTCCACGTTAACGGATCATTAAAATCATGGCTGATGTGTTTATAAAACTCTTTGTACTGCTCTTCACTAATATCTGACTTATTGCGTGTCCATAGTGCATTTGCCTGATTAACTAACTCCCACTCATTACTTTTTTTCATTGTCTGAGCTTCTTGGTCATATTCTTCTTTTGGCATCTGTACAGGCAAAGAAATATGGTCTGAATAACGACGTAGAATTTCTTTTAATTTCCAACCATTTAAAAACTCTTCACCGTCTTCATTCAAAAACAAGGTAATGCTTGTACCTCTACTCTCTTTGGTAACGGTATCAATCGTATATTCACCTTGTCCCTCAGATACCCATTTCACCGCTTCATTCGCCGCTAATCCCGCTTTTCGAGTAAGTACTTGTACTTGTTTTGCCACAATAAAAGCAGAATAAAAACCCACCCCAAATTGTCCAATCAATTGGGCATCTTTCTGTTGATCTCCTGTTAATGAAGCAAAGAATTCTTTCGTCCCAGAACGTGCAATCGTTCCCAAATGAGCAATAACATCTTCGCGACTCATACCAATCCCATTATCCTCAATGGTAATGGTTTTATTTGCTTCATCATAAGAGACTCGAATACGAAGCTCAGTATCTTCGGCTAATAACTCTGGATATTGTAGTGATTCAAAACGCAATTTATCACATGCGTCCGAAGCATTTGAAATTAATTCACGTAAGAAAATTTCTTTATTTGAATAAAGAGAATGAATCATCAATTGAAGTAATTGTTTAACTTCTGTTTGAAAACCCATGGTTTGTGCAGTAGACATCAATAATCTCCTGAAAATAAGCTAATAAATCTGCCTTTAATTGAGGGCAATTTTTTTATTTTCAAGAAAGACAAAAAGAGCATAAGCAAATAAAAATTCCGCCAACAAAATTAGAACCATAAACTATGTAACTATCACAACAAATACTGTGGAATTATCATTAATTGTATTTATTTAAAGATGACATTCTTAGATATGATTTAACATCGTTTTTTATGTCATTATTGACTGTTATGAAAGAAAATTTAAGGCTTGCTTAAATACAAAATACTTTTCCATTTTTCAGCGCATATTTAATTAATTTTTTTTATTAAAACACCCTTAAAACACTAGCTATAGCTAAAGACCAACTAAATTATTATTTTCCATCTATTTTCATCATTTCTTCATCTAAAAGGACTATGATAAAAGCATCAGAATTAGCTATTTTAAGTGTTCCTTTCAACTGACTAGGAGGATAGTATTATGGCAATGATGAGAGCCGCAGCATTTATTGAACCAGGTAGAATTGAGCTTGTAGAAAAGCCTATTCCCGATGTTGGTCCAAACGATGCCTTAATTCGTATTACAACTACTACTATTTGTGGTACTGATGTGCATATTCTCAAAGGAGAATACCCTGTCGCCAAAGGGCTGACTGTAGGTCATGAGCCTGTAGGTGTTATTGAAAAACTTGGTAGCAATGTAAAAGGTTATCATGAGGGTCAGCGTGTCATTGCTGGTGCGATTTGTCCTAGTTTCACTTCTTACCCTTGCCAAGATGGTGTACCATCTCAAGACGGTGCTTATTTAACTGCTGATGGGACTTGTTCTTGCCATGGCTATAAGGCAACAGCAGGTTGGCGCTTTGGTAATATTATTGACGGGACTCAAGCTGACTATGTCCTCGTACCTGATGCACAAGCTAACCTAGAACCTATTCCTGACGGACTTACTGACGAACAAGTATTGATGTGTCCTGATATTATGTCTACAGGCTTCAAAGGAGCAGAAAATGCTAATATTCGCTTAGGTGATTTTGTGGTTGTTTTTGCACAAGGCCCTATCGGTTTATGTGCGACAGCAGGTGCCCGACTCTTAGGTGCTTCAACAGTGATTGCTGTAGATGGGATTAATGAGCGTTTGACTATCTCTCAAAAAATGGGTGCCGATGTGACTCTAAACTTCCGTGAGGTTGATGTCGTTGAAGAGGTCATGAAAATCACTAAAGGTCGTGGCGCTGATTCTGCTATTGAGTGTTTAGGTACTCAAAAAACATTTGAGACGGCTTTGCGCGTATTAAAACCAGGCGGTACATTATCAAGTCTAGGTGTTTACTCAGAAGACTTAGTTATCCCTGTGAGTGCATTTGCAGCTGGTTTAGGTGATCACAAAATTAATACAGCGCTTTGCCCTGGTGGTAAAGAACGTATGCGTCGCCTAATGAAAGTTATTCAAAGTGACCGCATAGATCTCAAAGCGCTCGTTACCCATGAATACAAGCTAGATGATATCGTTGCTGCTTATGATTTATTCGCTAATCAACGAGACGGTGTACTAAAAGTGGCGATTAAACCTTAATCGTTTATTTAGTCAAAAAACAAAGCTCTATTAGGGAGCTGACCCCATAAGTTAGATAACAAACTTATGGGGTATATTTTGAGACTAGCAATTTAGGTTGTAAACTATAACCTACTCAAACGCCGCTGCTGCCCTTTGTAATCGATCATTTAAGGCTTCCCAATTATCATCATCTTGTGGAAGTGATTGCACCATAATACGCTGAAACCCTTTAGTATCTAATTGACGTAACAAGGCATAAATATCATGCGCATAATCTTGTGCATTGGTCGATACATTAAAATAATTTAAATTTGAACTACTTGGCAATGTATCTATATCTGCAAAAGTCAACACAGCCCATTTCTCTATTGCAGGCACCAGACTCGGTAACCTATCTAGATCTGCTTCTTTGATAAGTTGTAAGGGAGTATTAGGCGCATAATGTGCTTTCAAAGAACCTGAAACACGTGGCGCTGATTTATCTGGACTAGCCGGCTGGTAGCCCAAAACTTCTGCCAATTGTGATCGGGTAATATGCCCCGGTCTTAGTAAAACAGCCCCTACCCCATCTTTAACACGAGAAAGATCTACAATCGTCGATTCAATTCCAATTTCCGAATCATCCCCTTCTAATACAGACAATATTCCTGAGGCTATTTCTTCAGGGAATTCAGAAAGTACATGTGCTGCACTCGTAGGTGAGACATGCCCAAACTTATTGGCAGAAGGTGCTGCCACTCCCCCTTGACCATTGGTTTTTAGCATAGCAAACGCTTTTAATAATTGCTGTGCCACGGGATGAGAGGGGCATCGAATACCAATACTATTTTGTCCACCACTCACAGCAGAAGGAATATGATCAGCCTTGGGGAGGATAAGCGTTAAAGGACCTGGCCAAAACGCCTCCATTAAAGCAAATGCTTCCTCTGGGACAGAAGAGGTCCAATACTGAATGTTTGCATCTGGCGGAATATGTACAATCAGTGGATGATTAGCTGGACGTCCTTTGGCTTGATAAATCTTTGCAACAGCATCAGGATTTTCAGCATCTGCTCCTAAACCATAGACTGTTTCAGTCGGAAAAGCGACTAATTCTCCATTTAACAGTTTTTTAGCCGCTTCGATAATACTTGAATCAAATAAATAAGTATCAGACATGTGCATTCAAATGTAAAATTTCACTTACTTGACGGGCATAGTGTAATACCTGTTGAGGGTCTTTATTGACAATATTCACATGCCCCATCTTACGCCCTTTTCTAGCCTCAGCCTTTCCGTACAAATGTAAATGTACACCAGGTAAGGCTAGCACTTTATCCCAGTCTGGTTCTTTGGCTTCTTGACTATCAATAAACCAACTATCCCCAAGAATATTCAGCATAATTGTCGGTGCTAATAAATCTGTTGCTCCTAATGGCATGCCTGCTAATACACGAACTTGCTGTTCAAATTGGCTAGTAAGACAAGCATTCATTGTGTAATGACCGCTATTATGGGGGCGTGGTGCAATTTCATTGGCTACCACACTATCATCTTCTAGAATAAAAAACTCAACACACATAACACCAAAGTAGTTTAGACCTGAAGCAATTTTAATGGCGGCATCTTTGGCTTTTTGTTCGATGATAGAAGAAATAGATTCAATCCCTACCACTGAACTAGATAAGATTCCATTAATATGAGTATTCACGCCAACCGGAAAGGTAACTACATCACCAGAGAAACCTCGTGCCATAACAACAGATATTTCTTTTTTCAATGGCAACATAGCTTCTAGTACGCAAGGTACTTCACCAAATGATTTAAACGCTTCTACAGCCTCATCTAGTGTCTTAACTCTTGCTTGTCCTTTACCGTCATAACCTAATCGTGCTGCTTTTAAAATACCAGGGAATAATGTCGTTGGAACTTGCTCTAAATCGGCTAGTGTCCTGATTTCAGCATAAGGGGCAACATCAATACCTTGAGACGCAATAAAGGCCTTTTCAGCAATACGATCTTGTACAACAGCTACAGCTGCTGCTGATGGACTTACACGCGCTTGCATAGAAAGATATTTAAGACTCGTGGCTGGTACATTCTCAAACTCTGTCGTAACAGCATTTGTATAATCAAGTAGCTTAGTCAAACCTTCTTCATCATCATAACTCGCCACAACTTCATATTCAGCCACACTGCCAGCTGGACTTGCCATATGAGGCTCAAATACGACAACCTTATACCCCATACTCTGCGCAGCATGACAAAACATACGGCCTAATTGTCCACCACCCAATATACCCAGAGTCTGTCCAGGGTGTAATACGGTGTTATAAGGCAACGGTTGTTTTTCACTCATGGCTACTTACCTCTGGTAATGTCATCGCTCTTGCTACTTGTGTTTGTTTCTGACGAAACTCAATTAATTTAGCTCGCAGATGTTCATCCGTCATCGCCAATGTTGCGATAGCATGCAACGCAGCATTCGCTGCACCAGCCTCGCCAATAGCAAATGTAGCCACAGGCACTCCCTTAGGCATTTGTACAATAGATAGCAACGAATCCTCACCTCGCAAATACCGTGATGGCACAGGTACGCCAAATACAGGTACCTCTGTTAATGCGGCCATCATACCCGGCAAATGTGCTGCTCCTCCTGCACCGGCAATAATAGCTCGAATACCATTTGCATAGGCTTTTGCACCATACTCCACCATATCATGAGGCATTCTATGTGCTGAAATCACTTGTGCTTCATACTCAACACCAAAATCTTTTAAAATGCGTACAGCATTTTGTCATGATATCCCAATCACTAGAGGAGCCCATAATGACGCCAACTTTAGCTACAGTCATGTCTAATCCTAACTCGATTTAAATATAAATAAATTTTTATATTAGCCACGTAAACGATCTAACGCTTCACGATATTTAGCCGCTGTTTTTTCCAATACATCTTTAGGCAAACGTGGCGCAGGAGGTGTTTTATCCCATACCTGTGTCTCTAACCAATCACGTACAAATTGTTTATCAAAAGATGCTGGACTTGTACCCTCTTGATAAGTATCAGCCGGCCAAAAGCGAGAGGAATCAGGCGTCAACACTTCATCCATTAAATGGAGTTTGCCATTTTCATCAAGACCAAACTCAAATTTTGTGTCAGCAATAATAATGCCTTTTGTTGCTGCGTAGTCAGAGGCTTCTTTGTATAAGCGCAAAGTAACGTCACGAATCTGCTCAGCTAGCTCTTTACCTACTACATTCACTACATGCTCAAAGCTCACATTTTCATCATGCTCACCTAAGTCTGCCTTTGCCGCAGGTGTAAAAATAGGCTCTGGTAATTTACTGGCTTGTTTTAAGCCTTCAGGTAATTTAACCCCACAAACAGAGCCCGTTGCTTGATAATCTTTCCAGCCAGAGCCAATAATATAGCCACGAGCTACCGCCTCAACCAGCACTGGTTTCAATCTTTTCACTACCATCGCACGCCCCTTGACTTGTTCGAGCTCATCAGGTGCAACAACATCTTCAGGGCGAATACCAGTTTCATGGTTTGGGATAATATGAGCAAGTTTTTTGAGCCAGAATTCTGTTAGCTCAGTAAGTACCTGACCTTTACCTGGAATCGGGTCATCTAAAATTACATCAAAAGCAGAAATACGATCGCTCGCAATAATTAATAATTTGTCATCACCCACAGCATACATGTCACGCACTTTTCCACGTGCTAATAAAGGTAACGATTTCAAACTAGATTGATGTAATGTACTCACGATAAGCCCTTTAAATTACAAAAAATGATGGCTTATTTTACTACAAATAGCTCTATTTTCCCTTACAATATCCGTTGATTTTATTATTCACCCACAGACTCATGATTTCAACTATTATTGATTTTATTCTTCACATTGATCAACACTTGACCGCCTTATCTGCCAGTTACGGACTTTGGATTTATGCCATTTTATTTCTGATTATTTTTTGTGAAACAGGTCTTGTAGTTACTCCTTTTCTTCCGGGGGATTCTTTACTATTTGCTGCGGGTGGTATTGCCGCTGTTGGGGGAATGAATATTCATGTCATGGTGGGTGTCCTCATTGCGGCAGCGATACTAGGTGATGTGGTTAATTTCACCATTGGAAAGTTTTTTGGGCAAAGACTATTTTCTAATCCAGATTCAAAAATTTTCCGTCAAAGCTATTTAGACAAAACACATGCATTCTACGAAAAATATGGAGGTAAAACCATTATCATTGCTCGTTTTGTACCTATCATCCGTACCTTTGCTCCCTTTGTTGCGGGTATGGCAAATATGCATTATGGGAATTTTTTACGCTATAACGTTATTGGTGGTGCATTATGGGTTGTCCTTTTCTCTTATGCAGGATATTTCTTTGCTAATATTCCAGTTGTCAAAAATAACCTCGGCTTAGTATTAGTAGCCATTATTATTATTTCTGTCTTACCTGCTGTGATAGAGGTTATTAGAGCAAAACGTAGTAAATAGTTAAACCACTTTGGGCATTATTATGTTTATACCCTGTCAGTTTTTTAGTATTTAAGAATTGTTGGCTAAACAACGGTTAAATCTTACCCCTATCATGACCCACACTAACTGGCTATACGGCAATAATCACCACTCTCCCAACAACAAATAACTCCATAAACACTATATGCCTATGGAGTTATTTTTGTCACAACACACTAACAATCAGCGATTACTTCACTTGTTGTGCTAGTTCACCTTTTGCATAGCGAGCAGCCATATCCACTAATGAAATTGGTTTAATTTTGCTAGCTTGACCAGCCGCACCAAATGCCTCATAACGGGCGATACATACTTTTTTCGCCGCCTCACGTGCTGGTTTATTGAACTCACGTGGGTCAAATTTTGAAGGGTTTTCAAACAAGAAACGGCGCACTGCTGCCGTCATCGCTAAACGAATATCTGTATCAATATTCACTTTGCGAACACCATATTTAATCGCTTCTTGAATTTCTTCTACAGGCACACCGTAAGTTTCTTTCATATCACCACCGAATTGACGAATTTCTTCGAGCAACTCTTGAGGTACGCTTGAAGAACCATGCATCACGATATGTGTGTTAGGTAAGCGAGCGTGAATCTCTTTGATACGTTGGATAGAAAGAATATCACCTGTCGGCTTACGTGTGAATTTGTAAGCACCATGACTTGTACCAATAGCAATTGCCAACGCATCAACCTGCGTTTGACGAACAAAGTCAGCTGCTTGCTCAGGGTCTGTCAATAATTGTTCACGTGTCAATGTACCATCTGCACCGTGACCATCTTCTTTATCACCCTGCATTGTTTCTAATGAGCCCAATACACCTAACTCACCCTCAACAGAGATACCCAAGGCATGAGCCATTTGAACAACTTCTTTCGTTACATCAACATTGTACTCATAACTAGCGACTGATTTACCGTCAGACATTAAGGATCCATCCATCATCACACTAGAGAAACCTAAATCAATAGCTCCTTTACAAATAGCTGGCGATTGTCCATGATCTTGATGCATGACAACCGGAATTTCAGGATAAGACTCTACAGCCGCTTGAATTAAATATTTCAAGAAATGTTCACCCGCATATTTACGTGCACCAGCAGAAGCTTGCATGATAACAGGGCTATTGGTTTCTTTGGCGGCTTCCATAATCGCTTGAACTTGTTCAAGATTATTCACATTAAAGGCTGGTAAGCCATAACCATTTTCCGCCGCATGGTCTAATAATTGACGCATTGACACGAGTGCCATACAAAAACTCCTAGATAATTTGAAAATCTATAATTTCTCTATTTTAAAGCGTATTAAGACTAAAGACTATTTAACCTTCAAAACTTAATAAAAAATTATACTAACCGACGATTGGCTAAACAAGGTAATAACTCTCTCACCTCTTCTATTCTCTTGATCGAAAGATCTTGAACTTGTATACCCACTTGTTCGCCACAGCTAGCTAATACAAATCCCATAGGGTCAATAACCATACTTTGACCCACGCCTTTAGGTGCCGTTTGTCCACTCGCTAACACATATGAGGTATTTTCTACTGCTCGTGTGCGTAGCAATAAATCCCAATGCATTTCTTTATATGCGCCAGGTATCCAATTCGCACTAATACTTAACACATTAACTCCTCTACTCACTAAAGCACGAGCTAATTCAGGAAAGCGCAAATCATAGCAATTAATCAAACCAAAGCAAAATTCTTTAATCTTAAAAATACCAAACATTGAACCATCTTCATAAAGCGTTCCAGGTTGTACTTTGTCAGATTCTTTAAATTTGAACGCATCATATACGTGAATCTTATTGTATTGGCTAATCACTTCCCCTTTATTATTCAATACTAATAATTGGTTCTGTACACGTTGCTCTGCAGGATCTTTATTAAGACTCAGTACACCAACAACAATATGCATATTATGCTGGATGCTTAATTGCTTGATAAACTCAATAAAGTCTGGTGTATGCCGTTGTGACATCTCTCTCAATACATTAAGCTCTGATGCAAAAGAGCACATTGATGCTTCCGGAAGTACCAATAACTCAACTTTTGCCATGGCAGCTTTACTGACAAGTTGGCTAATAAATTGCTTATTTTCTTCTATATCATTACTGGCAGGAAATTGCCCCACCGCTACTTTTAACGTATCCATTGCTTACCCATTCATGAACTTTGTTTATGACTATTACAAATCATTTGTTTTTATCATAACCGAGAAACAGATAATTATTTAGATTAACGTATTCCTCGCACAGAAAAATGCACTTCGTCTAGTTTCCTACCATCAATTGAGAATAATTCAAGCGTAAATTTACCTGTTGTAATGGGGAGATAATACGGGTTTTCTCGGCTAATTTCTTTCCCATTCAAATACCAAATAATATGATCTGCTCGTTGCTGATTAACATTATTTGCGGCTAGTTTTAAAGCTTGCTGAGACACTGGAATATCAGGATCGATGGCAATAATTGTGCCATCTGTAGGCTGACTAATCATGGTATTAACTGTAACATCGGTCGTTATATCTGACTCGTCTTTATGCGGTGATTGTTGTGATAGTCTTACCACATCCATTTCTGTACCATGAATAAAAAACTCTTGTCGATCTGCCTCAACAGTAGGCTCATAATGCACTTGTTTCGCCACTATCCCTTGAGGCATTGGGTCAAAAAATACATTATTATTTTTATGCAAATAATCCATCACATCATGCCAAATAGGTGCAGCCCCAGAAACACCACTAATATTACGCATACTTTCGCCTGCACTATTACCCACCCAAACCCCAACGGTATATTTCGGTGACCAACCTATTGTCCAATTATCTCGCATATCTTTACTGGTTCCCGTTTTTACCGCCGTATGATAAGGCGTACTCAAAGCACTATCCAAACCAAAAGTGATAGTTCTTGCTGTCCGATCAGATAAAATGTGTTGGATGATCCATGCACTTTGCTCACTAAATACACGTATTTCTTTTCCCGTATCTTTGGTGCGATTTTCTGATTGATGAGGGTTTGAATACTCAGAATTTATCCATTGTACTGGCGAATAAATCCCTTTATTGGCTAATGCACGATAAGCATTGGTTAAACTTAATAAGGTAATATCCGCACTTCCTAGAGCAAGACTATAGCCATAATAGTCACCACTTTCATACAAAGGCAGCCCCAAAGCAACCAATTCATCTCGAAAATCTTCAGCACCTATCATAGTTAAAGTTTGTACGGCAGGAATATTCAATGACGATGCCAATGCTGTACGAACAGATACCCATCCTTTAAAGCCTTTATCATAATTTTGAGGAATATATAAACCTGTATCAACAGCGACACTCATTTCACTATCATTCAGTAATGATGCTGCTGTCAATAATCTATTATCAAACGCCTGAGCATAAAGAAAAGGTTTTAAGGTTGATCCTGCTTGACGCAATGCTTGCACATGGTCTACCTGAGACGCATTCGATAAGTTGGCTGATGACCCTAGATAGGCAAGAATTTCACCAGAGTTATTATCCAGAACGACCACAGCAGCATCACTCACTTTTTCTTGGAACAGCTCAACTAATCTAGCATGCACTCGTTGCTTCACATATTGCTGCAATTTCTTATCTATGGTTGAACGGATAACGGGTGGTATAGTAAGTTTATTTTTTTGATACTCACTTAATAACGCTCTAGCATAATGAGGGGTTTCTTCTGGATTATCTAAATAATAACTTTGCGGAGAGTTTACAGCATTCGCAATAAAGTCTGGCATATAGTCACATGTCTTCGACTCTATTAATAAACAAGCACGTTTTGCCAATAGAGAAACAGATACATTTGGTGCCCGTAGCATCGCTGCTAATACACTCGCTTCCCGTTTATTCAACGCATAGGTATATTTTTGGAAAAAAGTCTTAGCACCACTTGGCATACCTACCACCTCACCTCTTAATGGCACAAGATTAAGATAGGCCTCCAAAATTTGTGCCTTTGTCCAATGCATTTCTAGACTTTGAGCATAGTATAGTTGTTTTATTTTTTGCCATAATCTACGTTGTCCGCTACCTTGCAATGAAGGGTCTAATAAACCTACTAATTGCATCGTGATAGTAGATGCCCCTCCGTTTATCTACCTGCAGCAAGTAGCCCCTGAAAGCATTTGCTAAGGCAATCCAATCAACACCATGATGCTGATAAAAACGTTTATCTTCTGAACGCAAAACGGCTTGTTTCAAATGTTCTGAAAAGTCTTTTTCCTCAACCCACTCACTTTTTCTCGTATCAAAGTCAGTTCGAATAGAAGATAATGATTGTTGTTGTCTATCAAAAATTTGGATATAAGAGCTTTGATTATTTTGTCTAACAGATTGATACGTTGGGGTATCAATAGTGGCAATAATTATTCTCGATACTAATAAAAAAAGCATCGCAAGGATTAATAAAAACACTAGGCTCTTGACTAGATATTTTCTCATGTTCAATCCTTGGATGCTTTCTCACTCACTCGTCATTAGTGAGTTTTCACATAAAAGTCAGTATTAATTGTTTCTCCAAATACAGACGGTGCATACATACCTTCAACTCGTGTTGGTGGCATAGTAAATCGACCGACACTATTTAATCTCACCGTGTAACTAAGGTTAACCTCTCCCTGATCCACGAACTGATAATAGGCACGATAAATATCCGCCTTACGTTCCACAAAATCAGGATTTAGATAGTTATCTTCGGTATTCTGACTATTCGATAAAATAGCAGAGTCACGACCTAAACCACTACCTAAAATAGTTGATCCACTTGGAACAGGATCGCTTAGCACTACCCATGTCATCGGTGCATCGGCTGTAATTTTAATTTTTACACGATACACATCGCCAACTGACCATTGTCCAGTAAGTCGTCGTGTGACAGGCTCAATCACCTTTTCTACCCGATAACCAGCATATGTTGGCTCAACAGGATTCACTGCTGCTAGTGTTGAGACTGTTGCCCATACCGTTCCTTTACCCGCTAAATTTAGGTGTAAATTGGCTGGTTTTTTATCGAGCCAAGGCGTAACTATTGTTTGATTCAATGCTACGCCATTCCACTGTTGTGGCTCACCATACCCAGCACCACTCATGCGAATATTAACTTCACCACTCGCTGGGACACGCTCAAATACTCGGCTAAAGTTCTTAATCGCCAACGCCCCTAACACATTATTAGTCGTCATACCCCATTGACCTTTATCCTGTGCTTTAACTAAAGCATTAGTAAGATACGGCACCTCTTCTTTCCACATTGGATCATTAGCTACAGCGGAAATTAGTCTGGCTAAGACAGTTTTGTTATCCTCCATCAGCCACCATAAACCATTCAGTTTAGTCGCCTCTTTGAATACCATACTATCGCCTTGTTTAACCATTTTATTCAAAATAGCTTCACGCAATATTTTCAGTCCCTGTTTCTGGTCAACACCGTCTAAATGCTGATAAATCGTATACAGATTAACAAGACCTAAGGCTGTATAGGAATCATTTAATGAATAATTATCAAGCATATTAGGGGTAACGGCATTATATCTTGCCGCCGCCGCCAATAAAGTCAATTGATAATCGACTGAATCTGGTAATGGTTTCCAGTCACGGTTACGGTTTACTCTACCTTGTAAATAATTGACCAAGGCTTCTAACATTTTTTGTCTAGCATTTTCAGGGATTTCAAATGGCTGCCCAACTTTTGCTGACTCTGCAGAAATAGATAATAGGTAAGCATTGAGTAAAGGGCTTCCTTGTAGATAAGCTGATGGGTAATAACGTACAAAGCCTAAATCATCCATATAGCTAGAAATTTGTGCCATCAAGTCATTCCAAGCAGAATGGTCATCTAACCCTAACGCTACTGATGCTTGTTGTTCAAAGCAAATATAGGGATACTCTTTAAAATAGCGTTTTACACCATCAAGACTGGCACTTAGATTTTTCTGCAATTGTACTTGGATACCGCCACGAACTTTATCATTAATGGTTAAAGCCCTAGTCGGTGCTTGAATAGGCACATTAGTTCCCTTTGAATCGGCGGCAATACTAATAAGCTGAGCATTTCTGATGGTAACAGGCACATAAGGAATTAATGCTTGGTTAATCACTACACGATCTTGAGCGGGTTTTTGAACCGATGCATTAGCTTCTTTAGCATTAAATGTCCATACCAAGTTCTGACGTCCCTCAGTATCACTTAATCGAATAGGATCTACCGACCATGTCATTGTCTGTGCTCTACCAGCAGGGATACTCACCTCTCTAGGCTCTAGCGATAATGCTTGATCATGCCCTTTCTTAACACTACCATCTACAGTTACCGTCATCGTTCTATCGGTAGTATTTCTTAGGGTAATTTGTGCTTCAAATGCATCGGCATCGCGAATGACAAGCGGTAATCCAGAAATAATCTGCAAGTCTTGACGACTAGACAAATCAATTTTTTGCGTACCTAAATAAGTCATTACCTGATTCAGCAACAGCAACTACCTCAAATTGAGAAATACTATCGTTTAATGGGAATTCGACTTTTGCCGTTCCTTTATCATCTAGGACAAGATTGGCTTTCCAAAATACCAATGCATCGAATAACTCGCGTGTTGGTGCCAAACCACCGCCACCACCAGCAGGAATAGCCTTACGTCCATAGTGACGTCGTCCGACAATCTCACCTTGAGCTGTCGCTGTTTCGATATCCCAAGAACGTTCTGGGTTCATCACTGCCAATAAATCAGTCGTATTATTTTTTGCTAATTCCAATAATGCCTTATCAACAACAAACAAGGTTACATTGGCATTACTGGCAGGTTGGTTGTTTGGCAAGGTAGCAGAAATATCAACGGTTGCCTTTTCTTTCACTTGATAAACTGCCTTATCAAGTTTCAACGCTAGGTCGATTTTTTGCTGAGAATTATCGACATTAACCTTTACCACACCCATTCTGAATGATGGTTTGGCTAAGTCAATAAGTGTACTTGCCCCATTAGATTGCTCATCATTGGCTAACCAAACTTTACCTGCATCACTTTTGTCACCACGAATTCTTCCACGCACAGATAACACATTGACATAAACATTTGGCAACCAATTTTGCTCAACTTTAAGCTTAAAGGTTGAACTATTTTTCTCGAAATTAACCACTTTATATTCAAGAATATTTTCACGCTCAATACTCACCAATGCCGTTGCTTGACTGAATGGAATACGTACATCAAAAACAGCCTCATCACCGATTTTGTACTCTTTTTTATCAGTAATAACGTCTACTCTATCAGTATCATTTCCGGTATACCAAGAGGCTCCTTCAAATACCCATAGCGGAGAATTAACGATGAACTCATTATTATTAGCATCTTTGGCCACCGCTGTTAAATCTAACTCCCCCTCCTCTTTGAGTTGTACCTTACATTTTAATACCCCTTCACTATTACTAGTACCTGAGCACAACTCTCCAAGGTTCTCTACGACAGGATTAGAGTCATATGTATAAAAACCACCCACTAAACGCTTACGTACAACATTATATTTTGTCTTAGTGGCATTAACAGTCACTGGCATATTTGCTGTAGGTTTTCCTTCCGCATTAACTGTCAACACTTCAAACTCGAAGTCTTGGTTTGGCTCAAAATAAGCCGCACTACGTATCCCAGGAATTACAGCACCTGACACCGCACTCACTTTTTGCGAAATTGTTTGTACTTGTCCATTTGGATCCATAAAACTAACTTCAATCAATAAGTCAGTCTGACCTTTAATAGGAGGAATGTTATCAATTACAAATTGACTATTTCCATTCTTATCTAAGGTTAATTTTTTCTTGTCTAAAAAGACCTTGCGACTAACTTCTTCATCCTCTACAGAGTTTGAAAAATTCACATTCTCAAGATTATTAACAGTAAACTCACTTGGAATGGCTACCGCAGACACTTCAATAGGTAACTCAGAGGCAGCACCTCCAGCAAGAAAACTTACCTGAACATTAGCCGTTAATGACTTAGGATTAATTAATTTAGCTCCCTGCTGTTGCTCACTATTTACTTGGATACTACCTTTCAAGAAAGGTAATTTAAACTCCTCAACCTGAAATGAAACGGTCGGCGTATGAGTATTTACCCAACTTTCATCTTCACCTTGTTGGTAGCTAATCTCATATACACCATTTTTGGCTGTTTTAGGCACCACCCACGTAGTCTCGGCATATTGGCTACCATTTTTAGTAGTTTGCCACTTTAATGGTAATTTAATTTGTTCATCTAGAGCGGATAGGTTAAATACTACCGTGTCTGGTAAGACTGTTTGAGCCGTCGGGAAAGCCACACCATTCGGTGTTTGTTGGCGTACAAAATGTTTAATCGTTACTGTTTCGCCTGCTCGCAATAATGTACGGCTAAGTAAAGGATGAATAATTAATTTTGTATCATCGCTATCATAAGATGAATAACTTGACCCTACATTAAATTGCCAATTTTGAATGCCTTTATTCCAATCACTCATGGCAAATGAATAATCAGCAACGCCATAAGACATCGGATGAGTCGCAGGGATACTGGCACTCGCCATATAATTGTAATCATATGGACAATCTTTATTTTGAGGTATTTTTCCTGAGAACTTAAAAATACCATCTTGATTTGTTTTTCCTGATGCAATCACTTTATTATTGCAACTGGTAATCATCACATCTGCATCTGGAACAACTTTAGAATCCTCTAGCCGAGTAACCCAGACCATAGCATCGTTTGTACCTGTTTTGAAATGCACAGCCATATTAGTGACTAACGCTGCCGTACGTACAAACATAGGCTTAGACTCTTGAGTTAGGATAGAACCTAACTGTGGTGATTGTGCTTCAAAAACATAAAATCCTGGCTGATAAACAGGCAAACCAATCACTTCTGAATCATTCTTTGTATCACTTAAGGCAGGTAATTGAAACTGTGTTGTCCCTTGTTGATGTTCTAATATAGACAAATTACGTATATCTACTTCTGCTTCATTTTCTCTATACTCAGTAGGTAACCCTTCCATGATACGGTCGAAATTTCTAGGACTGATAGTGCGTTGCCCATCAACAGAATCCATCACACTTAACCATTTACGGATATCAGCATGATTCTGGGCTTTAATCTGAGAAACTTTTGCAGGGGTTAATTTACCATTGATACCTAATTCTTTTTCTACATTACGCACCGTCAATGGAATCAACGCAGGTTGCTCCATTAAATTTGCTCCAACTTGTTTAGCATTAGCATAGGTTTCAATAATGCCGAACTTACCTGTTGAAAATTTTAGCAATGGAGGATAGTCACCAAACCCTGATTCTAGCGGGAATTTTTTTGCATTCCGTGCTAAACGTCCACTATCGTCTTGCATATTGTCGGGTAAAGTAACCCAAATCTTAGCATTTGGTGTAAATGGACCTTTATATACCAAACTATCCACTAAGGTTTCTACTTCATTACCATTTTTGAGACTAGGCTTAATTTCTTTGTCATTAACGGTGACTTTGATTTTATCAGCCATCTCTTTTTTAACGTAACTACTGAACAAGAGTCTAAAATCACCTAACGGAGAACAAGGCGTTTTTAATTTAACACGCTCACAAGAAAACAATACTGTAAATGGAGGTCTCACCTTATAAGACAGTACAGAATCTCTTAAGGTTTTATCGCCAGTATTGCTTTCTACGCCTTTTTTAATAACTAAATTAACTTTTGCTCCAGTTGGCAATTTTCGACCGCATTGAACGATAGCGGTTTTGGCTGGGTTATCCGCCGCCATCCAAGGAAAACGATTAAGGATTTGTTCTCTATCTTTTCCTAAGACAAGTTGAACAGGAATATCTTCACCGATATTTGTAGATTGGCAAAAAGTCTGCTGTTCGAGGGATTTAAGATTAACCTCATCCTCAAATGTCAACAAAAACGCTTGTTCTTCATCAATCTCATCACCGTCACTAGGATAAACAGATTGTAAATTAGCTATTTCAGCATGTGCAAATGTACTCGCTACAAATAGGCTCAGCAATGTTGTTATCAACACTTTATGTTTAAATAAAGCCATTCTTTCCCCCTATATCAGTATCTTAAATAGGAATCTATGTATCGTTACGTTTTTCTAAAATTTCTACTGCTGGTAATACTTTTCCCTCTAAAAATTCTAAGAAAGCACCTCCACCTGTAGATATATAACCCACCTTATCCGCAATATCAAATTTAGCGATAGCAGCTAAGGTATCTCCGCCTCCAGCAATAGAGAAGCCAGAAGACTCAGCAATCGCTCGAGAAATGGTTTCTGTTCCTTTGGCAAACTGATCAAATTCAAAAACGCCTACTGGTCCATTCCACACAATAGTACCTGCCTTTTTAATGATTTCTGCTAAGATATTCGCTGTTTCAGTACCAATGTCAAAAATCATTTCATCCTCAGCCACCTCTGTCGCTTTTTTGGCAATTGCAGGGGTAGTCGCAGCAAATTCTTTTCCAACCACAACATCTGTCGGGATAGGCACCGTAGCACCACGTTTTTCCATTAAATCAATAACAGCTTTGGCTTGCTCAATTTGGTCTGCTCCGCCAAGGATTTACCGATAGAAAGGCCTTTTGCAACATAAATGTATTGGCAATACCACCACCCACAACAAGTTGGTCTACTTTTTCTGCCAATGACTGGAGAATTGATAACTTAGTAGATACTTTTGAGCCACCAACAATCGCCACTAATGGACGTTTTGGATCTTTTAATGCACGCCCCAAAGCCGTTAATTCAGCTTCTAATAAAGGACCAGCACAAGCAATCGGCGCAAACTTAGCTATACCATAAGTCGTTGCTTCTGCACGATGGGCTGTACCAAACGCATCATTAACATAAATATCACACAAAGAAGCCATTTTTTTAGCGAGTTCTTCGTTATTTTTCTTCTCACCAACATTTACACGGCAGTTCTCTAATAAAACAACTTCCCCTGCTTGTACCTCAACACCATCTACCCAGTTTTGTACAAGCGGTACTTCTCTACCAAGTAATTCTGACAAACGCTTTGCTACAGGCTTTAATGAATCCTCCTCATTTAATACGCCTTCTGTAGGACGCCCTAAGTGCGATGTAACCATCACCGCAGCACCAGCATCTAAAGCCATCTTAATGGCAGGGATTGATGCTTTAATTCTTGTATCTTCGGTGATCTGTCCTTGTTCATTGAATGGTACATTTAAATCTGAACGAATAAATACTTTTTTATTTTTTAATTCACCCGACTTTGTAAGTGAGGATAATGTTTTAACATTTAGCATTCTGACACTCCATTTTATTTTTTGAATTATCGTTGAAATTAGAAAAAAGGCTCCCATTCATTGTATGAGAGCCAATATGTATAGGTTAAAGACGAAATTACTTAGCATTCATCATAGCGACTGTCGTATCTAACATACGGCAAGAAAAGCCCCACTCATTATCATACCAAGCAGATACTTTTACTAAACGACCATTAACCTTGGTTAACGTAGCGTCGTAAGTACTAGACACTGCCGTATGGTTAAAGTCTGAAGACACTAATGGATCTGTATTAAAGGCTAAGATACCTTTTAATGCCCCCTCAGATGCGTCTTTTAATACTTTATTAATTTCATCAATATTAGTATCACGTTTTGCAACAAACGTTAAATCCACCATAGAAACATTAATTGTTGGCACACGTACCGCATAACCATCCAACTTACCATTTAATTCTGGCAATACGAGACCAACGGCAGCGGCTGCACCCGTTTTAGTTGGAATAAGGTTGGTTGTCGCAGAACGAGCACGACGTAAATCTTTATGACGTACATCAATCAACACTTGGTCATTAGTGTAAGCATGGATAGTTGTCATTAGACCATTTTCGATGCCAATCGCATCTTGTAACGGTTTAACTAATGGGGCTAAGCAGTTTGTTGTGCAAGAAGCGTTAGACACTACTGTATGCTCTGCTTTTAATACATCATGATTAACACCATAAACAACAGTCGCATCCACATCCTTACCACCCGGCGCTGAAATCAACACTTTTTTAGCACCAGCCTGTAAATGTAAGCCAGCTTTTTCTTTTGAAGTAAAGGCTCCTGTACATTCAAGTACAACATCTACATTTAAATCTGCCCATGGTAATTCTAATGGATCACGAGTACTAAACAAACGAATACGGTCACCGTTCACCACCATATAGTCACCGTCCAATGAAACGTCTGCATTAAAGCGACCATGTGTCGTATCATATTTTGTCAAATGTACATTAGTTTCTGCAGAACCTGATGCATTGATAGCCACGATTTCGATATCGTGTTTTTTACCATATTCATAGTGTGCACGTAACACCATACGTCCGATACGACCATAACCATTAATCGCTACACGAATAGCCATTTTTTTCTCCTAATTTATAAAATCTCTTTGACTTTTTGGGCAATATTTTCGGCAGTTAATCCAAAATACTTGAATAACGCACTAGCTGGTGCAGACTCTCCATATGAGTCTATTCCAACCACCGCTCCTTGACGTCCAACATATTTATACCATGCACCAGAACAACCTGCTTCCACAGCTACGGCTGGTAAATTTAGTGGTATAACTTGTTCTTGATAATCTTTTGTTTGACGATCAAATACATTTGTACTAGGCATTGATACTACTCGAGTATTAATACCTTCTTGTGACAATAATTCTTGTGCTTTAAGAGCAAGCTCTACTTCTGAGCCAGTAGCAATAATCACAGCTTTGGCATCAACGGTATCTTTAAGAATATACCCACCTTTAGCCACGTCAGCAGCTGTTTTCTCATCTCGAGTAACAAAAGGCAAGTTTTGACGTGACAACAATAATGCACTTGGACCACCATTCTTGACTTGCATACCCAAACTAGCAGGACGACTAACGGCTGATTGCCATGCCACTGCCGTTTCATACGTATCACAAGGACGCCATACATCTAAGTTAGGGATGAGACGTAAACTCCATGCATGCTCAATAGATTGATGCGTTGGACCGTCTTCACCAAGCCCAATCGAATCATGCGTAAATACATGCACAACTCGTTGTTTCATTAAGGCTGCCATACGAATAGCATTACGAGAATAGTCAGAGAACGTTAAAAACGTACCACCATAGGGTAAGAATCCACCATGTAATGCGATACCATTCATAATGGCAGCCATACCAAACTCTCTTACACCATAATTAATATGACGACCTAACTGAATGCCACTATCACCTGCTCGTACAGGAGCAACACCCTTCCAATCGGTAAAATTTGAGCCTGTTAAATCAGCTGACCCACCTAAGAATTCAGGTAAAATTTGCGCTAAGGCAGTAATAGCAAATTGTGAAGCCTTGCGACTTGCTACTGTTTCAGCTTTATTAACGGTTTCTTCCAAATAGTTGTTATATTGTGCAGCAAAATCAGCGGGTAATTCACCTTGCATACGCCGAGAGAAGTCAGCCGCCAATTCTGGGTAAGCTTGCTGATACGCTACCCATTGTGTATTCCAAGCATTTTCTTGCTCAGCACCTTGTTTTTTGTGGCACCACGCTTGCATAATATCAGCTGGAATCTCAAACGGTGCATTTGTCCAACCTAAAGATTCACGTGTTGCGGCAACTTCTGTCGCACCTAATGGAGAACCATGAACTTTCTCTGACCCTTGCATAGTAGGTGCGCCTTTGCCAATCACTGTCTTACAACAAATTAATGTTGGACCAGCACCTGATTTTAGGGCATTGTCTTTGGCGGCTTGAATTGCCGCATCGACCGCATCAATACTATGACCATCTACATCACGAATAACATTCCAACCATAGGCCTCAAAGCGTTTTGGCGTATCGTCCCCAAACCACGAGGAAACTTTACCATCAATGGAAATACCATTGTCATCGTATAACACAATTAACTTGCTTAACTTTAATGTTCCTGCTAATGAAAAGGCCTCATGTGAAATACCTTCCATCAAACAACCATCCCCCGCAAATGCGTAGGTAAAATGATCAACGATAGCGTGACCTTCACGATTAAACTCAGCAGCTAACAATGCCTCTGCTAATGCAAAACCAACTGCATTCGCAATACCTTGACCTAATGGACCCGTTGTTGTTTCTACACCAGCCGTAATCCCAACTTCAGGATGGCCTGGCGTTTTTGAGTGTAATTGGCGAAAATTCTTTAACTCACTTATTGGTAAATCATAACCAGTTAAATGTAGCAAAGAATAAATAAGCATAGATCCATGACCATTAGATAAAACAAAACGGTCTCGATTAAACCATTGGGGATTAGTAGGATTATGCTTTAGATGACGATGCCATAAAGCCACGGCAATTTCTGCCATACCCATTGGGGCGCCTGGATGACCAGAGTTAGCTTGTTGAACAGCATCCATTGATAATGCACGGATAGCATTAGCCAAAACCGTTGGCTGAATAGTCGATTGTGTGTTCATTTGAGTCCTGTTAGGTCTGACAAACTTTTTCAACGTATAATTTTAACACTTGTAAACAATTTTATTTGACTGATAATGACCTTACCACGTTTTTTCTGCCCTATTCCAATTGAAAATAACTCTATTATTGCATTACCAGCTACGGTGGCTCATCATGCAGGTAGAGCATTACGGCTACGAGAAGGTGACCGTATTGTGCTATTTAATGGTAAAGGTGGAGAATATGAAGGGATTTTGCGATTTAACAAAGGTGAAGCTTTAGCAGAAATTGATTGCTTTCGAGATACGAATAGAGATTTATCCACAAAAATTACGCTTGTTCAAGCACTCGCTTCTGGTGATAAGATGGATTGGATTATTGAAAAAGCGGTTGAAATGGGAGTCTCACAATTTATTCCCATCCAAGCGGAACGCTCTGTGTTGCAACTATCGGGAGCACGTCTAGAAAAAAGACAATTGCATTGGCAAAGTATTATCCAATCAGCAAGTGAACAATGTGGACGCAATACACTGATGACACTAACACCAGTAGTTGCTTTAAAAGACTGTTTTGTATTTTTACAAGACACACTAAAGCTTGTGGCTGACCCTGAGGCAGCACAATCATTAACCACTGTGCTCTCTGAAACAAAAACCACATAGCTTAAGTTTTTTTATTGGTCCAGAAGGAGGATGGTCAAGTAAGGAAATTAACACTATTGTTCAACAAGACGCTTTAGCCATTCGCTTTGGTGAGCGTATATTACGCACGGAGACAGCTGGAATTGCCCTAGTCAGTGCTAGTGCTAGTTTACTCAATCTAATTTAAATACCCACTCTCTTTATTCATAACACAAGTGGGCGTACATAACTACTAATTACTCTGCGGCCTCAGCATATTTTTGAGGCTCAACACCCGGTTCTGGCGCACTTAATTTACCTGCATGCTCAACAACGAATGCAAAAATTTTCTTATGTTCTTGGGCATTTTTTACCACTTCATTTAATATTAAAAATATTTCTGCAACATCGGCTTTTAAACTAGGGTCGGCTGAATGCAACTCTTGAACCCATAACACGCAACCTGCTTTTTGTTCAGCAACAGTTTCCACTAAACAATCATAAAATGCGTCCAAATCTTTACCAAAAAATACAGGGTAATCAACTCCTTTAGCAAACGCCCTTAACAACGCTGATAAGTTTCTAGCTTTAGAGCAATCTATGGTAAATATTGCCAAACCCATTTCATCTAGTTGATTAAGCAACTCGTCTTGTTTGTTAAGCCATGCTTTGGGCAGCTCACCACCTTGCTCAATTTCCTGCTTAGGGGTCAATTTTTTTGCCATTAGTCCTCCTGTTTCGGGTGCAGTTTATTTTCTTTTAAAGAAATGTAATTGTTTAACTACCTCAACGTCAATAATTTTTTACAAAAAATTCTCAGCTAGTAATAATTTTTTTAATAGCCGAGAACTTCAGCGTTGCTACCTTAGTGATTAGTTACCATCTTTACGCGTGTTAGCATCAACCACAGCTAATGCAGCCATATTAACAATACGTCTCACCGTAGAGCTCGCCGTTAAAATATGTACTGGTGCACTTGTTCCTAATAAGAATGGACCAATGGCAACATTACTGCCTGCGCTCACTTTTAATAAATTATACGCAATATTACTTGCATCCACATTAGGGCAAATTAATAAGTTTGCTGCACCTTTTAATGGACTATCTGGCATAACGCGTTGACGTAATTTCTCATCTAATGCCGTATCTACATGCATTTCGCCATCAATTTCTAACGTAGGATCCAACTCTCTAGCAATCTCTAGTGCATCACGCATTGTTTGCCCAGAACTTGGTTTATCTGTACCATAGTTTGAACTTGAAACAAGTGCTACCTTAGGATCCAATTGCAAGTAACGCATTTCTCGTGCAGACATAACCGCTATCTCTGCCAATTCTTGTGCATTTGGTTGAGCATTAATGTGTGTATCGGCAATAGCAATCATAGACTCTTGCGTCAAGATAATATTCATCGCAGCATAAGTTGATACACCCGGTGCTTTACCTAATACTTGATCAATTAACTCTAAATGATTACTATAACGACCGATAGTGCCACAAATCATACCGTCAGCTTCACCAAAGCGAACCATCAATGCACCTACCAAAGTAGATCGACGACGTACTTCTAGGCGTGCAAATTCTTTGGAAACTCCACGACGACGCATGATTTCCCAATATTCTGTCCAATAACGGTTATAGCGCTCATCATGTTCGCTATCCACAACTTCCACGTCTTTATCCAAATCAAAACGTAAGCCATAGCGTTGAACACGAGTTTTAATAACAGCAGGACGACCAACAAGAATCGGCGTACATACTTTTTCATCAACCAAGACTTGAATTGCTCGTAGAACGCGCTCATCCTCTCCTTCAGTAAAGACAATACGATCTTTACCACCTTCTTTTTTGAACCGTCTCGCCATAGAAAAGATAGGTTTCATAAATGAGCCAGAGTAATACACAAACTGTTGCAACTGTTCAGCATAAGTTTGTAAATCCTCAATAGGACGAGTCGCGACCCCTTCATCCATTGCTGCTTTAGCCACAGCTGGTGCAATACGCACAATTAAGCGAGGATCAAATGGTTTAGGTATAAAATACTCTGGACCATATGATAAGCCTACTGTTCCATAAGCCGCAGCAACTACTTCATTTTGCTCTTCTTTCGCTAATTTACAAATAGCATAAACAGCCGCTTTTTCCATATTCCGCGTAATAGTGGTTGCACCCACGTCTAATGCACCACGGAATATATAAGGGAAACAAAGTACATTATTCACTTGGTTAGGGTAATCTGAACGTCCTGTTGCCATCACCACATCACCTCGTGCTGCCTTAGCATCCTCTGGTAAAATTTCGGGGTTAGGATTTGCTAAAGCGAGGATTAATGGGTTAGATGCCATCATTTTAACCATTTCTGGCTTGAGCACATTACCTGCCGATAAGCCTAAAAACACATCCGCATCAACAATAATTTCTGCTAGTGTGCGCTTTTCTATCTCTTGTGCAAAACGCTCTTTGTCAGGATCCATCAAGGTTGTACGTCCTTTATAGACAACCCCTTCAATATCCGATACCCAAATATTCTCAATAGGTAGCCCCATATCAACCATTAGGTCTAGACACGCCAATGCAGCAGCACCTGCACCAGATACCACCACTTTAACCTCGCTAATATTCTTGCCAACAACACCCAGACCATTGATAAATGCCGACGTAACACAAATCGCTGTACCATGTTGATCGTCATGGAACACTGGGATATTCATTTTTTTGCGGAGTTCACGTTCCACATAGAAACATTCCGGCGCCTTAATATCTTCTAAATTAATGCCACCAAATGTAGGCTCTAACCCTGCGATTATTTGTACTAATTTTTCAGGGTCAGTTTCATTAATTTCAATATCAAAGACATCAATACCAGCAAATTTTTTGAATAATACAGCTTTACCTTCCATTACAGGCTTAGATGCCAAAGCACCAATATTTCCTAAGCCAAGAACCGCCGTACCATTACTAATTACGCCAACTAAATTACCTCGGCTGGTATATTGGACCACATTAGCTGGATCTTTGACGATTTCTTCACAAGCAGCAGCCACCCCAGGTGAATAAGCAAGTGCTAAATCGCGTTGATTAGATAATTGTTTTGTCGGTACTACGGTAATCTTACCGGGTCGCCCCGCCTTATGATACTCCAAGGCTGCTTGGCGTAAAGTGTCTTTCATCATTAATTCCTGTGAGGTCAATATTTTTTATAAGCTTAAATCATATACTAAAAAATTCAACCTTTGTGTATAGAGACGATTAGGTCTGATAGGGTTTTATCAACTCCGTGCCGTAAAACTCAGTCTTTTGGGGCGAGGGACGTCAAAAACTACCGAATAAACTACCCGATGACCTCATCATCATACAAAAAGATACCCGTAGGATCAAAAAGCCCTTTTATTCTGTCATTGATGCGAGCAATACTCTCCGAATCAGCACACTCCTCTTCAGGTAGCTGCGCTTTAAGTAATAGTACATCTTGCGGAATTTTACGAATTACCCATTGTTGTACCCAAATTATACGCCCCTGATGTCCCTGAAAAAACAGTGCGATATTGATATCCACCAAGTTCTTTTTCAACGAATCTAGACGATAACTATACGGCCAATAATCACTTGCTAACTGTATTTCTACGCTATCCTCCTTAGTAATTCAAATAAATTGGGGATACAACGACTTAATATAGGTACTGAGAGGACTGAACGATCATCCACACCAAATCCACCTACAACGGCTTGTGAACCATCAGCAAAGATGGCATTGATTCTTTCTACCCCTGATAAAAAACTAAAATAAGGTCGGCAATCATGGTAAAGAGGACTAGCAAACCATTGTGCAATCGTCATCTCCGCAGGAACCCGGCTAAATTGATAATAACCAAGCGCAAGTAACTGCCCTGCTGTCACCGAAGGTTGTGCTAGGCATGCTTGTTCTCCTAATTCCTCAATTATATTTAACGATGGACTAAATTGCACCATGAGCAAATCACGGGTATGGACCGTTTGAGGGGAGGCAAATCCATCAAGTACCATAGCAACCTCATATTCTCGACATAACGCATAAATATGCTGTATGTCTGCCAATCGATAGATACATATTTGAGCAGCGTGATAAGCCTCATTAAGACCATCTAACCGTTTAAAGTCACCCCGTACAGTTCGTTGTAAGCGATGACAAAAAAGATCCCAAGGGGTTTCTGGCAATACCCCTGAACGACCAAACTGTAAAAATGAACGCCTATCCATACCTAGCATTTTTCAACTAAAAAGATAGCTAATTTTAACGAGTTTCTCTAATAAAACCCACAACAAAAGCACAACAAACTAAAATGTAGCATTACTTCTTACCACCAACGATAGTGTTATTATTGTTATGTTAAATGTTGCTTCTAGAGTACATCAGGCAGTTACCTTTCAAGCCGTAGAAATAACCAAACAAGCACAAGCCTTGCGTGAACAAGGCAAAGATATTATTAGCTTAGGTATTGGTGAACCTGATTTTACCGCTCCACCAATTGTTGTAAATACTTTGCACAAAGCCGCTTCTGCGGGGTTAAGTGGCTATAGCCCATCATTAGGAATTACACCTTTACGGATGTGTATTGCTGATTATTACAACAAAGAGTTTGGTACATCTATTACTCATGAACAAGTCATTGTGACCACTGGTGCTTCTGGTGCATTATCACTAGCGTGTATGGGTCTCCTCAATCCTGGTGATGAGGTATTAATGCCTGACCCTTATTATCCGGCCAACTTTAATTTTATTCTATGCACAGGTGCAACCACAAAGCTCATTCCTTGCTATCCAGAGGAACGCTTTCAATTAAGTGCAGACTCAATTGCGGCAAATTGGAGTGATACAACCAAAGGCGTATTAATCGCTTCTCCAAGTAATCCTACCGGAACAAGCATTACCGAAGATGAATTAAAAAAAATACTCGCTTTGGTTAAATCAAAAAATGGTTTTGTTATTCTTGACGAAATTTATCTAGGCCTAAGCTATGACGGTAAACCTAAATCTGGGCTTGCTTTGGATGATGACATTATCATTATTAATAGTTTTTCTAAATTCTTTAATATGACTGGTTGGCGTCTTGGTTGGATTATTGCGCCCAAGTATTTTGATACCTCACCTAGCTGA
>NZ_AYSV01000097.1 GCF_000506865.1 Pelistega indica
GTTACAATACTACCAATAATAGTGATTAAACATAAAGACAGGACTGCTTAATTTAGCAGAGCAATTAAAAAATGTGTACGCAAGCATGCAAAATTATGGGCGTATCGAGGGATACATTTTATCGCTATAAAGAATTGGTTGAAGAAGGCGGTATAGAGGCACTCATTGATCGTAATAGACGGGTGCCTAACCTTAAAAATAGAGTGGACGAAGCCACTGAGTTAGCGGTGATAGAGATGGCGATTCATTATCCTGCCTATGGTCAACTAAGAATTAGCAATGAGTTGCGTAAACAGGGAATATTTGTATCACCTAGTGGTGTTCGTTCCGTTTGGTTGCGGCACAACTTGGAGAACTTTACCAAACGTCTAAACGCCTTAGAGGCGAAAGTACAGCAAGAAGGAATTATTCTGAATGAGCAACAAATACAAGCTCTTGAACGCAAGAAAGATGAAGAGCAAGCCATGGGTGAGATTGAAACCGCGCATCCTGGCTTATTTGGGTTCACAAGATACCTTTTATGTGGGGCATTTAAAAGGGGTAGGACGTATTTATCAGCAAACATATGTCGATACTTACAGTAAAGTAGCGCATTGTAAGCTATACACCTCTAAAACCCCTATTACTTCTGCAGACTTACTTAATGATCGTGTATTACCTTTTTATGCAGAGCATGATTTACCTGTATTACGCATTCTGACAGATAGAGGAACAGAGTTCTGCGGTAAGGTAGAGCATCATGATTATGAGCTTTATCTAGTTATTAATGAAATTGAGCATACAAAGACTAAGGCTCGATCACCTCAAACCAATGGTATTTGCGAGCGCTTCCATAAGACCATTTTGCAGGAGTTTTATCAAGTAACGTTCCGCAAAAAACTCTATGCTGATTTAGATAGTTTGCAAAAAGACCTAGACGAATGGCTTGATTTCTATAATAATGAACGAACTCATCAAGGAAAGATGTGCTGTGGGCGAACACCCATAGAAACAATTGATTGATGATGGTAAATCAGATTTGGAACAGCAAAAAGCATGAGCTAAATCTAATCTGACAGACACCGCTTGTCAAACGGGGAACTGTCAGATGAAGTCTGAACTTCTACATGTAATTTCATCACCATAATCACACTATTTGCTATCACATCCATAGCGGTTTATCTACCACTTTATCAATAATAAACTGTAGACATTTACACGCTATGGATTTTCTCCTATCAAACTCTATTTTCTAGCCTTATCATTCAAAGTGAAAAGTAGCTTTTTCCTGTGCATCAATTTGTTTAATTAAATTTGTTTCCCATGCAAGGTATTGCTGAGCAGCCTTTTTATTACCTTGATGTCTATCATGATACAAAAAACAGAAAATCTATACAATCCTTATCCTGCAATACAGTACTATCTGTTGAAATAGGCAAATCTGTATGATGAAAAAAATTTGCTGTAATCGTACTGATATAAATCTGTTTAAAACCAAGCTGTTCAAAATCTTGAGCTAAACATAGATTTTTCACTTTACTATCACCAATGATTAATATCTTAGTGTGTTTATTTTGAGGCGCCAATTGTGTTATAAGAGGTCTTATAATCCACTGAGAATTTTGCAGATGTACCTTGCGATACTCGTTACTGGCACGAGCATCAAAAATAATCAAATCAGCATTATCTTCAATTAACTGAATCAGCTGCTCTTCGTCATAGACTTGTGTGTGATTTAACTGATAAGTAACCTCACGTTTGATCGTAGATAAACGCTTTAAATCGCCATCATCAGGTAATAAATAAACATCCCACCCTAACTGTTTAAGCCATGTCGCCGTCACAATAGCACGAATATTATCTGTATCAATCAATACTATTCTAGCGTTCCTCACCCCTATAAATTCATCAGTCGCTTGAACTAATTGCCCTCCTGGCGTATGACGAATAAGACTAGGCCAGTGACTATTATGATACTCTTTCGCTGTACGAATATCACATAGATAAACAGTCACCTCATCCTCATCTAACCACCTATGTACTTCATCAACGGTGACTTTTGCCAAAGCAAATCTTTCACTTAATTTAGCGGCTTTAAGTTGCAGCTCAACAACCCGTTTTGAACTAATTATGTCAGGATAAACTCTATCTGCATGATGCTCTAGCGTAAAATCTGCCAAATACCATCCTTGAGTACCATTTTCTAATGCAAAGATAGGATTGGGCAAACCCAAATTAATCAAACTCTGTGCACCAATAATACTACGCGTTCTACCAGCACAATTAATAATAATCGTTGTTTGTGGATCTGGTGCTAATTCAGTAGCACGTAAAGCTAGCTCACCATTAGGACAACAAATAGAGCCTGGTATATTCATTTTCTGATATTCAGATAATGGACGACCATCTAGCACAATATAGTTAGCACTAGCTTGATGTTGTAAGTCATATAGTTCTTTAGCACTGATACATGGCGTATGATAAAAATGTTCGGCTAATTCACCAAATGTTTTACTCGGAACATTAACACCCGCAAACGTATTAAATCCAGCAGCTTCCCATGACTCAACCCCCCCTATCAGAATATATACATTCTGATAACCAAGTTGATTTAATCTCTCCATGCAAGTTCGAACTATTGATTCCTCGGCATGGTTACCATATAAGACTATACGTGTTGTAACTCTTGGGACTAAATAAACAACTCTATCTTCTAATACACTGAAAGGAGCGGACACCGCATAGAACAGATGATTTTCCCCATACTGTCCATGTTCACGAATATCCAATAAAGCTATTTCATGGTGATCAGAAAGCCAGTCTTTTAACTGTTGTGGAAGAATGTACATGGTATATAACTTTCCCTAGCTGAAATGCTTACGAAACACGTGTTTTAACACCGATATCCATAACTTTACAGGTATTATTTTCCATATCAAATGCCAAACGCTCGGTTAATGTTTCTAATGCCCGACCATAAAGATGTAAATGACGAATACTACTGTCTTCAATACGCACTGCATGTATATCATCAGGCATTAACGCAATACCTGCACCAGGACTAATAGACAACTTTGCTTTTTCTACTAATGTGGCATGACCTGACGTTTTACCATCATCAGTACGATCATACAAGTAATTTTGCTCTGTTCCCTCAACCGCCGCAATACATGCCCATGTAGTGTGGTTATGTGGAACAATTTTTTTACCTGGTTTCATCACATTCAAATACAATGCGTATGAGTTATCCTCATCAGCGTGAATTAAAAAACGATTTTGAAGTTCATCACCTGTTGGCTCAGGGTATTCTTCAGCAGACCACCATTCCTTATGAGCAGCAAGTTTTATTAAAGCATCACAAACATTTTGTAGTTTGTCTCGACTTGGATTAGTCTCCATTTGTTGCTTACTGATTTTAATTAATTCTGCAACGGCTAATTGTTTATCCATCATAATCGTCTCCTAGGTAAAACAATGGTCAACCATCCTAAAATAATGGTCAATTTTTAGTTCTATGATTAAATTAAATCATAGTATCTCATCACTGTAACAGATTGAGATTACCTCGTTGTTTTACTTATTTGAAGTATGACTTTAATACGATGAAATAAATCACTACCATCTCATTGATAGCGAACATAACTAAGCCTATGGTTATCTATTTCACAAAAATAGGCTCTGGTTCAATTAATACACCATAACGTTCTTGTACATCATGCTGAATCGCTTTTGCCAAGGTCAGTATATCCTCTGCCATTGCTCCTCCACGGTTCACCAAGACCAATGCTTGTCTATCATGAACGCCAGCCGCTCCTAAAGCACGCCCTTTCCAACCACATTGATCAATTAACCAACCCGCTGCTAATTTATACTCTCCATTTTCCTGTGGGTATGCCACAAGAGCAGGAAATTGCTGTAGCAATGTCTGATAGTTGGCTGATGATACGATGGGGTTTTTGAAAAAACTCCCTGCATTACCCCATACCTTAGGATCAGGTAATTTTTGCTGACGAATTTGCACTACGGCATTAAAAATATCCATCGCACTACTATGCTCAGATAAACCACCAAAATTTTTCAAGTCGGCATAGTTTAATGAGGGCTTCCAATTTTTGGGAAATGCAAAACGTACGCGAAGAATTAAATAGTCTTTTGCCTCATGTTTAAAAACACTATCCCTATAAGCAAAGTGACACTCTGCTAAGGAAAACTCTTTCTGTTCTCCAGTATAGACATTTATTGCCGTTAGACTATGAAAATAATTCTTCATTTCCTTACCATAGGCACCTATATTCTGCACAGGACTTGCACCCACTGTGCCTGGAATATAAGCAAGGTTTTCTAAACCATTCCACCCCTGCTCAAGGCAATAACGAACAAATTCATGCCAAACCTCTCCCGCCGCCGCTTCAACAAGAAAAAAAAGACTCCTCTTCTTGTAATAAACGAATACCTTTTAATTGATTATGAATAATCAACGCCTCAATATGTGAGCTTAAAACAACATTACTTCCACCCCCCAAAATAAAATAATGCGGGTATTGCTGAACCAATGAAAGTAACTCTGGCAATTGTTGTTCATTAGCTAATGCAAAGAAATGGCTAGCATCAGCCTTTAAACCGAAGGTATTGAGATGAGTTAGAGAAAACATGTAAGAAAAATTGAACCAAATTAAATAATCAAACAACACATTATAATCGCAAAGACGATGTAAAACACTTGACAGCCTCAGCACATATAGATAAAATTATTTTCTTTCGATGCATTAGCAAGTGAAAATGCGGGAATAGCTCAGTTGGTAGAGCGCAACCTTGCCAAGGTTGAGGTCGCGAGTTCGAGACTCGTTTCCCGCTCCACTCCCCCATACACGTCAGTTTTGTTCTCTCCCTTAACTCCCTACTCTCATTTTTCCTCACACACCTATAACATAAAGCCATCCAACCAAAGCCATTAACGTGACAAATAGTACAGGGACTGTCAATATAAAGCCGACCTTGAAGTAATAAACCCAACTAATATGTATATTTTTCCGATTTAAAATATGTAGCCATAGCAACGTAGCCAAAGAACCTATCGGTGTTAATTTAGGTCCCAAATCACTGCCAATAACATTGGCAAAAATCATTCCCTCTTTCACTAGGTTCGTTGTATTTACATCTTGGATCGCAATATTTTGAATTAAGACCGTAGGTAAATTATTCATCACCGATGATAAGAGTGCCGATATAAAGCCTGTACCTATTGTTGCCACTCCAGCGCCGTACCCTGACAATATCGTTAATCCTTGTGTTAAGTAGTCTGTCAAACCTGCATTCCGTAAACCATATACCACCAAATACATGCCGAGTGAGAAAATCACAATATGCCAAGGAGCTCCTTTCAATACCTTGTTCACATTAATTTTCTTTGTATAAAAGGCAACTAATAACAATAAAATAGCCCCTATCCCTGCCGTAAGACTAACAGGCACTCCCAAAGGATCCAATATAAAAAAAACCTAATAATAAAAAAATAAGTACTCCCCAACCTACAGCAAACGTTAAGCTATCTTTAATCGCTTCCTTTGGATACATTAAATGAGAGTCATCATAGCCGTGAGGGATATTCTTTCGATAAAAAAAGTACAGCACAAGTAAAGACGCCACAACGGATACCATATTGACAGGTATCATAACCTTGGCATAGTGATTAAAAGACACATTGAAAAAATCTGCTGCCACAATATTCACTAAATTTGACACTAATAAAGGCAAACTTGCCGTATCAGCAATAAATCCTGCTGCCATAATAAATGCTATCGTGGTGTGCAAACGAAATTGCAACACAGATAAAATAGCTAACACAATAGGCGTTAAGATTAATGCCGCTCCATCATTTGCAAAAAATGCAGAGACAAGCGCCCCCAATAACACGATTAAGACAAAAAGCCTAGTTCCCCTACCACGTGCTAATCGCGTTATATACAACGCTATATAGTTAAAGAACCCCGCCTCATCCAACAACAAACTAATGATAATAATCGCAATGAATGCAAGCGTCGCATTCCAGATAATTCCCCAAACCACAGGAATATCTTGCCAATGAATGACACCTACCATTAAAGCCAGAATAGCTCCTATACTAGCTGTCCACCCAATACCTAAGCCCTTAGGCTGACCAAATAACAAAAAATAACGTTATTAAAAAAATAAGTACTCGCTAGTATCACAACTATATCCAATTATTCATTACTACTACACCTTACTTTTAGCTAATCAATTCTATATTGGAAAATCGATGACTATAGTAAAGTTTCCTATGACTACCCTACCTGAGCCTACTGTTAGTCCTTTTTCTTCTATCACGCCGAATCATGCGCTAACACATAATAAACAGGTACCTATTTCACACATCAGGAATTTTACAGCTTTTTAAGATTGGCGACTGGCTTAATAGACAATAATGATGAGAGGATTATTTCTCCTCCAATTTTTACCTTTATATGTCAAATAAAAAACGAGAATACATATTCTGTATTCTCGCTCTCTTCTTAAGCAAAATCCGTAGAATTTATTTTACGATTTCCACAGGACCATGATCATCGCAATGATTACCATGTTGGTGATGTAATCGACCATCAACAATATAATCAATATGATCACCATGCGGAATGGCCTCATGTCCACAACCTTCCCCATGCACATGACCTTTGCAAGTGTCTACTGGATGACAACCATCAGGATTTTTATTACTTACTTCAATAGTGTGTTCATCGTAATGGCCATTATGCTCATGATGCAAATGACCGTCATGTAAATAATCTACATGATCTCCATGCTGAATGGCTGTATGACCACAATTTTTACCATGGATATGCTCATGATTTGCATGTGTTTTACATTCACTCATTTCAAACTCCTTTATTATTAAAAACATCTATTGCAAACAGTGTAATTCTTTCATAGCAAAAAATCAATAAGTTATTGATTTTAAAATATTTTTATTATGTTATAACATTGCATATTAAGATTTATAGATAATAAAAAGCTTTATAAAAAAAACTTTTGGATGAGCATTTTTTAATCGGTACTATATTTACACTCTTATATTTTTCTTATGGCACAGATAAATATAAACAATAAGCCTTTTCTCATAAGATAGGCTAAAATTAAACTATAGTTAGTCTGAATTTTAAGGAGTTATCACATGGCAAAACCACAAAGTGCTATTGTTCCTGATCATCTTAAATCAGGTATTTTTATCGAAGCAAATTTGAATGGTAATAACTTAGATGCTATTAGACAAGCCTGCAAAGATAGTTTGCAAATACTCAACTCTTTGCAACAACAATTTCCTAATGATAATTTAGGTCTTGCTATTGGCTTTGGTAGCGATTTATGGCACAAATTAGGACACTCGTCAGAGGGTAAAGAATTAAAACCTTTTACTTCCCTTGGCAATGGTTTAGCTCCTGCGACTCAATGTGATTTATTCATCCATATTCAGTCTTTACAACAGGCAGTCGCCTTTGCACTAGCTGTTCAAGTCTTAGCCACTTTTGGCGAACTTATTTCTATCCAAAGTGAAACACACGGCTTTCGTTTGCTTGAAAATCGTGGGTTTGACGGTTTTGTTGATGGTACTGAAAACCCTCAAGGTGATGAAGAGGTCACCCATGTTGGTATCATTGGTGATGATAAACCTGATGCTGGCGGATCATATGTCCTTCTTCAAAAATATCAACATGATTTAAAAAAATGGGATGCTATTGGCACCGCTAAACAAGAAGCGTCTATTGGTCGTTCTAAAAAAGATGATCTTGAGTTTGATGAAGATGTTCGTTTACCTGACTCACATGTAGGAAGAGTTAATCTTCAAGAGAATGGTGAAGAATTTAAAAATTGTACGTCGTAGCTTGCCTTATGGCTCAATCTCTGGCGAGCATGGTCTGATATTCTGTGCTTATTGTGCCACACTGCATAATATTGAAACGCAATTGAAAAGTATGTTTGGTGAAACTGACGGTAAAACTGATTTATTACTAACCCATCTATCCAAAGCGGTTAGAGGTGCTTATTATTTTGTTCCTAGCGAGGAACGACTTAAATCACTTTAACAAGCTAATGATTAAACCAACTCAAAGGCATGAGAGGAATCTATATTAGTGTATTTTCTCTCATGCTCTAATAACCATTGTTTACGATTTAATCCCCCACTATACCCAGTGAGCGAACCATTTTTACCTATCACTCGATGACAAGGAATAATAATCGCAATTCGATTTTGACCATTAGCATTAGCCACTGCACGTAATGCGGATGGCTTACCTACTTTTTCAGCTAACGCCTGATAATAACTCGTCTGACCAAAAGGTAGTTGTCTTAACGCCTCCCAAACTTGCTGTTGAAAGACAGTTCCCGGATATACCAGTGGTACCGTAAACTCCTGAAGAGTTCCTGCAAAATAAGCATCCACTTCTTGTTCTACTTGAGTAGTCCATGGATTACTTTCTTGCACAATTGATGCTTGATAAATTTTCATTAAATCACGTTGTTCTTCTTCTAATCGACGTGTCCCCAGAAATTCTAATAAACACACCCCATTTTCTGTTGCCAACGTTATCATGTCACCTATTGGTGTGGAAAATTGTTGTTTATATAAAATATTACTCATCATATTTCCTTATCGTATTTAATAATAAGCTGACAAACAATTTAATTATTATTGACGATATAAATCATTAAAACAACGGCATCTCGTCACTAATTATTAAAAAAACTAGTCTTTACTACGCAATCACAAGATAATAAGCTACTAAACTAGCTACAATTAACCAAATAAACACAATAACACCAAGCAGTAATGCTTTAGGACCCGCTTTTTTAAAGGCTGAAAAATGTGTTGTTAAGCCTAAACCTGCCATCGCCATAGTCAACAAAATATTATCCACTTGCGTAATCAGCTGTGTGGCTTGACCGGGGATATTAATGATGGAATTGATTGCTATCATCACCAAAAATAACACCGCAAACCAAGGAATAGTCACTTTATTTTTTGCTGATATTTCTGTCTGGTCTCGATTGATAAAATACAACAAAATAAACAGAAATGGAGCCAGCATAATAACGCGTAGCATCTTAGTGACAACCGCTAAATCCATTGTCCCATCACTGATTTGCTTACCTACTGCCACCACTTGAGCTACTTCGTGTACGGAAGAACCTACCACAATCCCAAAATTTACCGCATCTTTTGGATCAAATAATAGTGTATATAGCCAGGGATAAAGAAAAATGGCCAAGGTTCCAAATAACACCACCACTGCAATTGCTTGTGTTGTTTCTGTTGTTTTGGCTTTAATTAAAGAGGCAGTTGCCATCACAGCAGCGGCACCACAAATACTACATCCAGCACCAGTTAAAATAACGGTATTTTTTTCCATTATTGAGATATTTATAGCCTATCCAGTATGTGAGTAAAAACGTACTACTGACCATAAATAAATCAATAAAAATAGTGCCTAAACCTAAACCTGCCACTTGTGCAAACGTTAACCTAAAACCATAAAGAATAATGCCTAAACGCAATAATTGCCCCTTGGCAAAAGCGACTCCTTTATCTGTTCTTGGCGCTAGTTTAGGATAAATCGTATTCCCCACTAACATCCCAATTAATATCGCAAATGTTAATGGACTAAATCCCAATTGGGATCCTATTTGATAGTGTGTTAATAAAGTAGCTATTAGATATATGCAAATAATCAGCACAAGCCCTGGCACATAATTTTTCATTCATCATACTCTGTATTAATTTAGATGAGTATTTTGACACGTTACAACTCATTCCGTTGGCTTTACTACTTATTTTGTGAATTTTAGTCTTCTTTATACCACTCAGTTGTCTCCGTATCTATGTCAAAAACTTGCCCTAAATAAGGAGTTAACGGAGAAATACCATATTCTTTAACCAAAGGAATGCTCATAAGAACAGGCTCATTCCAAGTATGCTCTGATAATGGATATGCTCCCCAATGAATAGGCACAAAACGTTTAGGATTTAAAATTTTTGCGGCTTGTGCTGTTTCGCTTGGAAACATATGATTATCTTCCCAACGTTCGTTATATTGACCATTTTCAATGAACGCAATATCAAAGTCTACAAACTGCTGTTTAATATCTTGAAAATGCTTTCCATAAGCAGTATCACCACTAAAATATACACGTGCCTGTGCCGACTCAATAACAAATCCCGCCCAAAGCGTTTTATTTTTATCAAATACACTGCGTTGTGCATTATGCCTTGCTGGGACTGCCGTATAAGTAATACCATTTATCTCTACTGATTGCCACCAATCTAGCTCACTAATTCTATGAACATCTACGCCAAATTTCTTTAAAAAATATCCTGCACCAAGAGTAGTAATAAAATGCACATGCGCTTGTTTGGCTAGTTTTTTAATGCTTTTAGCTTCCATATGATCATAATGCACATGGGAAATAAGGACGATATCTATTTTAGGTATTTCTTCTAATTGTACCGGTGCTTGTTGAAAACGATTCATCATAATCGGCAAAGGTGAAACAGAAGATTCAAATACCGGATCAGTCAATATACATTGCTGTTGCAGATTCATTAAAAGCGTTGAATGCCCTAACCATATATATTTCGCTTTATCATTTGCTGATAAAAAAGAAGCCCATTCAATTGAATGGACTTCTAGACTTTTTGATGGGTGCAATAAGGATTGTTTAAAAATCATTCCCCATGCTAATTTGAATGAGGCTTCCGCCTTGCGCTGAGGTTCTAAATTATAAAATCTTCTTTTCCGCTGACAATAGTGATTACTTTCAGGGTATAGAGGATAATTTCCAGGATATAAATAATAACTTAACAGCACTGATAAACTTAATAGAAGAATATACATAAACATGGTTTCTCCCTTTATCTCTTATCACACTCATACAAAACAATTTTGATGAATTGCTTTAAGTATAAAAAATCATTTTGACGTTTTTATGTAAAGGAAGATAATCTATAAAAATCTGTTGTATTTTCAACGTTTTTACACTGACTCATCCATTAATATCATCTAAAAGGCTATTAAATTTATCCTTTTATTCCCTAAAGTTCTCTTAACCAGTGAGGATTGGCAGAAATAACGTTTTTATAACATGGACAATTCTCATCATGAGCACCGGGTAAATATGAGGTACTCATTAAAAATTCATTAACAATTTCCCCTCCAACGAATTTAAAGTGCTGCTTAAATACCTTTACCCATTCCTTTAAACTTAAAGGGTGATGATAGTCTAACCAAGCTTTAAAAGAACCATATTCTGCCTGAATCTCTAAAATTCTATTAGCGTTATAAATCGCTGCATTAACTTTTAGACGATTACGGATAATCCCTTTATCATTTAATAAACGTTCAATATCATGGTCTGTAAATTTAGCCACTTTGGCAATATCAAACTGAGCATAAGCCTCTCTAAATGCTTGTTGTTTTTTTAATATTAATGTCCAACTTAAGCCTGCCTGATTTATTTCCAACACCAAACGTTCAAATAACTCATCATCATTCTCTATCGGAAAACCATATGCATAGTCATGATAAGCCTTATTAGGATCATCTGTTGCCATAGAAAGTTGCTTAACAAAATCGCAATAACTCATTTTCTTACTTTATAACCGTTAACTAATAATAACCATTAAAGAATATTTACTCTGATTAAAATATTTGGGCACATTTTGATTAAAATATTTGGGCACATTTAGTTCGTAGTTAGTTGTTTAACTCAACCTTTTGATATACAAAATATCAAGATAATTATTTTATATTTATAATGAGTATAGTAACTATCTAAACTAACGAGATTGCAAAAAACTAAAAAATACAGGAGATATGATGAATAACGCCTCAATTGACCATTTTAACGCCTCTGCTCGTGAATGGGATAAACGCCATACCTCTAATCAACTCGCTCCCCTTCCTCAAAAACTCCTCAGTAAAGTTAAATTTGACAAACATATGCATGTCTTAGACTTTGGAGCAGGTACTGGTTTACTAGCCACAGCAGTAGCACCCTTGGTAGAAAAAGTGACCGCTTTAGACACATCGACTGAAATGCTAAAAGTTCTCTCCGAAAAAGGCTTCGCCAATATAGAAACGGTAGAAAAAGATATTTTTGAGGGACTACCTGAAAAATATGATGTGATTGTCAGCTCTATGGCTATGCACCATGTCAAAGATACCCAAGGTCTATTTCATGCGTTTGCTAACAGCCTAAATCCTGATGGAGAATTGGCATTAATAGATTTATTTGAAGAGGATGGAACCTTTCATGGTAATAACATCGCTAAAGGTGTTCAACATTTTGGTTTTGATCCTGATAAACTCAGTGAATATGCCGAAAAAGCAGGATTTACACATATCCAAATATCAGAGATTCATCGCTTAGTTCGTGATAATGGACGAATTTATCCACAATTTTTGATGCAAGCAGTGAAAAAGGTCTAAGAAAACTATATAAAACAAATATCCTGTGAAATCAATACTGAACTGTCCCCTTGAACTAACACTGCTAATTTAGCCAATGTTATACAGGATGTTCACCCTGCACCATACAATCAGCAAAGAATAAAAAATATCGCTCTTTCTTTATTCTCTGCTACCGTTGTGCGTAAAAATGAAGAATTTTTGCCTTGTCCTCCAAGCCCAAACCACGCTTTACAGAAAACTTAATGGCAGGAAAAAGGATTTAGCAATTGGAGTGTAAAATCTTTAAAGGTCGCTGCCATTATCTTAAAAATAAAAAACTAATTATCTTGAATTTTAATAAAAAAACCTTATAAAACAATAACTAATAAAAAATCAGAATAACAAAAAAACTGAAAAATAATAAAAACTATCTTGAAAATAACTTAAAAAATTATTGAAACTTGTACTGCTCACCCTAAATAAACTTATACATAACGGAGGATTTTGGGAGACAATTTTACTTGTTTAAAATTCTCCTAATTGACAGGATTAGTCCACTCGTTTAATCAGTGGTTTAACGAAGCAAAAGCAAAGGTAGGAACAGACAAGGCTAAAAACACTAAGGGTGCCAGAGCCACTCACAAAAGCAGACTTGGATACAAAAGATTGTCTACTACAGAACATTATTTACGTAATCGTCTTGGCGATAAGGTTGTACCAACAAAATAGCTTTTGCGGAAAAGATGTATTTTGAGGAAAATAAAAAAGCTCCTGAATCATTTCAAGAGCCTTATAAATAAGTGGAGGCGCGGAGCGGAGTCGAACCGCTCTAGACGGATTTGCAATCCGCTGCATAACCGCTTTGCTACCGCGCCATGCTAAACTATCGAAATAGTTAGAAGAGATTCGTTAAAATGTTATCTATGAGCCAAAAGTTAACACTCATGTCATTTAACTGGTTAAGCGTAAAATTATAACAGCTTATTTTTCTTTTGGCTATACATATTCACTTTTTAATAGTTATCTTGTTGCAATAGTCTAATTTATCAACTCAAATTACGCTCAACTAAAAGTATAAACCCTTATGGATGATTAAATTATTATTCATTTTTACGGTTTTTACTTCTTGCAAAATATAAAAATAATCCCATATTAAGATTATCATTGTTACCCTCACGTTTATAAGGATTACTTATGGATAATGAAGTCATTAACCGTCCAAATAATTCCTCTGCCAATAGCGAGAATATACAACTAAAAAACTCCGCGCTTTACGCAAAGCTTGTTTATGGTATCTATATTATCTCTATGTTTACAGGGTTACCGATGTTTGTCGGCGTCATTATTGCTTATATACGCCGTGGTGATGCGCTAGGAACTATTTACGAGAGTCACTTTAGCTCACAAATCAAGATTTTCTGGTATTCCATGATTGCCTTAGCGGTTGCTTTCCTAACCTATATTATTTTAATTGGTTGGTTAGTCTTGCTACTCTGGTATATCTGGTTTATTTATAAAGTTATTATTGGCTTAATGCGTTGTTTAGATGAAAAACCCTTGTACTAACTAATCAATGACTGCCCTATAAAGTCACCCATTTTCACTATGGTTATCTATTAGAAAGTTAACATTGATTGTTTTCAAACTAAACGACTGTCACCAATAAACTACCCCTGATAAGTTACATGTGCTTATTGGGGGTTAATTCTCTTATCAATAGTTATCCGAAAAATCTGGGGATAAGGTTGTGATTATGTTTTTAAGAAAATTCTAACATCTCTTTTGCTCTTGATAAATCAATAACTTAGTCCACTAAGATTGCTAACTCCTTTGCTCTGCTAAATAAATAAGCATCAGCCTTTAAGCTCTCATTTTCCCCTTCTATTGAATCATAAATTACTTTTTATCTTGATCAGTACCAAGAAATATTGAGTTATCCCCATCTTCTGTGGATAACTTTGTGGGTAGTAAGTGAAGATATTGGGATTAAAAAGAAATTTCCATATATTTCAATCAGCTAAAAAAATTAGCTAACGACTTGCTCGGTTATGCTCAAAAAATAATCATGTTTATTTTATGGCTGTACTATGCACAAATAAAATGACTATAGGAATAATTAAAATTTTTATGAGTCATCATGTATCATTACATTTAACAATATAACTTAACTATTCATAGCTATGTCTCCCCTCTCACTTATTACCCTATTAATTGGAAGCAGATAATAATGGATGATCTCGTTGTAGAAGCAATGCAAAAATGGCCTGATGTACCCGCTGTTTATGGTTGGTTATCACTCAATCAGTCTGGAGAATGGCGTATACATCAAGGGGGTAATTATGCAAAAAATCCATTAGGAGAAAAGATTACTAACCCTCAAATACTGGCTTTTATTGCTCGAAATTATAGCCATACTGAACAAGGCGAATATTTTTTTCAAAATGGTCCTCAGCGTGTATTCATTGATTTAAGTGAGGCTCCTTTTGTTATAGAACTAAATGATAAACAACAATTTTATACTTTAAATACCTCAGAGACTATTGAACGTATAGATGCATGGTTAATGGATGATAACGGTTTTATTTATATTCTTTCTAATATAGGATTTTGCTTAGTCGCTAGCAAAGACTTAGCTACTATTTTTAATAACGCCAACATTTCTTGTCAGCATTCTTTAGAAAGCAGTTCAGCTAATAACTTAGATGCTTTTTTTGAGTCTTCACCTTTAATAAGTAGTTCATTGTTAAACAATCACAATACTATCGATAGTATCCACCAACAAGCCACCTACCAATTAATTTTTGCTAATTATGCTAGTGCACCATTAATACTCATCCATCAAAAAGACAAAGAGACTATTGGGCATTTTATTGCACATCCTAGCCCTTAACATCACCCTATTTTCGTAAGCGTCCGGTGAACTCCGATTGACTTCCGTTTTTAAACGTTCAATGCCCCGATTTTGTCGGGGCATTGTGTTAATTCTTGGTGTCGTTTGGCGCTTGCCAACGATGAGGCAGAAGCTCAGCAATGTCCTTCGCTTTCTGTGTCGGCAATCGTTCCAACACATCCTTAAGGTAAGCATAAGGGTCATGGCCATTGAGCTTAGCCCTGAATTGAATTAACG
>NZ_AYSV01000098.1 GCF_000506865.1 Pelistega indica
CATGATTTTCAGTCAGCTAAAAGTCTTTTACAAGTTTTTTCTTGTAGGTCTAGGCATACAGGCCACCACGAATAAGCTGAATAACTTGTACAATAAATTCAATTTCACGAATTCCGCCTTCGCCTAGTTTAATATTTTGCGAAGTATCTGTACCAGAACGATTAGCCGCTTTTTTTACCCATTCCTGACGTATTTGCTCACGTAATTTTCTTAATGACGCCAAGGCATCAAAGTCAAAGTATTTACGATAGACGAATGGGCGTCGTAAACTCTCTAAAGAATGAATGTCTTTTTCGGGATCACTATCTGAGAAAAATTTTACCGGAATGACGCGTGCTTTTAACCAAGCATAACGCTCCCATTCTCGACCTTGTGTGATTAAGTAGCTTTCTAAGGCATCTAGGCTCCAAGCCAAAGGACTACCGTCACCGTCTGGACGTAGGCGAAGATCTGTCCTAAATACAAAGCCGTCGGCATCAGGGTCTGAAATAATTGGCATCATTCGTTGGGTTAATTTGCCATAGAATTCATGATAACTAATAGGTCTTCTGCCAGTTGTCTCTCCCTCTGCACCATAGAGCATAATTAAATCAATATCAGAAGAAACATTTAGTTCTTGTCCTCCTAACTTTCCCATACCAAGTACAATCATTTCCATGGGGAGATTACTTAGTGGGTCAATAGGTACGCCATGAGCATTAGTTAAGTCTTGCATGACTGAACGATAAGCCATTTGTATAGCAATATCTGCCATCAATGACATGGCAGTTACTACTTCTTCTAAAGAGGCAATTTGATTGATATCTCTAACAATAAGCGTTTGGAAAATACGGTTTCTTAATTTACGAATGATAGAGCGGCAAGTCGCTACATCTACTGCTGGTGTATTGTTCAATGAACCCCCTAATTCAGTAAGCCAGTTCATTATCTGATCTGGCGTAACAGGGGTTTGGATATCTTCTAGTAATTGTTCACGAAGCTCTGGACGAGAATCTAAGCGTCTTTTAAGAAAATGGGACCAAAGTAAAGAATTTGTTAAGCTTTCGTTCATTTTTAATCACCAAACTGAGAAATCTATTCAACGTTATATAATAGTTTAAATACCAAATAAATTGATAATCAATAAGGTTTGTTTTGAATAAAGTTTTTAAATTACTTTTATATTTTTTCTGCAGCTGTTTGGTGCTTATGACACTACTTATATTGGTAGGGCGGTTTTATTTGGCTCCAAACATTGATAATTGGCGTCCAGAAATTATTCAATGGTTGCAAAAAAATGTACATCCTTCATTGCAATTTGAAAAAATTGTTGTGGATTGGGAAAAAGGCCTTATTCCTCATTTGCAGGTTAAGCAAGCATCATTAAGTAATGAAAAAAATAATGATGATGCAAAAATCGGTTTATTAGAATTAGCGATATCACCACGTTCTTTACTGATGTTTAAGCCTGAAGTTAGTAGTATTCGAGTATCAGATGCTGAGTTAGTGGTTGAACGCAATAGTGAAGGAAGAATATTGCTAGGAGGAAAACTCTTAGCTTCCCAAGATGGCAGTTTAAAAGTTAAACCAATGTCAGAACAGGATATGTTAGCGACTCTCAAACCTTGGCTTTCCTGGGGATTTGAACGCTTACCACAAAAAATCCTTATTGATAGTAGTCGTATTGTTTGGCGAGATAAGTTAGTCAGCGGTGTGGAGGATTTGGTTTTTGAGCCGGTGTATTTTAATGCTGAACATGACCAACAAAAATTAACAGTAGACTTACATATTAGTCCCCCAAAAAAAGCGGGTAGTTTTATTCTGCTAAATGCTAATGTAGATAAACAAGGTAATGGGTTTGTTAATATTAATTGGAAAGATTGGTATCCTCATTATTTTAAGAATTGGGTTGCTTTTCCTCTTATATTCCAGACAGGAAAAATTAAAAATGCAGAGGCTCATTTTACGTTTAATGAATTGAATATTACTGACTTTACGACACATTCTCAGTTAGAGGATTTTGTATTTCAAGATAAAGAGAGTGTAGGGGGGAAATTCCTGTTAAGTGGTAAAAATATTAGCGTAGATTTTTCTTCCAAAAATGGCTTAAGTAAACCTTATCAATTTGCATTGGCATCAGATGATTTACATATTGAGGCGAATGAGTTTTTCCGCCATCCTATGCAGGTTAACAAGGTGAGAATAGAAGGTGTATATAACTTACTTGAGGGCGATATACCAGAAGTGGTTTTTAATCATGCACACTTAGAAATTCCAAAAGGGAAGATGTCAGTGACTGGTTCGTGGCGATTTGATCCTCATAGTGATAATGGAATTGTTGATATTAACGCCAATGTCTCACGGTTAGAATTGAGCCAGTTAGCAAATTATCTGCCTAAAACGATTGATGCAGATGCCCTAGATTGGTTAGAAAAAGCATTTTTGCAAGGGTATGCAGAAAATGCTGAGATTAGTGTCAAGGGCGTTGTTGACCATATTCCCTTTGGAGAGCATGCATCGTCAGGTGATTTTAGAATCAAAGGGGATGTAAGGGATGTGCAATTACACTATCATCAATTTCCCGCAAGAGAAAATACCTATTGGCCTGATATCTATGTCAAGGAGGGGACTATTGATTTTAATCGTGGCAATATTCTGATTAAAGGTCCACAATTATCTTTTAATCCTGAATTAGCATTATCCAAGCTAGCGACTAATGATGCTCAAGTAGAAGTTAATAATATTGAGAAGAATACAAAAGTATTAATCAAAACTGGTATAGAAACCAATGGTGATAGTTTTTTAAAATTTTATCGTCATTCTCCGTTAAGACCTTTATTAAATAAGGTGTTAGATAAAACGAAAATATCTGGAGAATTAAAAGGCAACTTGGACTTAACGATTCCTATTATGGATCCAGATAAGACCAAAGTGGATGCTCAATTTGATGCATATGATACCAGTTTCCAATTTTCACCTAACCACCCTACATTGATGCATGCAGATGGAAAAATAAAAATTAATGAAAAGCATGTTGAAATTGAAAAAATTAATGGAAAGTTACTTGGTGGATCAGCTACTCTACAAGGAGGAATTGGTGCTAAAGGAGATATACTTCACGTAAATGGTAAATTTACGGGACAAGGACTAAGAGACTTTTTACCGTTAAAAGGATTGCATCGTGTACAGGGAGTGGCAGATTATGCCACACAAATCCATTTCTTAGGTGGTGATTTATTAGATGTAAATGTGCAGAGTCAATTACAAGGTTTATCAATAGATTTGCCAAATGGTATGGGTAAATCTGCTTCGCAAAAAACACCTTTGTCAGTAAAGCTTATTGCTCCAAAGACACATCAATATGAACAATTAAAAATAGACTTTAAGGATTTTGTACATATTGTTTTTGAGCATAAAAATAGGTCTATTAATGCCTTTAATCGAGGCGTCATAGCAATTAATAAGCCAGCGAAACTACCAGTAGATGATTTATCTATCGATGCCTTAGGAGGAGACTGGGATATTAATGCATGGTTAGATATTGTAGATGAATTTTCAACCTATAGTAGTGGTTCCTTACCTGTGAAATCTACTTCGTCGTCATCAGCTAAACCATCGTTATTCCCATCATTGCGACAAATTTCAGCTAAGGTCAATTCCTTAAGTTTGTTCGATGTCATAGTGAAAAATATTCAGGCTGTTGGGCAGTTACAGGCAAATACTTGGCAATTTAATTTGGATTCTAATGATATTCAAGGGGATATTAGCCTGAAATCTTTGCATGGTCGTGTAGAGCGTATTGATGCTGATTTAAATAGAGTAAGTTTTAGTGCGAAAGAGAATTTTCCTTCTTCAACTGATACAGATGATATTTCTAGTAAAACCTCTCGAGTTGATTTAATGGATATTAATGGAAAAATTAAGCAACTCTATTGGAATAAACAATTAATAGGCAGTATTGATATTAATAGTAAAAGGATCTCTAAAGACCAGTGGCAACTTGATAGTTTACGTGTTAGTAATGATGTAGCGAGTCTTTTTGCTACAGGGCAACTAATCAGTGATACGACTAAAACTGGTATGCAAATGAAGGTGAATATCAATACGGTCAATATGGGTGATTTTTTAAGTTATTTTAACTATAAAGATTTTATGAAGGCTGGTACTGGTTTTGCTAATTTGGAGGTGGCTGCTCCAGACGTTCGTCACATTCGTGTAAAGGATTTGGATGTGAGTGGTAATGCGCAAATTAAACATGGTGCTTTATTGACACTAGATACTACAGCGACAAAAGCATTGGCACTTATCTCATTACAGTCTTTATCAAGTCTTGCAAACTTAACCACAAAAACACCTAGTGTGATGGGGAAAGGCTTACCATTTGATTTTACGCGAGCTTTTTTTGAACTAAAAAATAATCGTTTTTATGTGAGTGATTTTCGACTGGATAGCCCTATATTGGCAATGGCTGCTGTTGGCAATACAGAGATTGCAAGCAAAAAACTAAACTTTCAAGTGGCAGCGATTCCTAAAATTGAAATGAGTGGAACAGCGGTTCTTGCTGGGATCATTGTTAATCCAGTAGTCGGTCTAGGCGCTTTTTTATCGCAATGGCTATTATCAGATAGCCTTAATAGGGCATTAACAACTTATTTACATGTTTCAGGTGATTGGGATAATCCATTAATTAATGATCAACCGTTGCCGAAGGATGAAGAGTTGAAAGATGAGAAACAACAAAAGAATATTGATGCACTTTATCGTAACTAAATTGCAGTTATTATCGATAAGGAATGCTATGATTACATCACAAAATAATCAATGATAATAACGAAAAAATTAGGAGATACTGCTAATGTTAAGTGTATTTGATATATTCAAAATAGGTGTAGGCCCATCTAGTTCTCATACGGTTGGCCCGATGATTGCGGCTGTGCGATTTGTCAATCGATTAGAAGAAGCTAATCTCATACCAGATGTGGCTCGAATCACCATTGAGTTATTTGGCTCGTTGGGTGCAACGGGGTTTGGTCATGCTAGTGACAAAGCTGTTATGGTGGGGTTGCATGGCTATTTACCTGATGAAGTGGATTGCGATATTATTCCCGCCTTAGTAGATAAAATTAGCTAGCCAACATAAAATTTCCTTATTGAATAAACAGGAAATAGCATTCAATCCTGATAAAGATATTATTTTTAATTGGCAAGAGACATTGCCACAGCATCCTAATGGTATGCGTTTCAAAGCGTTTGATGCTGATAATACGTTGTTGATGAAAAAAGAATATTATTCTATCGGTGGTGGTTTTGTGATGAATTGTGATGGTTTAAAAGTGAACTTATCGCCAGATGTCGTTGTACCATATCCTTTTAAGACGGGGGATGAGTTGATGGAAAAAGCTACTAAGAATAATCTTAGTATTGCTCAACTCATGATGGAAAATGAGAAGGTCTATCTACCTGAACAGCAAGTACGTGAGAAATTGTTAGACATCTGGTCTGTTATGCAAGCTTGTGTGAAAAGAGGCTGTTCACAAGAGGGTGTTTTACCGGGTGGTTTTAAAGTAAAACGACGAGCACATTCTCTTTATGAAACGCTAAAATCACGCCCCGAGGAATCTTTACGAGATCCTTTGGCAATGTTGGATTGGGTTAATTTATATGCGTTAGCCGTGAATGAGGAAAATGCGTCAGGTGGGCGTGTCGTGACAGCACCGACTAATGGTGCTGCTGGGATTATTCCTGCTGTAATGCATTATTATGATCGATTTTTGTCACCGAATAACCAACAGGGTATCATTGATTTTCTATTAACAGCAGGCGCAATTGCGATTTTATATAAAGAAAATGCTTCTATTTCTGGGGCAGAGGTCGGTTGCCAAGGTGAAGTAGGTGTTGCTTGCTCAATGGCAGCAGGGGCTTTAGCCGCTGTTCAAGGGGGAACGGTACAGCAAGTTGAAAATGCGGCTGAGATTGGTATGGAGCATAATCTTGGTATGACTTGTGATCCTGTGGGAGGGTTGGTGCAAGTGCCTTGTATTGAACGCAATGCTATGGGGGCTGTTAAAGCTATTAATGCTGCACGCTTAGCCTTACGCGGTGATGGACAACACCTAGTATCATTGGATAAAGTGATTTTGACGATGAAACAAACTGGCGCGGATATGAAGTCAACGTATAAGGAAACCTCACAGGCAGGTTTGGCGGTTAATATTCCAGCGTGTTAGTGTGATTTACTTAGAAAAATAATCACAGCGTGATTGGCTTAGAAAGGGAGCAGACAAAGCTCCCTTTGTTTTAGATAATAAATTGTTTAGTGAGTGGCTCTTTTGAAAACGATAAAATCAATTAAGAAAGCACCCACTGTAGATAAACCGGCAATAGCTGACCAGTGAGCGTGTCCGTGATTACCAATTACTAATAGTACGGTAGCAGAACCAAATAAAGCACCAAAAACTGCACGAGTGGCTAGGTAAGCCCAATTTTCATCAGATAATTTGCAATTGCCGTTAGAGCGGAAACGGAAATTTTGATGATCCAAGAAACATGTTGCTACTGATAGAAAAGTACCAAAAGCACCAAAGAATAAAGCAGTGAAGCTGATAGACCAGGTAACTAATAGAATGAATAAGCCGATAATAATTAAGGCAATAACAAAAGTGCCATTACTAAATGGAGAAGGGTGATTGGCTACCTCTGTTTGTGTGGTATTTTCAGCAGAATAATTAACTGTTTCAGTAGATTGTTCAGGTGTATCTTGCATAAATAACTCCTTTAGTACTTTAGTATTTAGTAATTAGAATAAGATAGTATGCTTAGCCCATTATAAAACATATATAAGGTTATCATATTGAATACGGACAGTTTATTATAGCTATCTCATATGAAAATTAAATTAAATCGTCTTATTATCGTTTCCCTTTTGGCGACTATGATGAGTGCTTGTACCTACTATGGTGGTGCAGGTGTGAATAATAGTGGTTATGGATGGTCGTTAGGAACAGGAGTGGCATTTTAGTTTTTAGAGGCTAATTATCCTAAACATCAAGTAGTAGATGAATTTAATCACTCTCTAGATAATTGTAATTTTAATAAAGTATTGATTTACAGATATTTAAAAAAAAAATTCGGATAAAATAGAGAGCTATTCATGTTTTTTTTTTATTAAAAGTAAGGTTAATTAAATGCAACCAACAGTAGAAACATTAGAAGGTTTAGAACGCCAAGTTGATTTAGTCGTATCATTAGACGACATTGAAAAAGAAGTAAAAACACAATTACAACGTGTGGCTCGTACAGCTAAAGTTCAAGGCTTCCGTCCAGGTAAAGCACCTTTGTCTGTTATTGAGCGTAGTCATGGTCCAAGCGTACGTTATGACGTATTAAACCAAAAAGTTGGGCAAGCATTTGATGAGGCAGTTAAGGCAGCTGGTTTACGTGTTGCTGGTGTCCCATCTATGGAACCAAAAGAGGGTGCTGCTGAAGGTACTGTAGCGTTTGTCGCTAAATTTGAAGTTTTCCCAGAAATTACATTACCTGATTTTTCAAGTATCGAAGCAACTCGTGTGACAACAGAAGTTGGTGATGAACAAGTAGAAAGTACTTTAGATATCTTACGTCAGCAACGTGCTAATTACGAAAAAGTAGATCGTGCAGCACAAGATAATGACCGTGTTACTGTTGATTTTGTAGGTAAAATTGACGGTGTTGAGTTTGAAGGTGGTAAAGCAGAAGCTTTCCCATTCATTCTTGGTCAAGGTCGTATGTTGCCAGAGTTTGAAGCAGCAGCAAAAGGCTTAAAAGCAGGTGAAGAAAAAACTTTCCCATTATCTTTCCCTGAAGATTATCAAGGTAAAGAAGTAGCGGGTAAAACAGCTGAATTTACTATCGTGATGAAAGAAGTTGCAGAGCCAGTATTACCAGAAGTTAATGGTGAGTTTGCTAAATCGTTAGGTCAAGCTGACGGTGATGTAGCTAAATTGAAAGAAGAGATTCTTAAAAATATCCAACGTGAAGCTAAAGCACGTGCATTAGCTCGTACAAAATCAAATGTATTTGATGCTTTAGTTAAAGTATCAACGTTTGATGTGCCAAAAGCGTTAATTACTGATGAAGTGAATTCTCGCATTGCCCAAACACGAGAAGAGTTAAAAGCGCGAGGTATGCCAAATGCTGATACATTCGAAATTCCGTCTGCTGCTTTTGAAGCAGAAGCCGATCGTCGAGTTCGTTTAGGTCTGTTATTAAATGAAGTGGTGGAAAAAGAGAATTTACGCCCAACAATGGATCAAGTTCGTGCTCGTATCGAAGAGTTTGCTCAAAACTATGAGAAACCAGAAGAAGTAGTGGCTTATTACCTAAGTAATAAACAAAGCCGTGCTGATATGGAAAACTTAGTGCTTGAAGATAATTTAGTGGATTTTGTGCTTTCAAAAGCGAAAGTTACAGACTCTAAAGTTGATTTCAAAGAAATTATGGGACAAGTATAATGACTAGCCGTTTTACCGATTTTTATGCGTCTTTGCATGGTGATGAGTCGGTGAGACCGACCAGTCTGGGCTATATTCCAATGGTAGTAGAGCAGTCTGGTCGTGGAGAGCGTTCTTATGACATCTACTCTCGTCTCCTTAAAGAAAGAATTGTATTTTTAGTGGGTGAAGTAAACGATCAGTCTGCTAATCTTGTGGTTGCTCAATTACTTTTCTTAGAGTCAGAGAATCCTGAGAAAGATATCTCTTTGTATATCAATTCTCCAGGAGGTGGTGTTTATGCTGGCCTCGGAATTTATGATACGATGCAATTTATTCAGCCAGAAGTTTCTACGCTTTGTACTGGTTTTGCAGCTAGTATGGGAGCATTCTTATTGAATGCTGGAGCTCCTGGCAAGCGTTTTAGCTTACCTAATTCGCGTATTATGATTCATCAACCTTTAGGTGGCGCGAGAGGGCAAGCGACTGATATTGATATTCAGGCACGTGAAATCTTATCGTTAAGAGAGCAATTAAATCAAATCATGGCGAAACATTCAGGACAATCCTTAGATGTTATTCGTCAGCATACCGAAAGAGACAAGTATATGAGTCCTGCGGATGCATTAGAGTTTGGCTTAATTGACAGAGTACTTGAAAAGCGTTCAGCGCTTTAAGGTTCTAAAGGGTTAACATTTGTTAATTTAGATGGTCGGTTAACGCCGACCTCTTTTATTTATAGAAAAAATCATATGACTGATAAATCTTCAAAAAACGAACGTTGTTCTTTCTGCCATAGTACAAAGGCAGAGGTTAAAAATTTAGTTGCAGGTCCTTCAGGACTTTATATTTGTAATAATTGCATCAACGATTGTTTAGAACTCATTAAATCAAATGATAAGAAACAGGCACAGGTAGGTGACGAAGCTCCTTTACCTACTCCTGTAGAAATTAAAGCATTTTTGGATCAATACGTTATTGGTCAAGACCAACCTAAACGTCATTTAGCTGTTGCAGTATATAACCATTACAAACGAATTCGTTATGCTGATAATCAGTTAGATACTGAAAATGATGATGTAGAATTAAGCAAAAGTAATATTTTATTAATCGGACCAACTGGTTCTGGTAAAACATTATTAGCACAAACGTTAGCTCGTCAATTGAATGTACCATTTGTGATGGCAGATGCTACTACTTTGACTGAAGCAGGCTATGTTGGCGAAGATGTCGAAAATATTATTCAAAAGCTATTGCAAAATTGTGATTATGATGTGGCAAAGGCTGAAAGAGCGATTGTATATATTGATGAGATTGATAAAATTTCTCGCAAATCGGATAATCCATCAATTACACGTGATGTATCTGGTGAGGGTGTACAACAAGCATTGCTTAAATTAATTGAAGGTACTGTGGCTTCTGTGCCTCCACAAGGTGGACGCAAACATCCTAATCAAGACTTTATTCAAGTGAATACAACCAATATTTTGTTTATTGTAGGTGGTGCGTTTGATGGCCTTGAAAAAGTTATTCAAAATCGAACAGAGAAGTCTGGGATTGGTTTTGGAGCGAGTGTTCAAAGTAAATCAGAAAAAGGTGTAGGCGAGTTATTTAATGAAGTAGAGCCAGAAGACATTATTAAATTTGGTTTGATTCCCGAATTAGTTGGTCGTTTGCCTGTCGTAGCGACTTTAAAAGAACTAGATGAAGATACTTTGGTACAAATTTTGACTGAACCCAAAAATTCATTAGTTAAACAGTATCAAAAATTATTTTCGATGGAAGGTGTTGAATTAGAAGTTGAGCCAGCAGCATTAAAGGCAATTGCTAAAAAAGCTCTAAAACGTAAAACTGGTGCCAGAGGATTGCGTTCTATTCTAGAGTCATCACTGATGAATATTATGTATGATTTGCCGTCACAAAAAAATGTAGCGAAAGTGATTCTTAATGTTGATGCCATTGAATCAGGTAAGGCGCCAGTATTAGTTTATAAATAAGACTTGAAATTTAGATACAAGCCACTATTTAAGCTACTTGTAGAAAACTTATTTTAAAGGATTTCAATGTCGACTAATCGCAAATTTCAAATGCAAAATACAGTTGAATTACCATTGCTTCCATTACGTGATGTAGTTGTTTTCCCGCATATGGTTATTCCTCTTTTTGTGGGACGCCCTCGTTCTATCGGAGCACTTGAAAAGGCAATGTCTGAGACTAACCATCAAGTTGTATTGGTCGCTCAGAAATCTGCAAATAATGATGACCCAGGTCCTGATGATATTTATGATGTCGGGGTGTTGGCAAACGTATTGCAGTTACTTAAATTACCAGATGGAACCGTCAAAGTGCTTGTTGAAGGCAAGCAACGTATACTCGTGCGCGAGATAAAAGAAGTGGATACGCATTATAGTGCTAGAGTTGAAGAAGTTGAGGTGGATGATACTCGTACACCCGAAATTCAAGCATTGATGCGTGCTGTACTTGAACACTTTGATCAGTATGTCAAAGTTAATAAGAAAATTCAACCAGAGGTATTGGGCAATTTACAAAGTATTGATAGCCCAGATCGTTTGGCTGATACGTTGGCATCACATTTAACGGTTAAGCAAGATAAAAAACAATTATTACTTTCTACCTTAGATGTGACAGAGCGCTTAGAACAAGTGCTTAGCATTGTTGATACTGAAATGGATATTATGCAAGTGGAGCGTAAAATCCAAAGTCGTGTCAAGAAACAAATGGAAAAAAGTCAACGTGACTATTACCTCAATGAGCAAGTTAAAGCTATTCAAAAAGAATTGGGTGAAGGTGAGGATGGCGTTGATTTTGAAGAGTTAGAGAAGAAAATCGAGGCGGCTGGTATGCCTAAAGAGGCAAAAGAGAAAGCCACAGCTGAACTCAAAAAATTAAAAATGATGTCACCGATGTCGGCAGAAGCGACAGTGGTGCGCACCTACGTGGATACGCTAGTTAATGTCCCTTGGAAGAAAAAATCTAAGGTGAATAATTCATTGGCTAATGCTCAGTCGGTTCTGAATGAAGATCATTATGGTCTTGAGAAAGTGAAAGAGCGTATTCTTGAACATCTTGCGGTTCAACAACGTGTGACTAAGGTTAAAGCACCAATTTTGTGCTTAGTAGGACCTCCTGGTGTGGGTAAAACGTCATTAGGACAATCCATTGCTAAGGCGACTAACCGTCAATATGTACGTATGGCGTTAGGTGGTGTTCGAGATGAATCAGAAATTAGAGGTCATCGCCGTACATATATTGGAGCAATGCCAGGCAAAATTATCCAAAATATGACTAAAGTTGGTGTTAAAAACCCTTTATTCTTATTGGATGAAATTGACAAAATGGGTATGGATTTCCGTGGTGACCCAGCATCTGCCTTGCTTGAGGTGCTAGATCCAGAACAAAATCATACCTTCCAAGATCACTACTTAGAAGTAGATTATGATTTATCCGATGTGATGTTTGTGGCGACAAGTAATACCTTGAATATACCACCTGCATTATTGGATCGTATGGAAATTATTCGTCTTGCTGGTTATACAGAAGATGAAAAATTACATATTGCTAAAGATCATTTGCTACCGAAATTGATGACAAATAATGGTCTAAAAGAAAATGAGTTGGTGATTCAGGATGAAGCTATTTTAGATATTATTCGTTATTACACCAGAGAAGCAGGGGTGCGTTCTCTTGAACGTGAAATGAGTAAGATTTGTCGTAAAGTTGTCAAAGAGATTTTATTGGCAGGGGCTGATAGTAAGGAAATCGCAAAACCTAAAAAAACAGCCGCACGTAAAGCGACTAAGACACGAACTATTACTGTTAATAGCAAAAATATTGAACAGTATCTAGGGGTGCACAAATTTACATTTGGCTTAGCTGAAAAAGACAATCAAGTTGGGCAAGTAACTGGTTTAGCGTGGACAGAAGTCGGTGGTGATTTATTGACTATTGAAGTCGCTGTCGTACCTGGTAAAGGTGCAATTCAACAGACAGGCTCTCTCGGTGATGTGATGAAAGAGTCAATGATTGCGGCACGCACAGTTATTCGTTCTCGAGCACATCGTTTTGGATTGGCTGATAGTCTTTTTGAGAAAAAAGATATGCATATTCACGTCCCTGATGGAGCGACACCTAAAGATGGTCCATCTGCTGGTATTGCAGTGACAACTGCTTTGGTCTCAGCTTTTACAGGTATTCCTGTTAAAGCAAATGTGGCAATGACTGGTGAGATAACCTTAAGAGGTGAGGTATTAGCAATTGGTGGCCTTAAAGAAAAGCTACTAGCTGCACATCGTGGTGGTATTACGACAGTCTTGATTCCACATGAAAATGTGAAAGACTTAGTGGAAATTCCAGACGCCATTAAAAATAGTCTTGAAATTATTCCTGTTAAATGGATAGATCAAGTACTAGAGGTAGCTTTGGAACGTATGCCACAAGCATTAACAGAGGCTGAAGTTGCTGCACTTAATATGGTTGAATCTGTTAAAGGAGTACAACCTATAGAGGTTAAAAAAACGAAAACTCGTCGTGTAGCTAGTCACTAGATCAGGTCATTATTAGTAAAAAGTCTAGTCATGGGCTGATTGCTTAGATGTGAACGGTTTATCTAAAAAGTGATGAAAAGGACTGCTGACTGTATTTAACAGATGGCAGTCCTTTTAGTTTTTACCTACATCATATCTGTGAGGTTTTCTTCTTTAGTTAATAGGAGAGGGGAATGTACTATTTTCTGTAGCGGCAGGTTTAGGGAAACTAGCGTTATCATTGCCAGATGCCGAGTTGGATGGTGTGCTTTGGCTTTGTGTTGTTGGACGAGTCGTAGCTGGTTTAGGAAAGCTACTATTTTCACTAGTAGTACTATCATTACTATTTAAAGGTAGCGTTTCCACATTACCCACACGAATAGAGTTTTTGGGGGCTGATTCAGTGGTAGCATTATTTGCAGGTGCCGTGGTTGTATTGTCGGTATTGGTGATTGCAGTGCTATCAGTGGTTGCTGGGGCAGTAGGTACGGTTGGTAATGCTTGTTTTAAATGAGGATTTTGTTCAAGTACTTGGCCTGCTTCTTCATTGCTGCTGTTACCTACATTGACGTCATCAGTAGTATTATTTTGGTTAGCTGTATCAGGGACTTCAGTATCTTGCTCTGATGTTGTCGCTTCCGTTGTTGCTGGTGATGTTGCTGTAGTTTCTACTGTCTCTGGTGGCGTAGCTGGCGTGATAGTTCCACTGACCGTGTTTTGAGGGGTATCCGTAGATTCTACAGGAGGGATAGATGCTTGATCTGGTCGAGTGAATGCACTATAAAACGTACTAACAATAAATAGGAGTATAGCAATAGAAATGGCTAAAAAAATAAGTGTTATGGCTTTTTTACCCATGTGAGTAATCTCCTGTTCGTTTTAAGACTGAATTGTCTATTTTAAGGCTATATTAGTTCAAATACATAAAATTTGTTTGTCATATACCACAAGTCTTTACAAAATTTAGTAGTTTTTCGGGAGCAAAACCCGCTAAGGCGTGAATATCATTAAGAAAACTGCTAGAATCATTATATTCTTATCTTCATATATAACCGATTTATGAGCACATTTTTCACGAACTAACTCTAGAATAATTAAATTCTGGCCGCTCGTGCTTTGCTCTGCATTGGTGTTATTGATAACGCGGCTACCATTCAAGGTGTCGCGTTTTTTATTTTTAAGGTTTAATAGATGATTCAGATTACTTTACCTGATGGTTCAAAACGAGAGTTTGAACAAGCAATTACAGTAGGCGAAGTTGCGCAAGCAATTGCACCTAGTTTAGGGAAAGCCGCACTAGCAGGCAAAATTAGCACAGCAGGTAAAAGCACGTTAGTTGATACGAGTTATGTTATTAAGGAAGATACTGACCTTTCTATTATCACGGCCAAAGATCCAGAGGGATTAGATTTGATTCGTCACTCAACAGCGCATTTATTAGCCTATGCAGTTAAAAGTTTATTTCCTGATGCACAAGTGACTATCGGTCCTGTAATCGAGAATGGCTTTTACTATGATTTTTCATATAAGCGCCCATTTACGCCAGAAGATCTCGAAAAAATTGAGAAAAAAATGGCTGAATTAGCTAAGAAAGATGAGATAGTGACACGTGAGGAATGGTTGCGTGATGATGCTGTTGCATTTTTTAAATCACAAGGTGAAAACTACAAGGCGGAGATTATTGCCTCTATTCCAAGTAATGAGACAATTAGTTTATACCGAGAAGGTGATTTTATTGATTTGTGTCGTGGACCCCACGTGCCATCAACAGGAAAATTAAAAGTTTTCAAATTAATGAAGGTTGCTGGCGCTTATTGGAGAGGCGACTCAAAAAATGAAATGCTACAACGTATTTATGGTACGGCTTGGGCAAGCAAAGAAGAACAACAAGCTTATTTAACGATGTTAGAAGAGGCTGAGCGCCGTGATCACCGTAAATTAGGTAAAGAATTAGATTTGTTCCATTTCCAAGATGAAGCACCAGGATTAATTTTCTGGCATCCTAAAGGATGGAGAATTTGGCAACAAGTAGAACAATATATGCGCCAAGTTTATATTGATAATGGGTATCAAGAAGTTAAAGCTCCTCAGATTTTAGATTTAAGCTTGTGGAAAAAAACAGGTCACTGGGATAACTATAAAGAAAATATGTTTACGACAGAGTCAGAAAATCGTGAATATGGTTTAAAACCGATGAACTGTCCTGGACATGTGCAGATTTATAATGCAGGTCTACATTCTTATCGTGAATTACCTATCCGTTATGGTGAGTTTGGTCAATGTCACCGTAATGAGCCATCAGGTTCATTGCACGGAATGATGCGTGTGCGTGGTTTTACTCAGGACGATGGTCATATTTTCTGTACAGAAGATCAGTTGTTGAAAGAGTGTGCAGACTATACGGCTTTATTACAAAAAGTATACAAGGATTTTGGCTTTACGGATATTTTGTATAAAGTTGCTACTCGTCCAGAAAAACGCATTGGTGCTGATGAAATTTGGGATAAAGCTGAAGAGGCTTTAATGGAAAGCTTACGCCAATCTGGTTGTGAGTACGAAATTTCTCCGGGAGAGGGTGCCTTCTACGGTCCTAAGATTGAGTATACGCTTAAGGATGCGATTGGTCGTCATTGGCAATGTGGTACGATGCAAGTAGACTTTTCTATGCCTGTACGGTTAGGTGCAGAATATGTTGATGCTAATGATCAGCGTAAGAATCCAGTTATGCTTCACCGTGCTATTTTAGGTTCATTGGAACGTTTTATTGGTATGTTAATTGAGAACTATGCGGGTGCTATGCCACCATGGTTATCACCAGAGCAAGTGGCTATTTGTCCAATTTCGGAACAATTTAATGACTATGCGCAAAGTATTTCTGATCAACTAAAAGCCAAAGGCTTTAGAGTGATAGCGGATTTACGTAATGAAAAAATTACTCGTAAGATTCGTGAAAATAGTTTACAGAAGATCCCTTATATTTTAGTTGTAGGTGAAAAAGAGCGCGACGCTAATGCGGTAGCTGTACGTGCACGTGGAAACCTAGATTTAGGGGTTTTATCTGTTGAAGATTTTATTAAACGCTTAAGCAATGATGTTGCACAACGCATTGATGTAAAAGCGTAATGTATTTATTAATTTTTTAGGAGTTATAACATCGCAACCGAAAAGACACACCAAATTAATGGTGAAATTCGTAGTCCAGAAGTACGTTTAATTGGTATTGATGGTGAGCAATTGGGCGTTGTTTCTATTAAAGAAGCATTAGCTAAAGCAGATGAAGCAGATACTGACTTAGTTGAAATTGCTCCAAATGCAACACCACCGGTATGTCGTTTGATGGACTATGGCAAGTTCCGTTATCAAGAGCAAAAGCGCTTACAGGAAGCCAAATCTAAACAAAAAGTGGTTCAGGTTAAGGAGATTAAATTCCGTCCTGGTACTGACGAAGGCGATTATCAGGTTAAATTGCGTAGCCTGAAGCGTTTTATTGAGGATGGTGATAAAGCCAAAGTTACTCTGCGTTTCCGAGGTCGTGAGTTAGCACACCAAGAACTTGGTATGAAGGTATTGGAGCGTGTTAAAGAAGATTTGGGCGATATGGTGAGTGTTGAAGCAATGCCTAAACTAGAAGGCCGTCAAATGGTCATGGTCGTTGCGCCTAAGAAAAAATAAAGATTACTAGGTAATAGGCTAAGAGTAGCTTATAATATTAGGCTTAGAACATCGGGTAGCAAATCTGCTACCCTATTGTTGTTTGTTCAAACAATAGCGTGGAGTTAAGAAATTCATGCAAGTATTATTTATAATCGACTCAATTGACACATTGAAAGCCTACAAAGATAGTACGGTGGCAATGATGTATGCGTTGAGTGCAAAAGGGCACGAACTTTTCATTACTGAACAAAAAGATTTATATATTAATGGACAAGTTTTTGCTAAAACTCAAGCGATTCAAGTTATTGACGGTGCTAATTTAGAAGAGCACTCTTGGTGGCAAGAAGTTGGCAGTGTCCAAGAAACGAATCTAGCTGATTTTGATGCAGTCATCATGCGTAAAGATCCTCCCTTTAACATGGAGTATGCTTATAGCTGTCATTTATTGGCTTATGCAGAAAAATTTGGTGCCAAGGTGTTTAATACTGGCATTGCGATGCTTACACACCCTGAAAAATTGTCTATTACTGAATTTAGTCAATTCACCTCTCCAACATTAGTGTCTAAAGATATGGCACGAATCAAGGCTTTTCATCAGCAACATGGTGACGTTGTTGTTAAGCCATTAGATGGTATGGGAGGAATGGGTATTTTCCGTTTAGGTGCACAAGAGCCAAATTTAAGTTCTATTTTGGAATTATTAACCAAAAATGGCACAGAAACGATTATGGCTCAGCGTTATATTCCTGAAATTGTTAAAGGGGATAAGCGTATTTTAGTTATTAATGGACAAGCGGTACCTTATTGCTTAGCACGTATTCCTTTGGCAGGTGAAACTCGTGGTAATTTAGCCGCAGGTGGACGTGGTGTAGCACAACCATTGAGTGAAAGAGATTGGGAAATCGCCAATAGTTTAGCGCCAATATTACGTGAGCGTGGACTGTTTTTAGTAGGACTTGATGTTATTGGTGATTATTTAACCGAAGTAAACGTCACTAGTCCAACTTGTTTTGTTGAGATTACGCAACAAACAGATTTTGATGTTGCCGCTTTCTTCGTTGAACAACTTGAACAGGTGTTGAGTAAATAATATGAAAACATTAATTGTGGTAATTGCTCATGTACCTTTAGCATCGGCGTTAAAAGAAGTGGCTCTTCATGTGTTTGCACAAGCTAAAGATATTCTTGTTTATGATGTAGCAGCAGATGAAGATCCAGAGCAATTACAACAAAAGCTCAATGCGGATATTCAAGAACAATTATCAACTTATCAACAAGTGATTATATTTAGTGATTTGATTGGTGCAACGCCTGCCAATACAGGATTTAAAATTGCCCAAGCCTTAAATCATCAACAAGTATCTAGTGAGTTTTTTGGTGGTACAAATGTTTGTATGTTGCTTAATGCAATTCGTTATAATGATTTACCGCTTCAAGAATTAAAAACAAAAATTCTTGAAGGAGGACAAAAGGGATTGCAATCAATAGATTGCTCCTGTCAATAATAAAGATTTGGTGTTGGAGTAAACATGCCTTCAGTGGATATTGAAATTAGTAATAGATTAGGGTTGCATGCTCGAGCAGCCTCTAAATTAACACAATTAGCCTCTACGTTTAAAAGTGAAATCTTTATCTCTAAAGGATCACAACGCGTAAATGCCAAAAGCATAATGGGTGTTATGCTTTTGGCAGCAGGTAAAGGTATGACAGTCACTATGGATGCTGAGGGTGAAGATGCTGATGCGGCATTAGTTGCTTTAAAAGCGTTATTTGATAGTCGTTTTGGTGAGCCAGACTAAACAAAAAAGAGAGAATAAAGGGTATGGAGCAAAAAGAGACTGATAATGTCACTGCTGTCATGGCGTTACACGGTAAGGGAGTTGCCAAAGGTATTGCTATTGGACAGGCTGTGATAATGGGTGCTGCCTTATTAGAGGTGAGTCATCACTTAATTGCTCCCGAAGATATTGAAAGTGAGTGCGTACGCTTAGATAATGCACTACGAGCAGTGTTTAATGATCTAGAGTATATCAAGAATAATTTACCAGCAGATGCACCAATAGAGTTAGCACCCTTATTGACAGTACATAGTTTATTGGTTGCAGATCCTTTATTAGCTAGTGAGACCAAAAATCTTATTCGTCACCATCGCTATAATGCCGAATGGGCCATTACAACACAAGGGCAGGTCTTATCTAAACAATTTTCCCAAATGGAAGATGAGTATTTAAGAGAACGGGCGAGTGATGTTAATCAAGTCATTGAGCGTGTATTGTCTTTTTTATCGGGCGTCAAGAGTTTTGATTTAAAAAGTATTCAAACAGAACAAGTGACTGATTTACCCTTTATTGTGGTGGCTCATGATATTTCTCCTGCCGATATGCTTAATTTACGAGATAAGCATTTTGGCGCTTTTGTCACTGATGCTGGTGGGCCGACATCGCATACGGCTATTGTCGCGAGAAGTATGCATGTTCCTGCTGTAGTAGGGATGAAAAATGTACGATCGTTGGTCAAGGATAGAGACTTGATGATTGTAGACGGTGAAGCTGGTTTAGTGATTGTAAATCCATCACCACTTATTTTGAGTCAATATTGTCGCTTACAAAAGCAATACGAGACAGAAAGAGAGTTTTTATTGCTTCAAAAGGATGCTCCAGCTGTTACGGTTGATGGCGTACACATTGAATTAGAGGCGAATATTGAGCTTCCCGAAGAAGCTAAACTAGCCTTAGAAATGGGAGCAACGGGTATAGGTTTATATCGTAGTGAATTTTTATTCATGAATCGAGAGCAGTTGCCAAGCGAGGATGAACAATATGAAGCCTATTCTTCTGTGCTCAAAACAATGGGTAACAAGCCTGTGACGATTCGTACCTTGGATATTGGTTCAGATAAAAATTTAAATGATGAAGCAACTGTAGCTGTTAACCCTGCATTGGGCTTGCGAGCGGTAAGATATTGCTTAGCACATCCGGAAATGTTCTTAACCCAATTAAGAGCGTTATTAAGGGCGTCTGTGCATGGGCGATTGCGCATTTTGATTCCAATGATTTCACATATGCACGAAGTATTTGCTGTCAAGCAATATCTGGAGCAAGCACAAAATGAACTAATGGCAGAAGGGTATAGCATCAATGATAATATTGAACTAGGGGCGATGGTTGAGATTCCTGCTATTGCTATTGCTATAGAACCTTTCCTTAAAGAGTTAGACTTTGTTTCTATAGGTACTAATGATTTAATTCAATATACTTTGGCGGTTGATCGTGTTGATGATGAAGTGGTGAATTTGTATGACTCTGTTCATCCAGCGGTACTCAGACTTATTCATATGACGATTCAGGCAGGTGATAAAGCAGGGAAACATGTTGCGGTGTGTGGTGAGATGGCGGGAGATGTATTATATACTCGGTTATTGTTGGGTCTAGGGTTAAAGTCTTTTTCTATGCATCCTCAGCATATTCCGGACATTAAACAAATTGTGCGCCATGCCCATACTAATGTATTACGAACAAAAGTAGCCAAAACACTTAATCATGCTATTGCCATTGATTTAGATGAGGTTAATGCGAGCTAACAACTATAGAATAGCTTATGAAGATTCAATTATTACTCCTTTCTTTTGCGGTAAGTGGTATCAGTGCTTGTACAACGATTTTATATGAGAACACTGATATCCATTTTATGGAACAATGCTCAGTTAAAGAAGGTACATGTGATGGAGCCTTGCAACGAATGCAGGCAGAATGTGCTAAAAAAGGGAAAACCATTGATAGCCAAGTTAAAGGCAACAAGGCTATTGTCTTGTGTCGTCCTGATGTACCTAAAGATGTAAAACCAGAAGGTACACCAAAGGTGGATGCCAAAAAAGCAGATGTTATCCCGAGTGCTAAACAAGCAGTAAATCAGCAGGCAGAAGGTAAGTAATCATCAACAGAGTCCTAAACAATGCTCTGCTTCTTGATTCTTTAGATAGCCTTCGGTGACGATTCTAACTACCTCATCTGGGCAGTCCGTGAGCGAATAAAGATTTAAATCTTTAGGTGAAATATAGCCATGGCCTAGAAGATTTTTTTCAAAAAAAAAGAATTAAATCTTGCCAGAACGCTTTACCCACAAAAACAATCGGTGCTTTATTTGCTTTGCCTGTTTGAATTAAGGTGAGAGCCTCAAAGAGTTCATCTAATGTTCCAAAGCCACCAGGCAAAATAATATATGCCCAACTGTTCATAAAGAAAGTCGTCTTACGAGGCATAAAATATTTGAAATCAATGCTATGTGATTGATAAGGATTGTTTGATGTCTCGAAAGGTAATTTGATATTTAAACCTACACTTGTGCCACCGGCTTCATAGCAGCCTCTATTTGCTGCTTCCATAATACCGGGACCACCACCAGAAATAATACTGAAACCAGCCTCAACAAGTTTCTTACTTATCTGAATTGTTTTAGAATAGTACTCAGAGTCGGGTTTTATACGTGCACTGCCAAAAATACTTACTGCTTTTGTCACTTCGGTTAAATGTGCTGCTGCGTTTGCTAATTCTTCTGATATTTCTTTAATTTGACCTTGGATTGTTGTTGCTCTTAAATTTGCCATGAAAAAAACCTTATTACTTGTAGATGGTTCTAGTTATTTATACCGTGCATTCCATGCCATGCCTAATCTCCGCAATAAGGCTGGGGAACCCACGGGTGCTATATTCGGTATGATTAATATGATGCGTAAAATTCATCAAGATTTTAGTCCAGATTATATGGCTTGCATTTTTGATGCCCCTGGAAAAACGTTTCGTGATGATTTATACCCTGATTATAAAGGTCATCGCCCACCAATGCCAGATGATTTACGTGCACAAATCGAACCTATTTATCAAACGATTACAGCGTTAGGTTGGACTATTATTGCACAACCAGGTGTTGAAGCGGATGATATTATTGCTACTTTAGCAGAAATTGCACGACAAAATGATGTCAACACAATTATTTCTACAGGTGATAAGGATTTAGCCCAATTGGTTAATGATCATATCAGTCTTATTAATACGATGAGTAATGAACGTCTTGATCGGGAAGGCGTTAAAACTAAGTTTGGGGTTTATCCTGAACAGATTATTGATTACTTGATGTTGATTGGTGATAAAGTGGACAACGTCCCGGGCGTGGATAAAGTGGGAGATAAAACAGCGGCTAAGTGGTTACAAGAATATTCAACACTAGAAAAGCTTATTGAGCATGCAGATGAACTCAAGGGTAAGGTAGGAGAAAATTTTCGTGCCGCTATTCCACAATTTGGATTGACTCGAGAATTAATTACGATCAAACAAGATTGTGATTTGACAGGTTTTTATCATCAGTTAGATGATTTATTGCCAAAACCTCAAGACAAGGATAAGTTGGTTGAGCTTTACAATCAATTTGGCTTTAAAACATTTTTAAGAGAGGTTAGTGGTGATGATAAAGCGATTCCAGAGCAGGATTCACGCAAGGTTGATGATTTGCCACCAGCACCAGCTACTATTCACTATGAAATGATTACGACAGAGCAGGCCTTACAAAAATGCTTGGAGACGATTACCCAAGCAGAAGTCGTAGCACTTGATACAGAAACCAATAGCCTAGATGGTATGAAAGCGCAGCTTGTTGGTTTATCCCTCTCGGTAGCCGTAGGTCAAGCCTGGTATATTCCTTTGGCACATAATAGTGCTGGTTTACTGGAAGAACAACTGGATAAGCAAAAAACGCTAGCCTTACTAAAACCTTGGTTAGAGTCTCCCAAGCTGATTAAAGTGATGCAAAATGCCAAATATGATGCCCATGTATTAGCAAATGAGGGGATCAGCTTACAGGGTGTTAAGCATGATACGATGTTGATGGCCTATGTATTGGTGTCTAATTCTAAAGTTAGTCTAGAGGCTTTATCTGAGCGATATTTAGGTCGAAAAGGATTAAGCTTTGAGGAAATTTGTGGTAAAGGTGCTCATGCAATAACCTTTGATCTAGTACCTTTAGATAAGGCGACTCAATATGCTTGCGAAGATGCTGATTTTACCTTTCAACTGGCTAGTGTATTAGAGAAAAAATTACAGCAAGAAAGAGGTTTTATTGATACCTATGCGTTAGAAATGCAAGTTTGGCCTGTTTTATTCCGTATGGAGCACAATGGTGTTAAATTAAATGAGCAAGAGCTTTTACAACAGTCAAATGAATTAGGTGATGTTTTGCATAAGTTAGAAGAAAAAGCCTATGAAATGGCGGGTGAGGCTTTTAATTTAAATTCTCCAAAACAATTAGGTGAAATTTTATTTGAACGCTTAAAACTTCCCGTGCTGAGTAAAACATCAAAAGGGGCACCATCAACAGATGAAGAAACCTTAACAAAATTGGCACAGGATTATCCCTTACCTGCCTTATTATTGGACTATAGGAGTTTGGCTAAACTTAAGTCCACTTATACAGATAAATTACCTAAAATGATTAATCCTAAAACAGGGCGTGTACATACGGATTATGCACAAGCCGCTGTAGTGACAGGACGCTTATCATCATCAGATCCTAATTTACAAAATATCCCGATTCGTACAGCAGAAGGACGCCGTGTTCGTAGAGCGTTTATTGCTGAGGACGGATATCATCTTATGTCAGCCGATTATTCTCAAATTGAGTTAAGAGTGATGGCACATATTTCCGGGGATAAGAATTTACAAACAGCCTTTGCTCAAGGACAGGATATTCATAGGGCAACAGCTGCGGAAGTTTTTGGCATAAGCGTTGATAATGTCACTGCTGAACAACGTCGCGCAGCTAAAGCCATTAACTTTGGTTTGATATATGGGATGGGAGCGTTTGGATTAGCGAGTAATTTAGGTATTACTAGAGAGGCAGCACAAAATTATATCCACTTATATTTCCAACGTTATCCTGGTGTTGCGGAGTATATGGAACAAACTCGAGAAAAAGCGAATAGACAAGGCTATGTAGAAACAGTATTTGGTAGACGCTTGTGGTTACCAGAAATACAAGGAGCCAAAGGCCCAAGAAAAGCAGCAGCCGAACGGGCAGCTATCAATGCACCGATGCAAGGAACAGCCGCCGACCTGATCAAAAAAGCAATGGTTGCTGTACAGCAATGGCTAGATACAGAACAACTACAAAGCCGCCTAATTATGCAAGTCCATGACGAATTAGTCCTCGAAGTGAAAAACGAAGAAGCAAACCAAGTCCGCCAAAAACTACCAATACTTATGGCTAGCGTAGCCCAATTAGCAGTCCCACTTCTCGCTGAAGTCGGTGAAGGAGAAAACTGGGAACAGGCACATTAAAGCGTTTTCGGTGATGCGAAGACGTAGGTGACGCATCACCAAAAATATAAAAAGAGGAATGGGGAGAGTTTTCGGTGATGCGAAGACGGAGGTGACGCATCACCAAAAATATAAAAAGAGGAATGGGGAGAGTTTTCGGTGATGCGAAGACGGAGGTGACGCATCACCAAAAATATATAGTTAATGGAGGAATGACATCAACTATATAGAGGGTGAAGGCGACGCATCACCAAAATTAAATAGAGAGAGTGAGTAGAGTTTTCGGTGATGCGAAGACGGAGGAAGCGCATAAAAAATCACTACCTCTTTAATCTGTCTCTTATATACTTGGAGGGATTAATTAAGGTAGTGATTTTTTTGTTAACACCAATTATTCATTAACGCATATTGAGATTTTGTAATGCACGGATACGACTCTCCATCGGAGGATGGGAGGCAAATAGTGCCATCATATTATTAACTTTTTCTGTAATACCGAAAGCTTGCATTCCTTTAGCAAGTTCGCCAGGCTCTAATCCTCCAAGTCTTGCTAACGCATTTTCCATTGGTTTGGTTGAACCTAATAATTGAGCAGAGCCAGCATCAGCACGATATTCACGCTGACGAGAGAACCATGCCACAATAATAGAGGCAAGAATACCAAAGACAATTTCACAGACCATTGAAGTGAGGTAGTAGCCAACGCCCACGCCATCACGATTATCATTTTTCATGATAGCACGATCAACAAAGACAGCAACGATACGAGCAAAGAATACGACAAAGGTATTTACTACTCCTTGAATTAAGGTCAGAGTGACCATATCACCGTTAGCAACGTGAGCAATTTCATGACCAAGTACAGCGGTTACTTCCTCTTCATTCATATTTTGTAGAAGTCCTGTTGAGACAGCCACTAAGGATTCATTTTTAAAAGCACCTGTTGCAAAGGCATTTGGTGCTCCTTCATAAATACCGACTTCAGGACGCCCAATACCCGCTCTATCCGCAAGTTGATGCACAGTATCCACAAGCCATGCCTCTGTTTGAGAAGCAGGGGCATTAGGATCAATAATTTGTACACCCATGCTCATTTTCGCCATTTGTTTACTCATAAATAGAGAAATAATGGATCCAGTAAACCCAACAATTGCAGCAAAGACCAATAATTGACTGTAGTTGATACCGTTTTCTGTTAGATAACGATTAGCCCCCGTAACAGTTAGTGTAATGTTTAACACCAGTAAAACGGCCATGTTGGTCATTAAGAATAAGAAAATACGCTTCATTTAGCTATCCTTTTGTAGGGTAAAACAATAGAGTGATTTCATTGATTTTAATATATAAGGGTACTTCGTATAATCACAATGCTAGAATTAAACGGATTTTGTTAAGTTTTGTTATAACTAATGCTTTATATTGATGGCAAAAGGTTTATAACTTGAAGATTTAGTGTGGTAAGAATCTTTGTAAATGATTGACGAAAAATAGGAAATGACTAAAATAGTAAGATTATTCAGATTTTAATAGTGTTATCAGTATGCAATCGCTTTGGATGTTGCTAGCATCTTTTTTCTTTGCAGGTATGGGTGCAGCAATAAAAGGTTCTCTTGAATATGGTGTTTCACTGCCAATTGTCATATTTTTCAGGGGGTTACCGTCAGTTATCTGTATTGCAATCTGGGCGATGTTGACCAAAAATACCTTAGCAACGCAATATCCTGTTGCTCACCTCAAGCGAAATGTGCTGGGTACTACATCGATGTGGTTTAGTTTTTACGCTTTGGGTCAATTACCTTTAGCAACAAGTACTAGCTTAGGTTATACCTCTTCATTATTTATTGGCTTATATGTGGTGTTTTTCTCATCACAATTTCATAAAGATTATCCTAAACTAATTGCTATTTTATTAGGTTTTTGGGGGATTGTATTAGTCTTGAAACCTAGTATTAGTGAAGGGCAATGGTTTGGTGCTGGTGCAGGGATGCTGGCAGGGTTGTTTTCTGCATTTGCCATGTTTCAGGTAAAATCCTTAGGGAAATTGGGTGAGCCAGTATGGCGCACTGTTTTTTATTTCTCTTGTATGGTTATTTTTTCTGGTCTCGTCATGATGGATTATCATGAGTTGTTTCAGTTATCGTGGCAGGCGTATGGTTTATTAGTATTAGCAGGTTTACTAGGGCAGTTTGGACAATTAGCTATGACAGAAGCGTATGGTCATGGATCGGCTGTGATTGCCGCTGTTTTACAATATTCTACTATTATTTTCTCAACTATTTTAGGTATGGTTTTTTGGAATAATGTTCCAGATATTATTGCTTGGGTGGGTATGGCTACGATTATTATTGCTGGTATTTTAGTAGTGGTTATTGACCAGAAATTGTGGTTGTCAGAACATATTTTTAAAAGAACTAGGAGTAAATGATGACATCAGTATTAATTTCAGCAGAAGAAATTTTACAAAAAGGGTTGAACGCTTTTCGTTTTATTGATGCAAGACATGATTTAGTCAATCATCAATTAGGAACAGAGCAGTATATTAAGGCACATATCCCTACGGCTATTTTTTTAAACCATGAAACAGACTTATGTGATGTTAAAACAGGTAAGAATGGTCGTCATCCATTACCTAAGCGAGAAGATTTTGCCAACGTACTAATGGCAAAAGGCATCCATATTGATGATGATATTGTCGTATATGATGCTGATAATATGATGTTTGCAGCACATGTATGGTGGATGTTGCGCTGGATGGGTTTTGCTAATGTATGGGTTCTGAACGGTGGATTTAAAGCATGGCAAGTGGTAGGTGGTGACGTGGAAGAGGGTATTGCTCCAGCCTTACCACCAGTTACTTGGACATTGAGAGAGAGTCTTGTAAAAACAGTCTCTGCCGATGAAGTATTGAAAAATATTCAATCACAACAATTTGTGCTATTGGACGCTAGAGCCCCTGAACGCTATCGTGGCGAGGTTGAGCCTATGGACCCTGTTGCTGGTCATATCCCTGGTGCCATTAACCATCCATTTGCCTTAAATGTGGAGGCTGATGGAAAAATGAAATCTCCGCAAGTACTAAGAGACGCTTTTTTACCCTATACTCAAAAAGGCTTGGTAATTAATCAATGTGGCTCTGGTGTGACAGCTTGCCACAATATCTTAGCAATGGAAGTGGCAGGTTTACATGATTATGCCTTATACCCTGGATCTTGGAGTGAGTGGGTTGCCGATTCTACAAGACCCGTAGCGACAGGTGAGTAATAGGATATTGACTGCTTAGTCTATGTCAATGTATGGGTTATTAGGAAATTTTTTGAAGAATAATTTTAGTTAAGGAATAGTTTTGTCGATTATAGATTTATTTACACAAGACAGTGTTGCTTTGTCTGAACGTGTTAGTCGTGGAATGCAAGCTTTTTATACTGAAAAAGATGATGTTGCTGAGTTTGATCAACGACAATTATTAGATAAATTATCGAGTCTTTCTATTCCTGAACAGCCATTGAGTCAAGATGATTATATGGATATGGTGGATGAAACAATTCTTCCTCAATGTTCACATCTAGCAAGCCCTACCTATCTTGGTCATATGACCAGTCCTTTACCTCATTTTATCCCTGAAATTGGACGTTTAACCCAAACGTTAAATCAAAATATGGTAAAGATGGAAACCAGTCGTGGTTTAACGTTGTTAGAGAGACAGTTATTAAAAATTATTCATCAGCAAGTGTATTCTTTTGAGGAATCATTTTATACACCTTATTTAAGAGACTTTAGTCAGACAGTTGGTATATTTACTAGCGGTGGGACAATGGCAAATATCACAGCCTTATGGGTGGCGGTAAAAAAAGCTCGTACTCATTCGCCGCAAGTCAAAAAATGGATGATTGTAGGCTCTGAGTTAATGCATTATTCTTTTGATAAAGCCGCTGCTTTGCTAGGAGTTGAATTAGTACGCTTACCAGTGGATGAACATAATCGCTTGAATCTTGAGAGTTTGAGACAACAGTGCAATGCTTGCCAGCAGAAAGATATTGGCGTGGCATGTATTGTGGCAATCGCTGGGACAACTGATTTTGGTAGTGTTGATGCGATTGATCAAATTGCTAGCTTGGCACAAGACCGTCATATTCATTTACATGTTGATGCTGCCTGGGGTGGGGCGTTTATGTTGAGTAAAGATAATCGTGCTTTACTTAATCATATTGAACAGGCAGATACCATCACCATTGATGGCCATAAACAAATGTTGATGCCAATTGGTACGGGAATGTTATTTTTTAAAAATCCTATTGATTCGCAAGTAATTCGGCATACAGCTCCTTATGCTGTACGAGAAACGTCTTTAGATCAAGGACGGTTTACGATTGAGGGTACTAGACCGGCTAATATGCTTTATTTGCATGCCTGTTTACATTTAATTGGTAAACAAGGATACAACGAATTGTTTAATAAGGCGATGGAAAATATTCGTTGTATGGCACGGTTGATTGGTGACAATCCTGCCTTTGAACTACTATCCGCACCAACCATTAATATTCTAGGGTATCGTTATATTCCTGAACGTTATCGCGGAAAAACGTTAAGCCCACAAGATAATGTCGTTATCAATGACTTTAATCAGCGCTTGCAAAAAATACAGCGAGCAAATGGTAAGAGTTTTGTTTCACGTAGTAAACGAAAATTTGCCAACTATGATGAGCAAGAATTAGTTTTTCTAAGAGTAGTTATTTTGAGCCCGTTGGTTGCAGAGGAGCATATTCGTTTTGTATTACAGGATCAGTTTACTATTGCTCAGGAATTAGAGAAAACTATTGATTAGAAAATCTAATGTACCTATTTCATTTATTTGTTTTTGCTTTTTACCTTTATACGGTTTGGCGATTAATCATACCACTACCACTTTCACGTTATAGCCGAGCCTTTTTAGCATTTGTATTATTACTTATCACGCAGTACAGATGGTTTCAGCTGTGGTTTTTTGGGTCAATGTTTTCACCCGAACTACCTCACAATGTTGTGCTTATTTTAGGTGGCTTATTTGCGGGATTTAGCCTGTTAATTATGCTTACCTTGCTGAGTGATATTGTCTCGCTTATTGGACGTATTTTTAGTATACATAGCTTATATTGGTCGACACGTAAAAGGGTGGTTATTTTTTTAGCCACAATAGTATTAGCTATCATTGGGGTACAAGCCGCGATTCGCGTACCAGATGTGAAACGAGTAGAAATCCCGATTAAAAATCTTTCTCAAAAATTAGATGGATTAACTATTGTTCAATTGACTGATTTACATATTAGCCACTTATTCCGTGATGCTTGGTTAAATGAGGTTGTACAGAAAACGAATCAACTCAATCCTGACATAATTTTAATCACGGGTGATTTTATTGACGGAGAGGTTTCTGATAGATGGTCAGATATCCAAGCATACAAACAACTAAAAGCAAAATATGGTGTTTTTGGAATCATGGGTAATCATGAATATTACTATCATGGTGAGAAATGGTTTAAAGCATTAGGGGAACTTGGTATTGAGATGCTGGCGAATGAGCATCGGGTGATTTACCCACAAGGTGAACCGTTTGTTGTGGCAGGTTTGACTGATGAGGCAGCACTGCGGTTTAAATTACCCGGTCCAGCGATTGATAAAGCATTAGCTGATAGGCCCGATAATGCCATAACAGTGTTACTCGCCCATAGACCTCAAGAAGTGGCTGAACATATTGCCAAAGGAGTGAGTTTACAGCTCTCTGGGCATACACATGGTGGCATGATTATTGGTTTTCAACAATTGGTTAAATTTTTTAATGGTGGCTTTGTCTCTGGCTTATATAAAGTGGGTGAGGGGTGGTTATATCTTAGTAATGGTACCGGTTTATGGAATGGCTTTCCCATTCGTTTAGGCGTACCTTCGGAAATTACCCTCATAACATTACGGCATCAATAATGTTAGTGAGTAAATATTAAGAGGCTTGAATTAACGAATAATGAGTAACAAGGCAAAAAAGCAAAAAAGGCACGCCCTATATTGGGCGTGCCTTTAGTGTATAGCATGATTTGTCGATAACTTATTTAGTCATCAAACGGTGGTACCACTCGTGGAAATGTTGCATACCGTCTTCCATGGGTGACTGATAGGGCCCCACTTCATTTGTACCACGATTTAATAAAGCTAAACGACCGGCGTCCATGCGCTCAGCAATTTCATCATCCTCAATGGCTGTTTCCATATAAGCAGCACGTTGTGCTTCCACAAAATCACGCTCAAATGCAGCAATTTCTTCTGGATAATAAAATTCCACAACATTCATTGTCTTTTGAGGACTAACAGGATAAAGGGTTGAAAGCACTAATACATGAGGATATAACTCAATCATATGTGTTGGATAATAAGTTACCCATACAGCACCAAAGTCGGGAGTTTCACCTTGACGGAATTTTAATAACTCATTATGCCAGCGTTTGTATACATCAGAGCCGGGATTGGCCAAAGCCTGATGTACACCAACACGTTGAGCACTGAACCAGTCTGAGAATTCCCATGTTAGGTCAGAACAAGTGACAAATTGACCTAAACCAGGATGGAAAGGTTCAACATGATAGTCTTCCAAATAGACCTCAATAAAGGTTTTCCAGTTGTAATTGCACTCATGGATTTCAACATGATCTAACACATAGTCTGAAAAATCAAAATTGCTTTGCTTGAAAAGCGTTGCCATATCTTGTGCAGGATCACGAACCCCTTCAAATAAAAGGCCATGACAATCTTTTAGAGGGAATTTTTCAAGGCGTTTACAAGGTTTGCTTTCAAAATGTGGAGCTCCTAATAAATCTCCTGTATTGTCATAAGTCCAGCGATGAAGTGGACAGACAATATTGCCTCCTGTACTACTTAAATTACCGTGATTCGTTGAGGGATCGGTAACATTACCTGCCTGACCGCCAAGCATAATCGCCTGACGATGACAACAGACATTCGAGATGAGATCTACGCCTCCTTGATTGCGCACAAGCACTCGGCCTGCATTTTCTTGCGCTAACGTGCGCCAGTCACCAATTTCAGGAACTGATTTTTGGTTACCAACGTAAATAGAGGAATTTTTGAAGATTAATTCTTGTTCTAATGCAAAGATTTCTTCATCGAAGTAGGCGTTTACTGCAAGTTGAGTAGCGCCAGGTGTGACATGTAGTTTTTTACCGATGTCGGACATTTTAGAAGCCCCCCGCTTTTAAAAGTTAAAGAAGGCAACTCACCAAGGGTCATGAGTTGCAAGGTTGAAAAGGGATAATTATATAGTTAATTCAAGATCTTATTTTAATTTTTATAAAAAATAAAAAAATTAGTTTATCAGAAATTAATTTCTGATGTTGGCTCAAGTAGCCCTTTCGGCGTGCAGGTTTTTACCATGGACTTGAGAGGATAGCGTTCTTGGTGATTGGACTAAAAAACCTGCACGTCAAAATACATATGGAGATAGTTAATAATCTGGAATTAATTTATCAGAAATTAATTTATTATTTTAGATTATCTTGTGCCAATCCTATGTGAGATTGCGTAAAATAACTCTTTTATACTGAGAATCATAATTTGGAGTGTATGATGTCTAAGGCAAACAAGGCACCGACCAATTTTGAAGATGCACTGGCTGAATTAGAACAAATTGTTGAGGGAATGGAAAATAATACCCTGACGCTTGAGGAGTCATTAAAAGCTTACGAGAGAGGTGTGTTTTTAGCGAGAGTTTGTCAAGAAAAACTAGATGCAGCAAATCAACAAGTATTGGTTTTACAAAAAAATTTACTTCAACCATTGAATAATGATGGAGAGGACGAAGAGGATATAAAACAGGTAAATTCTACTGTTAATGTTGATGATAGTGATGAAGATGGCATAGATGATGTAGATACCCCACCTCTGTTTGCACCTCAAAAGCCTAAAAAAAGCAAGGTAAGTGCTCCTGTAGGGGGTGATCTTGGTAATCTTGATGACGATATCCCATTTTAATTATGAATAGTTCAACACTTAATTTTTCGTCATGGTTAAGCGAGACTGTATCATCAGTTGAGCAACATTTACAGCATTATATGCCTGCAGTTGATGTATTACCTGAAGTGTTGCATGAAGCGATGCGTTATGCCGTGTTGGGACCAGGTAAAAGAATTAGGGCTGCACTCGTATATGCCTCGGGTTTAGCGTGTATGAACTCAGCCATGCTTGAGGAACAGCAGAAGCAGAATTTATCATTTGCAGCTGCAGCTGTAGAACTGATACATGCGTATTCTTTGGTGCACGATGACTTGCCTTGTATGGATGATGATGATATGCGTCGAGGACGTCCAACCACCCATATTCAATATGGGGAAGCGATGGCTTTGTTAGCGGCAGATGCTTTACAACCACTGGCTTTCGACCAATTAGCACAAATGCATATCGATCCACTATCAATTGTTCAAGCAATTAGGGTATTATCTGAGGCGGCAGGTAGTCGTGGTATGGTCGGTGGTCAAGTGATTGATGTCGCAAATGTAGGTAATTTATTGGAATTGTCTCAATTGCAAAAAATGCATCAGATGAAGACTGGTGCTATGATTGAAGCAAGTGTTCGCTTAGGTGCTATTGCCGCTGGAGCGAATAATGATTTGACGGCGCAATTGAATCGTTATGCTGTAGCTATTGGCTTAGCATTTCAGGTAGTTGATGATATATTGGATGCAACAGCAGATACACAATCATTAGGTAAGACAGCAGGTAAAGATGCACAAAATAATAAACCTACCTATGTTTCCCTTATGGGATTAGAGGCTTCTAAAGCATTTGCTCATCAGTTATATAATGAGGCCTTGGTCGCTATTGATTCTTTGGGGTATCAAGCGCAGCGTTTAAGAGAATTAGCTGATTTTATTATCCGCAGAAATTATTAATGAGATTTTATGACGCAACTATTATCTAGTATTCATTCACCTAAAGATGTTCGTGCACTTTCACGTGCACAGCTGACAACCTTGTCTAACGAGTTGCGCGATTTTATTGTTCAATCGGTTGCGAAGACAGGAGGGCATCTTTCATCCAATTTAGGTACCGTAGAATTGACGGTTGCCTTACATTATATTTTTAATACGCCACACGATAGAATTATTTGGGATGTTGGGCATCAATCCTATCCGCACAAAATTCTGACGGGACGTAGAGAAAAAATGTCAACCTTGCGACAAGCGGGTGGTATTTCTGGGTTTCCTAAGCGTAGTGAATCGGATTATGATGCGTTTGGTACAGCACATTCTTCTACCTCTATTTCTGCTGCATTAGGTATGGCCGTAGTCTCACGAAATAGCAATACACCTAGACAACATATCGCCGTGATTGGTGATGGTGCAATGACAGCGGGTATGGCGTTTGAGGCACTTAATAATGCAGGTGTTACGCCAGGAGTTAATTTATTAGTCATTTTGAATGACAATGATATGTCTATTTCTCCTCCAGTAGGTGCATTAAATAAATATCTAACTAGATTAATGTCTGGTAGTATTGCTAAAGATGCTCATGACCTAGGTAAAGCCGTTCTTGAACAGTTGCCAAGTCCTTTGATGGATATTGCTCGCAAAGTCAAAGGTCATGCCAAAGGTATGCTAGGTCCCGCGACTTTATTTGAGGAATTAGGGTTTAATTATTCAGGTCCTATTGATGGACATGATTTAGATGCCTTAATTCCTACCTTAGAAAATCTTAAAAAATTGGGTGGCTTACAATTTTTGCATGTGATTACCAAAAAAGGGCAAGGATATAAACTCGCAGAAGCTGACCCAATTTTGTACCATGGACCAGGTAAGTTTGATCCTAGTTTAGGTATTCAAGCAAAAACAGGAGCAAGTAAACCAACGTTTACCCAAGTTTTTGGTGAGTGGATTTGTGATCAAGCAAATGCGGATCACCGTTTAATAGGCATCACACCTGCAATGCGTGAGGGAAGTGGCTTAGTTGAATTTGAAAAACGGTTTCCTGAGCGTTATTTTGATGTAGGAATTGCTGAGCAGCATGCCGTAACATTTGGAGCAGGGATTGCTTGTGAAGGATATAAGCCTGTCGTGGCGATTTATTCGACCTTTTTGCAACGTGGGTATGATCAACTTATCCATGATGTGGCTCTCCAAAACTTAGATGTGACGTTTGCTTTAGATAGAGCGGGGATTGTGGGTGCGGACGGTGCAACGCATGCAGGTAATTATGATATTGCTTTTTTAAGATGTATCCCTAATATGATAGTAGCCGTTCCTTCAAATGAAAATGAAAGTCGCTTATTATTAAGCACCTGTTATCAGTATGAGGGACCTGCTAGTGTACGCTATCCTCGAGGGTCTGGCATTGGTGAGGTAGTTAAGAAAACCCTAGATACTGTTGCTATTGGTAAAGGGGTGGTACGGCAAGAAGGCAACGAAATTGTCATTTTAGCATTTGGACCTCTCCTTTACCCAGCCATGGAGGCGGCTAAAGAATTAAGTGCTACTGTGGTTGATATGCGTTTTGTTAAGCCACTGGATACTGATTTAATCAAGCAATTAGCGCAGGCTCATCGTGCGTTTGTGACAATTGAAGAGGGCTGTATCATGGGGGGTGCAGGAAGTGCAGTCAGTGAGTATCTATACTCTCAAGGAATATGTAAACCAGTATTACAACTTGGCTTACCCGATATGTTTATTGATCATGGTGAACAACAAGCAATTTTATCGAGTCTTGGCTTAGATAAAACTGGAATCTTAAAGAGTATCCAAACTTGGAAACAAGGGTTATAAATTTAATTAATAGCATTGCTTAATATTTTAAATTTAAATTTTAAGTGAATTTAGCTTACAATCAAATAATCGAAATATTCATGAGTGCAGATATGGTAGTTTTTATCTGCACTGTTTTTTTTAAATAGGTAATAAATTAATGAGTGAGAATTTTAGCAATCTAGCCGTTATGCCAGATGTACAAAGCAGTTATGATCCTCGTCAGATTGCAATTCAGAGAGTTGGAATTCGAAAAGTAAAATCACCATTGTTAATAAAACAAGAGGCTGAGCAAGTGCAAGCCAGTGTTGGTGAGTGGACATTAACGGTGTATTTACCAGAGAGTGAGAAAGGCACGCATATGTCACGGTTTGTGTCTTTGCTAGCTAACTATCGACAAACTGCGATGGATGTCTCGGTATTTAAACAAATGGCTAATGAGATGTTAACTCTGCTAAATGCAGAAAAAGGGGATATTACAGTAACTTTCCCTTATTTCATTAATAAGAAAGCGCCTGTGTCAGGGGTAGAAAGCTTAATGGATTACCAAGTAACTTGGCAGGCTAATGCTTCCAAAGAGTCCATTGAGTTTGTTATGACAGTGGTCGTGCCTGTGATGAGTTTATGTCCATGCTCAAAAGCTATTTCAGCGTATGGAGCACATAATCAGCGCTCTCATATTACTGTAGAAGTGGTTAGCGAACAGATTTATTCTATGGATGATGTAATAAAGTTGATTGAAAAGCAGGCATCAAGCGAATTATGGGGGCTGTTAAAACGACATGATGAAAAATATGTGACTGAATATTCTTATGATAATCCTAAGTTTGTGGAAGATTTGATTCGTGATGTTGCAGTGGCTATCAAAACACTTCCAGGCATACAGCGATACAAAATTGAAGCAGAAAACTTTGAATCTATTCATAATCATTCTGCCTATGCGGTTATTGAGGGATAGGCTACCAATATTAACAAAAAGGTTTGTTAATAAAAAAGACCTACACGAAAAGTGTAGGTCTTTTCATTTAATTTAATCAAAAAATTAATTTGATTAAATTATTTTAGAGACAGAATCCAAGTCGCTAATGTTTTAGCTTCGTCATCTGTTACTGGGTTTGGTGGCATAGGAACAGAGCCCCATTTACCGGTACTACCACCTTTAATACTAGCCACAAGCAAATCAATTGCTTTGTCATCAGAGGCATATTTAGCTGCAACATCTTTATATGAAGGACCAATAACTTTGGCTTCTACATTATGACAGGCCATACAGGCTTTAGCGTTTGCCAAAGCTTGCGCATCTTGTGCGTTAGCAGAAGACATAACTGTCATTAATACACCAGCTGTAAGTAAAGATTTAATGATTAAGCTCATATGATTAACCCTCCAAAATAAATAGGAAATTAAATACGTTTAACGATAATGGGGTCGTTAAGAGTAATCTACCATAACTTGATAAAGGATGAAATAAAAATGGGGTAAAGAATTGATAAATAGCAAAATTCTTGAGAAAAATACTCAAATATTAAGATATTGACGATAAAATAAGACAAAAAGAATCATTATGTCATTATTTATAAGTTAAACTTTAAAGTATTAATGCATTGAAGAGTAACTTGGGTGAGATAAAAATAGCTAAAAACAAACAATAACACTGTTAGGATTTCGATTTTTTATTTAAATATTTGATTTATTAGTAAAAAAAGAATAAAATTGATAGTTTCTTGCTCGACTAATAGTTTATTAATCTATTGGCGGGCTTTTTAATCCATAAGGAGTTAATATGCGTCACTACGAAGTAGTGTTTATTGTGCACCCTGATCAAAGTGAACAGGTTCCTGCCATGACAGAACGTTACCAGTCTATGGTAACAGCTAACGGTGGTAAAATCCATCGTTCAGAAGATTGGGGGCGTCGCCAATTGGCTTACCCAATTCAAAAACTAGTAAAAGCTCACTATGTTTGCTTAAACATTGAATGTGATCAAGCAACATTGGACGAATTAGAACATTCTTTCCGTTATAACGATGCTGTATTACGTCACTTAGTGATCAAAGCTAAAGCAGCTCAAACAGCACCATCAATCATGATGAAAGCTGTAGAACGTGAAGAGTCTCGCAAAGTGGCTGCTGAAGAAGCAGTTGTTGAGCAAGACGAAGAATAATTGAGAAGGATCAATTGAACCAGTTAAATTTACGTGCCAGAGTGATAGAGGTAAAACCCTTACGATTTACTCCGGCTGGAATACCGGTTCAAGAACTCTTACTTGAACACTGCGGAGAGTCTCTCGAAGCAGGGTACACGAGAAAGGTAGAGTTTACAGTATTAGCGGTAGCTATCGGAGAGATAGCACAGCAAGTACAACAAGTAGCTCTCGGGACAGAAATTACTATTCAAGGTTTTTTGTCATCTTCTCGTAAAAACTCAAGTAAACTTGTGCTTCATATTCAATCTGCACAGTTTGCTCGACAAGTACCAAGTAAAGTGTTGGTCTAAAAGTTTACAAGTTACGGGGAATATCCCCAAAAGTTTAAAGGCAAATACCATGGCTTTCATGAAAAAAGGCAAGGAAAAACGCAGCAAATTTACGCAGCAAAATCCATTGTTCAAACGTCGCAAATTCTGCCGCTTCTCAGCAGCAGGTGTTGAAGAAATTGATTACAAAGATGTAGACACATTACGTGACTTCATCACTGAGACTGGTAAAATTATTCCAGCTCGTTTAACAGGTACTAAAGCTAATTACCAACGTCAATTAGATACAGCAATTAAACGTGCTCGTTTCTTAGCTTTACTTCCATACACCGATAACCACAAATAAGGATTACTCAAATGCAAGTTATTCTATTAGAAAAAATCGGTAAGCTAGGTGATTTAGGTGAAATCGTTAAAGTTCGTAACGGTTTTGCACGTAACTATTTAATCCCTCAAAAGAAAGCTCGCCGTGCAACTGAACAAGCGATTGCTGACTTTGAAGCTCGTCGTGCTGAATTAGAAAAAGCACAAGCTGAGCGTTTAGCAGCGGCTAAAGCAATTGGTGATAAATTAAACGGTTATCGTTTAGTTCTTTCTCAAAAAGCTGGTGTTGATGGTCGTTTATTCGGCTCAGTAACATCTATGGACATTGCGGCTGCATTAGTTGCTGCTGGCTTCGAAGTGACTAAACAGCAAGTTCGTTTACCAGAAGGTGCGTTAAAAGCTGTTGGTGAATATCCTGTATCATTGCACTTACACGCAGACGTGGATGCAGATATCACTGTACAAGTTCAAGGTGAAATGGCTTAATTCAAAGCGAATCGCTTAGTTTCATTCGAACTACCCTCATAAGCTATGCATAGCTTATGAGGGTTTTCTTTTGGTTCAGTGTTGAACTGGTATGGAAAATAGGGCTGATACTATCAAAAAATTAAGCTAGGTCTATGTTCGGTAGTTTTCTATTAAGCGGTAAAAAATTTTATGAAAACCTCTTTATTTCTACACTAAACGGGTATTAAAAAACTTCTAGGATACAGGTTTTTTTATGTATAACTATTTTGTCATCAGTACAAAATAAAAATTTAAGAACTACATAGGTGTTTAGTAGTAAATTGAGATAAAATAAAAGATTACCCATAGAGATAATGATAGATAATAATAAAGATGTCAGACGATTCTATTTTTGATGCTCCTCCTAGCGATTCACGCCTTGATCTTAGCCAACTAAAGTTGCCTCCTCATTCTATTGAAGCGGAGCAGTCTGTATTAGGCGCCTTATTAATTGATAATAAGGGGTTTGATCAGATTAGTAGCTTTTTATCAGAGGATGATTTTTATCGTAGAACACACCGTATCATCTGGCGACATATTTATAATCTGGTTAGTTTAGATCGTGAAGCAGATGTATTGACGGTAGCAGAGTCTTTGCGTTTAGCGAATCAAGACAATGAGGTAGGAGGTGTTGCTTATCTCAATGAATTAGTGATGAATACTCCTTCAACTGCCAATATAGTGCGTTATGCTGAGATTGTGCGTGAAAGGGCTATGCTACGCTTATTAGCGAAAGCCGCTGATGAAATTAATGCGATGGCGTATCATTCAGATGGGAGACGAGCACGGCAGTTACTAGACGAAGCAGAATCTAAAATTTTCAAAATTGCCCAAGAAAATGGTGATGGTGCAACTGATTTTCATGCTATGCCAAATGTTTTGGTAGAAGTGTTAAATGATTTAGAAGAACTATCATCTCGTCAGGATGCTTCTGATGTGACTGGTATTAGTACAGGATTCAAAGACTTGGACTCTCGTACAGCCGGTATGCATAGTGGTCAGTTGATTATTGTGGCAGGACGACCAGCAATGGGTAAAACCTCGTTTGCCATGAATATTGTTGAGCATGTGGCTATTCATGAGAAAAAAGCTGTTGCTGTATTTAGTATGGAGATGGATGCGGTGCAATTAGGGCATCGTTTATTAGGCTCTGTAGGTAAAATTAATCAACAGCGTATGCGTACAGGTAAATTACTCCAAGAGGACTGGCCACGTGTAACGACTGCTGTCAAATTACTTGAAAAAGCTAAGATTTATATTGATGAGACATCAGCGTTGACACCTATTGATTTGCGCGCACGTGCTAGACGTTTGAAAAGCAAAGAAGGCGAATTAGGATTAATAGTTGTGGACTATCTACAATTAATGTCAGGCTCTGGTCGAAATGATAATCGTACGGCTGAGATTTCTGAAATCAGTCGCTCTTTAAAGCAATTAGCACGCGATTTAAAATGTCCAATTATTGCTTTATCACAGCTTAATCGTGGTCTAGAACAACGCACTAATAAGCGTCCCATTATGTCTGACTTGCGTGAATCTGGAGCGATTGAGCAGGATGCGGACGTTATTTTGTTTATCTATCGTGATGAAGTGTATAACCCTGAATCGCCAGATAAAGGTCTAGCTGAGATTATTATTGGTAAACAACGTGCGGGTCCAATAGGCACTGTTCGTCTAACATTTGCAGGCGAATATACTAAGTTCCTTAATTATGCAGGGGCAGGGGATTCTTTTGTTAGCGAGTAAGGCGCTGAAAATTTAGCCCATTAGCATTAATGATTAAAAAGCCTTGATGCTGAGGAGTGTGATCTATATCCCAATCACTTAGTACATAACGATACCTGATTTTTCCTGATTCTAGGTCTGTCGAATTAATTACATGAATAGCTTCTTTATGCGTATGTCCATGTATGACGTAATCAATATCGGGATTTGTACGGATAAGTTCTTCTAGACTGGTTGGATTAATATCATATTGTTGATGATAAAGCTTATCTTTTTGCCGATGCTTTTTTTTACTTTGGTTACGTAAATATTCAGCTATTTTATAGCGCCACTTTAAAGGTAGTCGTAAAAATAATTGTTGAAGTTTTTTCCAGCGGAAAAGGTGTCGCATCAACATATAGCCTTTATCATGCGTGCATAGTTCATCACCATGGCTCATGAATAGATGACCGGCATCTGAATGGACAATAATTTGTTCTGGTAGTATGTGTAAATTGAGTTGTTTCGCTAATTTTTTACCAACCAAAAAATCACGATTACCATGAATAAAATAAGTGGGAATTTGTTGAGCACATTCTGCTATGGCGTTGATACTATCACGTAACCATGGTTCATCAGAATAATCGGCTAGATCATCACCAAACCAAGCATTAAAGACATCTCCCAACAAAAACAGGACATCTGCTTCTTGGCTAGCTTTCTTTAAAAAGTCAAAAAAGGCTTGATTAGTTAAGGGAATGGATGGCCCCAAATGAATATCTGAGGCCACATATAAAGTACCTGACAAAGAAAGTGTAGGTAGTTTTTTCACAAATAGTTGAGTAGAAAATTATTCAACAATCGTTGCTTTTTCAATAATGACATCTTCTGTTGGTACATCTTGATGGAAGCCTTTATTGCCTGTACGTACACCTTCGATGGCATCAACTACATCAGTACCTTCTACTACCTTACCAAATACGGCATAACCCCAGCCTTGTGCATTAGGTGCAGTGTGGTTTAAAAAGTCGTTGTTATTTGTATTGATAAAGAACTGAGCACTAGCAGAGTGAGGGTCGCTAGTACGAGCCATAGCGATAGTGTATTTGTCGTTAGTTAAACCATTTTGAGCTTCATTTTTAATTGGTTCTTTCGTCTCTTTTTGTTTTAGACCTGGTAAAAATCCACCACCTTGAATCATAAAGCGTTTGATAACACGGTGGAAAATCACGCCGTCATAAAAACCATCTTTTACATAAGATAGAAAATTCGCAGTAGTTACAGGGGCTTTTTCTGCATTAAGTTCTAAAACGATAACGCCTTTGTTAGTTTCTAATTTAACGCGAGGAGCTGTCATAGTTATTGATTCCTTTTTTTGAGTTTGTGCTTGCGTAGTACTTATCGGCAGAACAAAAATACCTGCGATTAAGAGACTACTGATGCATTGTTTAAATAATTTCATTAGTTGCCACCAGTAATAATTTTTTGTGCTTGTTGAGCACGAATACTAGCACCTTTTATCCCTTGTCGAGCTGCTGTTTCAAAAGATTGTTTGGCAAGTGCCGTATAGATAAGTCCAATATTTTGATTTGCAATAGGATAATTGGGACGAATAGCGATAGCCATTTTGAGTGACTCTAGTGCTTCTTCCAAAGAGCCAATATTAATCTGAATCGCTGCCATATTATTCCATGGTTCGGCAAGTTCAGGGTATTTAGAAGTCATATCTCGGTAAATACTCATCGCTTTTTGAATATCACCCTTACCTGCGTAAGCACGAGCTTCTAAAAACAATAATTGTACATTGACCGTGGGTTGAGTGATATTCCCCTGAGGCTTTTTGAGTTTTGCAATTTCGATTAAAGCACTATCGAATTTACCCGCCGTTAGTAGACTATTAATCCTTGTAGTTGCTTGGTCGCTACTTTCAGGTAGACGAGTATCAACAGAAGGCTCTAATTTTTTTAAGAAATTGGCAACAGTCTCGGAGCCTCCTTCTGGTGGGGGCTCAAATCCTGTCACATAATTGTTATCAGCAGCACCAAATCCGGACTCTGATCCTGTTGCAGGAATAGAGTCTGGAACGCTTGGTAAATCAGTAATAGGAACAAATTGAGCCATTACTATTTGTTGGCTAACTAATAAGGCGAATACCGATAAAGTTAATCGTTTCACAAATACTCCAATTCATTCAATCTTCCGCATAAAGCATATATAATTGCTTGCGGATTGTTATACTTAATTTTTATTATTTTATCCTTAGTTTTTATGCGATATGGTAAAAGTATCCGTTTCCATGAGGAAATCTTTTACCAAATACAAAAAAACGCTCTGTTGAGAACTCATTATGCTGATTTACAACTCATTATCACGACAAAAAGCTCCCTTAAAAACAGTAGAAGAAAAGAAAGTTCGTATGTATGTGTGCGGAATGACGGTATATGATTTTTGCCACCTTGGTCATGCCCGTATGTTAGTGAGTTTTGATGTGGTACAAAGATGGCTGCAAGTGAAAGGCTATGAAGTCACTTACGTGCGTAATATTACAGATATTGATGACAAAATTATTAAAAAGGCCGTTGCTACAAATAAACCTATACAAGAGGTGACGGCTTTTTATACTGATGCTATGCATGCGGATGAAAAAGCATTGCAAGTAGAATCACCGACACATGAACCAAGAGCAACTCAGCATGTGCCTGGTATGTTACAAATTATCCAAGATCTTGAAGCAAAAGGTCTGGCGTACCAAGGTGAAGACGGAGACGTAAATTATGCGGTACGTTTATTCCCAGGCTATGGAAAATTATCAGGACGTTCATTGGATGATTTAAGGGCAGGTGAACGCATTGCCATTTCTGATAGTAAGCGGGACCCTTTAGATTTTGTTCTGTGGAAATCAGCGAAAGTAGATGAACCTGCAGATACAAAATGGGAGTCTCCTTATGGTTGGGGAAGACCTGGTTGGCATATTGAATGTTCAGCGATGAGTAAAGCACTATTGGGATTACCACTTGATATTCATGGGGGAGGTCCTGATTTGAAATTTCCTCATCATGAGAATGAAATAGCGCAAACTGAAGGTGCCTATGGTGGGGAATTAGCCAATATTTGGATGCATTGCGGACCATTAATGGTAGATAATGACAAAATGTCTAAATCGTTAGGTAATTTTCGCACTATTCGGGAAACAATTGGTAGTGAAACAGCAAGTAAAGATTTAGCTACATATGACGTCAATGTTAGAGAAGCTGAAATGTTGAGATTCTTTATCGTTCGTAATCATTATCGAAGTGCACAAAACTTTACCCCCGATAATTTATTTGATGCGCAAGCAGCTATCGATAGACTTTACCAAACGTTGCATAATGTTGGTTATGATGAGGTAGAGGTTGATTGGACAAGTTGCTATGCGGCAGAATTTTCAGAGGCTATGGATGATGACTTTAATTCATCATTAGCTGTATCGGTATTGTTTGAACTTAATACAGCAGCCAATAGAGAAAAATCAAAAAAATTAGCTAGCCAGCTACGTGCACTAGGAGGGGTATTAGGATTATTACAACAAAATCCTGCTACTTACTTGCAGTCACCTACGCGTTATACCCGTCATCAAACCAGCGATGCTAGTGCGATAAGTGAAGAACAAATTAATGCCTTGATTGAGGAGCGTAAACAAGCGAAACAATCAAAAGATTTTGCTAAAGCTGATCATATTCGTCAGCAATTGAAAGAGGTGGGCGTAGAGCTTGAGGATAAACCGGGCGGTTTAACTCAGTGGCGCAGGCTCTAGAATAATTATGAATAATAGTCTTATTACGATTAGTCCAAAGCCTGAATTTTGGGACGAAGCGGTGGAGTATTTACTCGCTAAGGATAGGATTTTGCGAAAAATTATTCCATTACATCAGAATGATTGGTTGGCATCTAAACAAACAGCTTTTGTTTCTTTGGCACGAGCGTTGATTTCACAACAAATGAAACCAGATAACGCTCAGAAACTTTGGAAAGCTTTGCTTAGCTTGTGCCAAGGAACTGTTACGCCAGCCATTATTCAGACATTAACGATTGAACAATTAAAGCAGGTAGGTATCACTAAACGCAAGAGTGAGTGCCTCTTAGATATGTCGACACATTTCTTGGATAAATCAGTAAATCCTCAGGCATGGTTTAGAGCGAGTGATGAACAAATTGTCAAAGAAATTACGGCTATTCGTGGAATTGGTGAGTGGACAGCACATATGTTTTTAATTTTTCATTTGCAGCGTCCAAACGTATTACCGATTGACGATCCCCGTTTAATACAGGCTATATCACAGCATTATTTTAGTGGTGAACCAGTCTCTCGCTCTGAAATCAGAGAGTTAGCACGAACTTGGCAGCCTTGGAGTACAGTAGCAACATGGTATTTATGGTGTAGTCTACAGTCTAATCAGGTATAATAACTCGTCTAAATAAAAGTCGCTTTTAAATGTAAGGTGCATAACCCATATGAAAAATACATTTCTAGAATTTGAAAAGTCCATCGAAGAATTAGAACAAAAAATAGAACAATTGCGTAATGTGTCTTCTGACTCAGCTGTAGATATTTCAGAGGAGATTAGTCGCCTTCAGCAAAAAAGCCAAGCACAAACAAAAAACCATTTATGAAAAATTAACACCTTGGCAAACAGCTTTGGTTGCTCGTCATCCACAGCGTCCTTATACCATGGATTATGTAAAAGAAATTTTTACTGACTTTCACGAGTTACATGGTGATCGTATGTATGCTGATGACTTATCTATTATTGGTGGGTTAGCACGTTTTAATGGTGAAGCATGTATGGTTATTGGTCACCAAAAAGGACGTGATACTAAGGAGCGTGCAAAGCGTAATTTTGGTATGCCTAAGCCAGAAGGTTATCGTAAAGCCTTACGCTTAATGCGTTTAGCTGAAAAATTTGGGTTGCCAGTATTTACGTTTGTCGATACACCGGGTGCTTATCCAGGTATTGGTGCGGAGGAACGAGGTCAATCAGAAGCCATTGGTCATAATCTTTATGCAATGGCAGAGCTTAAAGTACCTATTATTGCGACTATTATTGGTGAAGGTGGTTCTGGTGGTGCTTTAGCGATTGCAGTAGGGGATGTCGTGCAAATGTTGCAATACTCTACTTATGCAGTGATTTCTCCAGAAGGGTGTGCGTCAATTTTATGGCGAAGTGCTGAAAAAGCCCCAATTGCGGCAGAAGCGTTAGCAATTACTGCGCCACGGTTATTAGAGCTAGGTCTTATTGATAAGGTTGTTACAGAGCCTATTGGTGGTGCTCATCGTGATGCTATCACAATGAGTAAGTCGTTAAAACGAGCTCTTAGTGAAGCTGTTCGCCAGTTAGAAGGTCTTTCTACTCAAGAATTAATCGATCGTCGTTTAGAACGCCTAATGGCTTATGGTCGAATCGTTGAAAAAGATTAATACATTTTGGTCAAATGATAAAGCCAGCCGTTTGTATAAACCGCTGGCTGAATTATTTGCTACTTTGCGCCATCAATCTCTGGTAATAGGATTTAGTGGTGGTGCTGATTCAGCCATGCTAGCTGTATGTGCTAGTCAATTAGCGAAGGATTATGATATTCGTTTATATGCCTTGCATATCCATCATGGATTAATGAGTAATGCAGATAAATGGGTAGAGCAGTGTCAGCAGCTCTGTGAACATTTAGCTATCCCATTTAGTGTTAGTTATGTCACAGTTGATAAAAAAAGTGGTTTAGGTATTGAAGGTGCGGCACGTGAAGCACGTTATCAAGCGTTTGCTGACTATGCAAAAGCACATCAGATAAGCCATTTTTTATTGGCACATCATCTGGATGATCAGGCTGAGACTTTATTACTACGCTTATTGCGGGGCAGTGGTATTAAGGGTATGCGAGGTATGTCATCTATATCTAAAAAAGATGGTTTGGTATTTCATCGTCCTTGGTTGGGGTGTGAGCGTCAGCTAATTTTAGATTTAGCAGAAGAGTTTGCGGCACAGACGGGGTGGCAAGCGGTACAAGATGAAAGTAATTATGATACGCAGTATAAACGAGGTGCTTTACGGGTAACATTAAGCCCGGCGTTAAATCAATATTGGCCGAGTTGGAAACAAAACTTAGCACGTCATGCACGCTTAATGGATGAAGCACAAGCTATTATGGATGATATGGCAGTGCTAGATTTCCAACATTTATCCGTGAGTGAAGATCAACACAGTTTTTGTTTAAAAGCTTGGCGTGAATTGCCACCTTATCGGCAGAGCAATGTATTGCGTTATTGGTTGGCATTGCTTGGTTTACAAATGCCAACGGATAAACGCTTACAGCAATGGTTAAAGCAATTAAGAGAAGTACATCAGTTAGGCTATGATCGTGAGGTGAAATTGGAGCATGAACAATGGATTATTTATGTACGAAAAGGGAAAGTAATACTGAGTGATAATAAGAAAATTGCACAATAGACTACAACAATTCTTTATTTAAATTTCATCAAGAGATTATTTATATGCAAAATTTACCTAATTGTCCAGTATGCCAAAGCGAAAATACCTATCACGACACCATACAATTTATCTGTCCTGATTGCGGACATGAATGGTCTGAACAGGCTAATGATGATCTCGCAGATGAGCAAATAGTGGTCAAAGATAGCAATGGTAATTTATTGGTTAATGGTGATTCAGTGATTTTAATTAAAGACCTTAAACTCAAGGGTTCATCTGAAATACTTAAGAAAGGTACAAAATATAAAAATATCCGGTTGGTAACTGGTGATCACAATGTGGAATGCGGTAAATTACAACTTAAATCAGAATTTCTAAAAAAAGCGACGTCTTAAATAATAACTACTGATTACTGTTGCAAAGATGGTGCTGTATTATTATTTATCACTACGGAATCCGTTCCAAATGGTAAATAATATCTAAACGAGTCCATCAGCGATTTATTTCTTTTGTCCCTTGTTCATAATCATCATCCCTGTAATGGCGAGTGGTACACCAATGATTAAAGATGAATGTAAAGGTTCACCTAGCCATAAAGCAGAAATTAAAATACCAAAGACAGGAACGAGGGCAATATAAGCGGCGGCATTACCAGCACCTAAGGTTTTTACCCCATTAAAAAACCAAGAAAATGCTAGCGTAGTTGCCCCTAATGCCATACCGATAGCAGAAAAGTGTGCAACAAAAGGTGCATGGATAGCGCGTTGCCAACCCTCAGCGCCATCGACAAAAATACTAGTTATAAATAATAAAATAGCTCCTACACAAGTACCTACTGTTGTTGCTGTTAAGGCAGGAATACCTCCAATCACAGCCCTGCCAATGAGTGTATAGCTGACCCAACTAAGGACGCAACCTAATAATAAATATTCGCCTAAGCCAACATTACCAGACAGAAATTTTAAAGGGTTGCCTTGCGAGATGGCATAGAGAGAGCCAAAAATCGCTAATCCTATACCGAGAAGAATTTGCAGATTAAGCTTTTCTTTAAAAAGCCATGCAGCTAATAGCAACGTAAATGCAGGATTAAGTGCGATGACTGCTGAGGCTTTCCCTGCGGGAAGCCACTGTAGGGCAGTCATAAAAAACAAGGAATAGGCAAAGATGCCCGTAGCACCTGTGCCTATTAATCCTAACCACTGTTTAGCTGTTAAATCTCTGATAGATTTAAAACGATCAACGCTGTATAGCCAAATTAACAATGAAAGACTGGCAATAATAAATCTATATGTAGAGCCAGTGATAGGAGGCATATGCTGAGCAACAACTCGTCCCCATGCCCATGACGTCCCCCATAAAATTGCCATACCAATTAAACGTAAATGAATGCCGATATGAGAAGAGGATTGTTGTGTCATGGTAGAAACTACGCAAAAAAGTCTAACTATTATTAATAAACTGATAGGTATTCTATTATAAGAGTGTCTCTTTATGAATTGAACATTTCAAAATAAATCGTTAAAAAGAAAAAAGTCATGAGCTATTTAACGTCGCTCAATATATTGGATTTTTAGTGAGATAAGAATGGCTTGCGTTATTGACTAAAAAGAAAAAATTAAGTGTAAAAGGTGGTAGTGAAAGTACTATGTATTTTTTACAACAATTAAATTAATTTATTTTAAGTTTAAATTTAAGAATCGCTTGGATAAAAGCTATTAGCTTATATTTTTACTCAATTTGTAATTTTCTTGTCATGATGAATCGCTAGAATAATCTGGTTTTACTAGAGAAGCATCAATGAGAAAAAGTTACTTAATCTTATTGCCAACGTTTGTTTTTTTGGCACTGTTTACCTATTTCCCGCTATTTCGATCCCTAAGAGATAGCTTTTATGATTTCCGCTATACAACGGATCAATCAAAACCATTTGTTGGCTTAAAAAATTTTGAGCGTTTATTTGCAGATGATATTTTCTGGCAAGCGTTACTTAACAATATTGTTTATATCTTATTGACGGTTATTCCAAGTGTCGTCTTAGCTTTATTGCTGGCTGTCGCCTTAAATGAGAATAAACGTATTAATCGTTTTCTGCGCTCAATATTTTTTATGCCAACCTTACTACCTTTAGTGAGTGCTGCTACAGTCTGGATTTTTATCTTTACGCCTAATTTAGGGTTATTAGATTATTACTTGTCAAAAATTTTTGGCAATATGAACAATAATTTTTTGGGTTTTAGTGATACGGCAATATATGCGCTAGCGTTTGTGGGTGTCTGGAAGTTCGCAGGTTACTATATGCTGTTTTTCTTAGCAGGGTTACAAACTATTCCTGATTATGTGAGAGAAGCGGCTGTTATGGAAGGGGCAAACAAGTACCAAATCTTTTTTAAAGTTACCTTACCTTTATTAAGACCGACGATTAATTTTGTTTTGATTACCGCCATTATCTATGGTGTCACACAAATTGATCATGTAGTCGTTATGACTAATGGTGGTCCTAATCATTCTACCTCCGTTCTTTTACACTATATTCAGGATTTGGCACTTAATTCACATGACTTAGGTAAAGCATCGGCAGCAACATTTGTATCGCTCATTGCACTGTTTATTTTCTCAGTTATTAATCTTAGAGTGCTAGAAAAGGGGACACACTATGAATACTAGAAAAGGAACAGGGGTTACCTTAAGTCTATTATTACTTGTAGCGGCATTATTGTGGTGTACTCCTTTAATTTGGATGTTTTCAGCGTCTGTTAGTGCCACAACGTTTGGGCCTGAAATGGCATCATTAGTACCCAGTTTTCCGTTAAGTTTTCAACACTTTATAGATGCATGGGAAAGTACAGATTGGATTAATCTCTATAAAAATACCATTATTTTTGCATTTGGTACTTTCTTTGTACAAATGCTAACCATTACCACAGCAGGGTATGTATTCGCCTACCATCAATTTAAAGGCAAGACTTTTCTGTTTTATTTGCTGTTGTTGCAATTAATGATTGTGCCCGTGGTATTGATGATACCTAACATGATGACCTTAAGTGATTTTGGTTTACTGAATTCGTTATTAGGAACTATGTTGCCTTATTTTGCTTCAGCATTTGGCGTGTTCTTAATGCGACAAGCCTTTTTATCTATCCCAAAAGAATTAGAAGATGCTGCCATCATGGAAGGATGTGCATGGTATCAGACGCTTTATCACGTGTTAATTCCCATGGTTAAGCCGACCTTATTGTCGTTTGCGACATTTAGTATTACTTACCATTGGAATGAGTATTTATGGCCCTTAATGACATTAAGTGATCCAAGCAAGCAGGTACTTACTGTTGGTCTTGTGTCATTTGCAGCCGGGGCAGAGTCAGGAGGACAGTGGGGAGTTATTAGTGCAGGAACCATTATGATTTGTTTGCCACTTCTCATTATGTTTATTTTCTTTCAAAAACATTTCCTTAAAAGTTTTGGCTTTTCAGGTATTAAATAGTTTAAGGTTAAATAATTATGTTATTAGCTCATATTTCTGATTTACATTTTCGTCCACAAGGGCAAAAATTATATGACTTTATTGATGTAAATCAAAAAAATGCCAATGTGATTGCCCATCTGAATGCATTAGAAGAACAACCAGATGCTATTGTGATTACAGGTGATATTGTCAATTGTGGAATGCAAGAAGAATATATCGTAGCAAAACGCATTTTAGGTTTTTTGAATGCGCCAGTTTATATTGTGCCAGGTAATCATGATCATAAAGAATACTTTTTAGAGGCGTTTAAAGACATTTGTCCTCTTTTAGGTGATGACCCTAGCAAAATGCACTACTCTGTGGATTTCCCACAGGCGAGACTTTATTTCATTGACAGCGTTGTGCCTGGCGCATCATATGGTGAGTTGAGCGCAGAAACCTTGCAATGGTTAGACCAAGAATTGGCAAAAAATGAGAAAGAGAGCTATGTTTTTCTTCATCATCCTCCGATTGCCTTCGGTAATATTCAAATGGATGAGATAGGCTGTCGTAATGGCGCTGAGCTTCTTAAACTTGTTGATAAATACACGCATTTCACACGAATTTTTTGTGGACATGTGCATCGTGTCATGTTTGCGCAATACAAGCAAGCGATTATTGCCTCAGTATCAGGGACTACTCATCAGGTTCCTTATAGTTATACCGATAAAACTGATAGATATTCAGAAGAAGCTGGACCTATATTAATGCATCGTCATATGGATAATGTAGGCTTGGTTTCTTATTGTGTGCATTTACAGACCAAATCACCTTCTTATTTATATAACCCACAAATTAGTTGTTTTAAATAAGGTTGGGATATGTCGAGAGTAGATTTAGTCAATATACAAAAAAATTTTGGTAGTACAAAAGTTCTGGAACGAGTTGATTTATCCATCGAAAAGGGTGAGTTTTTAGTCCTCGTTGGTCCTTCTGGTTGTGGAAAAAGTACCTTATTAAGAATCTTATCTGGGCTAGAAGAGCCTAGTGAGGGAGATATTCTGTTAAATGGCGAACGTATTAATCATGTCCCTGCGGGTAAAAGAAATTTTGCCTTAATTTTTCAGAATTATGCTTTATTTCCACATATGAGCGTAGAGCAAAATATTCTATTTGGCATGAAAATTCGAGGGGAAGATAAAAGCCAGTTTGCGAGTAGATTAGCAGAGGTAGCAAATTTATTGCAACTTAATGCCTTACTTAAACGTAAACCCAAAGAACTGTCAGGGGGGCAACGTCAACGTGTGGCGATGGCGAGAGCCATTATTAGAAATCCATCTTTATTTTTAATGGATGAGCCATTATCGAATTTGGATGCCAAATTACGAGTTGAAGTCCGTGATGGTGTGATGGATTTGCACAGGAAATTAAGAACAACGACAATTTATGTTACCCACGATCAAGTCGAGGCAATGACAATGGCAGATCGTATCGTAGTACTTAATCAAGGTAAGCTTCAACAAATTGGGACTCCTGCCCAACTTTATCAGCATCCTGATAATCTTTTTGTGGCAACGTTTATTGGCAATCCAACAATGAATATTATTGATGTACCTGTTGATGGTCAGCAGTATGTGCTTCTTGAAGAACAAAAAATAGCACTACCATGCCGTGATTATGATGAACATAATGTCTTGTTGGGAATTAGACCTGAGCATTTATATATCAGTAACACAAGCTTATCAGAACAGGCCTTAAGTCTCTCCGGTAGGTTAATTCAGAAAGAGCTTTATGGCTCTGATTATTTATTAAAAGTACAAACCGATTATGGTGTTCTTCAATGCCGAATCCCTAATCTGGGGAATATTCCCAACATGAATACTGAAATCGTTCTGTATTTTGAACCAAGCTATTTACATTTTTTCTCACCAAAAACACAACAGAATCTTTCTAAGGAGTAATCAAGTGTTTAACATTAAGACTGTTTTAGGCATTAGCTTAGCGGCCGCATCTTTTAATGCATTTGCTGAAAAGCAAACCATTGATTTTATGTTTCCTTCTCCAGTTGAGGGTAAATTTACACAAGAGATGACAAAAGTGATTAAACATTTTAATGAGTCTCAACAAGACGTGGAAGTAAGAGGAATTTTTACAGGTGATTATGATACAACTAAAATGAAAGCTGAGGCGGCAGTGCGTGCTGGTCAGGCTCCTGCGTTAGTTATCATGTCAGCTAACTATACTGTTGATTTAGCTATTAACGATATGATTTCTCCTATGGATGAACTGTTTAAATATAGCGAAGATAAAGTATCAGCTAATGATTTTCTAGAGAAAAATTTCTGGCAACCAATGCATAAAAATGCTCAATATAATGGTGTGACTTATGCGATTCCATTCCATAACTCAACGCCAATTATGTATTACAACAAAAAATTATTCCAAGAAGCTGGCATTAAGGAGGCACCGAAAACATGGGCAGAGTTAGTAGATGCCGCTAAAAAATTAACAAATACAGAAAAAGGTCAGTGGGGTATCATGATGCCATCTACTAATAATGACTATGGTGGTTGGATTTTATCGGCATTAGTGCATGCAAATGGTGGTCAATTTAATAACCCTGACTATGCTGGAGAGGTTTACTATAATTCGCCTACAGCAAAAGGTGCTTTACAATTTTATAAAGACTTAGTGTTTAAACATAAAGTAATGCCTTCAGGTGTTTTAAACTCAAAACAAATCACAGCTGGCTTCTTATCAAATAAAGTGGGTATTGTATTATTAAGTACAGGCTCTCTAGGATTCATGAAAGAAAATGCTAAAGATGTTGATTTTGATGTAGCATTCTTACCTAAAAAAGTACGTAATGCAGTGATTATCGGTGGTGCAAGTCTTGTTACTTTTAAAGGCATTAGTGAAGAACAGAAAAAAGCGGCTTATAAGTTTTTAACCTATCTTGTTAGCCCAGAAGTGAATGGTAGCTGGAGCCGTTTCTCTGGATATTTCTCACCTCGTAAGGCATCATATGATACACCAGAAATGAAAGAATATATTGCTAGCTATCCACCTGCAAAAACAGCATTAGATCAATTGCAATATGCTCATCCATGGTATGCGATGTATGAAACAGTACCTGTTCGTCAAGCAATGGAAAATGCCTTAGCTCAAGTTGTATCTGATGAGAAAAAATCAGTTGAAGATGCGGCTAATGAAGCTCAGAAAAAAGCAGATGAGCTGATGAAACCTTATCAAGACAAAACTGCTTTAAGTGTGGAGTAATTTTTCTTGTTGTGTTTAGGCGTATTATCTTTCAGGATGAAAGATAATACGTCAAAAAACTAAAGAGGTAGGATTTTATTTAGGCGTGCAATCTTTCAGGATGAAAGATTGTACGTCAAAAAACTAAAGAGGTAGAAGCAGTTGCTATCAATAGAAATCCATTATGAGGTATTCATAATGGATTTTGATTTTGTAGGATTTTATTTAGGCGGTAAGCGTCCGGTGAACTCCGATTGACTTCCGTTTTTAAATGTTCAATGCCCCGATTTTGTCGGGGCATTGTGTTAATTCTTGGTGTCGTTTGGCGCTTGCCAACGATGAGGCAGAAGCTCAGCAATGTCCTTCGCTTTCTGTGTCGGCAATCGTTCCAACACATCCTTAAGGTAAGCATAAGGGTCATGGCCATTCTGA
>NZ_AYSV01000099.1 GCF_000506865.1 Pelistega indica
TCAGCGTAGTCTACGACCATCGGCTAGTGCATCACTCATAAAATCCATTGACCATACCTGATTAGCAGCTGTGGGCACAGCCAGTGGCACTGGCTGCTTTCGTTGAAGGCGTAGGCGAGGTTTAATACGTAAGTTCAATGCTAACTCCTTGTAGATGCGGTAAACACGCTTATGATTCCAAACAACGCCTTGGACATTTCTGAGATAGAAAAAGCATAGTTTAAAGCCCCAACGCTTATTGGCTTGGGTAAGTTTAATCAAGCAATCGGCAATCTGCTCGTCCTCAGCCTTTCCTTTACTTTGATAGTAATAACTTGATGTGCTAATACCCACCGTTCGGCAAGCTAACCTGACAGCAAAGCCTTGACGTGATACAAGTGTTCTTGTCATCGCTTTTCGTAGCGATGGCTTTACCACTTTCCCTCAAGTAGCTCCTTTCGTGCCTCGGAAACTAGCCGCTCCTCAGCATAAAGCTTCTTAAGCTTCGCATTCTCTTCCTGTAGGCGTTTTAGCTCATTGAGCATTGACGAGTCCATGCCGGCATATTTGCTACGCCATTTGTAAAAAGCAGATTGGCTCATGCCGTGCTCACGACACAAATCAGCAACGCTCACGCCGCTCTCATGCTGTTTAAGAATAGATAAGATTTGTCGCTCGGTAAATTGTTTTCTACGCATGAAAAATTCCTTTAAATTTAACAAATAGTTTAACGAAATTTTCCACTCATCGGTGTTTCGATTTTAGAGGAGTATTACCATACCGATATCTTCATATTTTTTGGACTCCTTGGTATCCAAAATTTCCATACCAGTTTAGTGACAAAAATAAAAAAACCTTGCACACAATCGTGTTACAAGGTTAATTATCTTAAGACCCTTGAATATATTAGCAAACAAAGGCTTTAGTGGTGCCGGCTACAAGAATCGAACTCGTGACCTTCTGATTACAAATCAGCTGCTCTACCTGCTGAGCTAAGCCGGCGGCCTAGAAATATAATTATATGGATATTTCGTTTTCTTAGCAAGTTTTTTTTGATTTAAACAGTAATCTTATTCCACCAATTTAAAACCTGTTGTTTTTTGCCCACTTTTATCTTCTGTCTGATTTGAATTTATACCTTGTTCTAATGGTTCTTTACCCTGATATTTTGTCACTTCGAAGCCCATACCCTCCTGAGTCTCTCGTGTAAATATCGCAGCTACAGCTGTAATTGGAAAACTCACCATTTGTGAAACACCATTAAATCGAGCAGAAAAACTAACCCATTCATTATCAATAAAAAAGTCTTTAGTCGCTAAAGGTCCTACATTTAAGGTGATGCTACCATCGCGAACATAGGCCATTGGGACATGGCAATGCTCATCCACTTGTACAACTACATGCGGTGTATAACCTTCTTCTATACACCACTCATAAAGCGCTCTTAATAAATAAGGTTTTGCACTAGCTGGTAACATCATTTTTCCTTTATTAATTAATGGGCGTAACAGCCTAATTAACGACGCATGACTTTCTCAGAAGGCGTTAATGCCTCAATAAAAGCAGGACGAGAGAAAATACGCTCAGCATATTTCTGCAATGGTGCTGCTGATTTCGGTAACTCAATGCCATAGTAGTCTAAACGCCACAATAATGGAGCCATCGTTACATCTAACATAGAAAACTCATCACCTAGCATAAAACGGTTTTTAACCATCACTGGTGCAATTTGTGATAAACGATCACGGATAATGTTACGAGTTTTTGTTAATAAAGCTTCATCAGCACGTTTGCTACAATCTTCTAAAACAGACACATGTACAAATAGTTCTTTTTCAAAATTATGTAAGAATAAACGTGTACGAGCACGCATAATTGGATCTGCAGGCATCAATTGTGGGTGAGGAAAACGTTCATCAATATATTCATTGATAATGTTTGATTCATATAGAATCAAATCACGCTCAACCAGAATAGGCACTGTGCCATAAGGATTCATCACTGAAATATCTTCTGGCTTATTGAACAAATCAATATCTTTAATTTCAAAATCCATGCCTTTTTCATATAACACAAAACGGCAGCGTTGAGAGAAAGGGCAAGTTGTGCCAGAGTAAAGCACCATCATAATTGGGCGACTCCTTTAAAATTTTTATAGATTAACTATGTAGGATGATAGGCTAATAGATAAGTTTGCTGTTTTGTTTCAATCCTACGCTTAACTCATCTATTCTACAAGAAACGACTAGTTGATTACCACTCATTACGCATTAATACGTGATAATCCCTAATTTCAAAACAAAAAGGGTAAGCCCAAAGAGAAGAGGCTTACCCCACACATATTAAAGCGACGTAAACTTATTTAACGTGTTTCCAGTACGCTTTATTTAATTGCCATACAACCGCAAACAAGATAGCTAAGAATAACAATACCCACATACCTAATGTCTTGCGGAACTCTTGCTGAGGCTCAGCCATCCAGCCCATAAACGCTGTCAAATCAGCCACATCTTTATCATATTGGGCTTGTTTTTCTTTGTCTTGGTACGTAATTTCAGCATGGCTTGACGCATGACCTTTGTAATCAGCTAACACCTTATCACTAACTTGTGTTTTATAGCCATCAGCATCCACTTTAGTGACTGTCTCATGCCATTGCTTAGCACCATCTTTCTCAACCTCATGCGTATCGGTGAAAGTTACCTCAACTGGACCTTGATGTTGCCATAATGGATTAGGCATACCTGCGTTTGGGAATACAAGATTATTCCAACCCGTTGGGCGAGACTTATCACGATAGAATGTACGTAAGTAAGTATAGATATAATCTGTACCTGGTTGACCCAAGTTTTCGGCTTTTGCACGAGCCATTAATGATAAATCTGGTGGTGTTGCACCAAACCATAACTTGGCATCCTTAGGACTCATCGCAATAGTCATCTTATCACCAACTTTTTTGCCAGTGAAAAGTAAGTTATTAACGATTTGGTCCTCTGTTAGACCAAGTTGAGTTAAGTTGTTATAACGCAATAAGCTTGCGCCATGACAGTTCATACAGTAGTTGATAAATAGCTTTGCACCGTTTTGCAATGCAGCTTTATCGTTAATTTTGTCAGGTGCTACGTCCCAAGGGTGACCAGCTTCTGAAGCCATTGCCACACCACTGCCGATTGATACCACCATGAGTAATGAACCTAAAATCTTTTTAATCATGTTCTTTCCTAAAAATCTTAGTGAGGGCGGTAAGTCACACGCTCAGGAACTTGTTTAAATGTACCTAAACGACTCCAAATTGGCATAAAGAAGAAGAATGCCAAATATACAACTGTACCTACTTGCGAAATGATATTTAACATTGGTGACGGTGCTTTTGTACCAATAATACCCAAAATCACGAAGTCAATGATAAAAATCGCATAAACAAGCTTATGCCAACCCGGACGGTAGCGAATAGATTTAACAGGTGATTGATCTAACCATGGCAAGAAACCAAGAATCACTACTGTACCACCCATCACAACAACACCCCAGAATTTTGCATCAAAAATACGTAAGGCAAATGCTACAGCAATTAATACAATTGCCCAGATGAATTTCCATGGTGAGCGAACATTTTTACTCAATAAAATACCGATAGCAAATAATACAGCAAACGCTACCAATGCCCATGTAAACTCGTCAGTTGTTGCACGTAACATTGAATAGAATGGTGTGAAATACCAAACTGGTGCAATGTGCGGAGGAGTTTTAAATGGGTCTGCAGGTAAGAAGTTATTAGACTCTAAGAAATAACCACCCATTGTTGGAGCGAAGAACATAATCGCTGCGAAAACGATTAAGAAACCAGCAACACCAACCAAGTCGTGTACTGAATAATAAGGATGGAAAGGAATACCATCTAATGGACGACCATTTGCATCTTTCTTAGCCTTGATTTCTACACCGTCAGGGTTATTAGAACCCACTTCATGTAAGGCAATAATGTGAGCAACTACTAAACCAATTAATACTAATGGAATAGCAATCACGTGGAAAGCAAAGAAACGGTTAAGTGTTGCATCAGATACAACGAAATCACCACGAATCCATACAGATAAGCTTTCACCCACAAATGGAATAGCAGAGAATAAGTTAACAATTACTTGCGCACCCCAGAAAGACATTTGTCCCCAAGGTAATAGATAACCGAAGAATGCCTCAGCCATTAAACACAAGAAAATAGCTACCCCGAAAATCCACACTAACTCACGTGGCTTGCGGTATGAACCATAGAACATCCCACGTAGCATATGTAAATACACAACCACGAAGAACATTGAAGCACCCGTTGAGTGCATATAACGGATAATCCAACCATAAGGCACTTCACGCATAATGTACTCAACTGAAGCAAACGCTAGGTCTGAATCAGGTTTATAGTGCATTACCATGAAAATACCAGTCACGATTTGAATCACTAACACTAATAAAGCAAGTGACCCAAAGAAATACCAGAAGTTAAAATTCTTAGGGGCATAGTACTCACTAAGATGCTCTTTCCAAAGCTTGCTTGCTGGGAATCGGTGGTCAATCCAACCTAATAATCCCGTTGTTTCTACAACTTTATCGCCGGCCATTTTAGGCTCCTTAAATTAATGAGGCAAAACTAGCCTGCTGCTTGTTCTAAACCAACCATAACTGTATTGTCATCAACAAAATAATATGGTGGAACCAATAGATTATCTGGAGCTGGTTGGTTTTTAAGTACACGACCAGCCAAGTCAAATTGCGAACCATGGCAAGGGCATAAAAAACCACCCCCCCAATTCGCAGGCATACCTTCAGCACCACCAACGGCAAAACGAGGTGAAGGTGAACATCCTAAATGTGTACAAATACCAACACAAATTAACCATTGCTCTTTGCGTGAGCGATATGGATTTTTAGCAAATTCTGGCGTAAATCCAGGACGATCAGAGTTAGGATCTGCTAAGAAGTCATCCATTTTTTTCAAGCCAGCAATCATTTCTGGTGTGCGATGTAAAATCCAAACTGGCTTACCTTGCCACTCTGCAGTCACCATTGTGCCTGCAGGAATAGCACTTAAATTAACCACAACTGGCGCACCAGCTGCTTTTGCACGTTCTGACGGGTTCATTGATGCAACAAACGGAACTGCCGTTGCTACACCAGCTACACCACCCACAGCACAGGCTGTGCCTAGCCAAAAACGGCGAGAAGGGTCTTGAGGTAAGACATCTGGAGAAGCCTGCCCTTCATTTTGATGTAAATGTATATCCTGACTCATTATCGATCCTTATTGATACTGCCAAGGTGTAAAAAAAAATTAACGTTATTTAAATAGATTTATTTAAACTTATCTTGCTATTATATACCGTGTAAACATTTTCAACGCAAAAAAGGAAACAAATTATGAGCAAAGCACGGGGTTTTATTAAAGAATTCCAAGAGTTCGCTGTAAAAGGCAACATGGTTGACCTAGCAGTTGGTGTCATCATCGGTGCTGCATTTGGCAAAATTATTGATTCTCTTGTAAAAGATATCATTATGCCTTTTATCAACTTTATCCTAGGTGGTGATGTTGATTTTAGTAGTAAATTCATTGTGTTATCACAACCAGAGGGTTATACTGGCCCTCAAACATTAGATGCATTAAGAGAGGCTGGCGCTAACATTTTCGCTTATGGTAACTTTATCACGATCTTAATTAACTTCATCTTATTAGCTTTTGTTGTATTTTTACTTGTTAAAGCTATTGCTAAAGCACGTGCTCGTTTTGAAGCAGAAAAAGCAGCAGAGCCAGATCCAGAAGATATCGTTCTATTACGTGAAATTCGTGATTCGCTAAAAAAATAAGTTGATAAAGAAATTCTTCAATAAAAAGAGATTTGACTGAAGCCATTATTAACCTAATAATGGCTTTTTTCTTTAAAATCAAATAGTTATATAGGATTATATATTTCTATATAATCCACCTCAATACTAGGAAATTGCTGTTTTATCGCCCTTCCTAATGCCTGAATACCATAGCGCTCCGTCGCATGATGCCCTGCAGCAATATAAGCCACACCACTCTCTTGAGCCATGTGATACACCTGCTCAGAAGCCTCACCAGTGATAAAAACATCAGCCCCTGCATTAATAGCCACATCAAAAAAGCCTTGTGCACCACCAGTACACCAAGCGACTTTTTTAACTCTCTTATTTTTGTCTCCAATAAACAACACTTGCCGCCCTAACTTTTCTTCAATATGTGAGACAAAATCACCTAAGCGTTCTTTCCCTAACGGAGGCTCTCCTAACCATACTAGTTTTTGTTCTCCACAACTTACTGGTTTACCGTCCTGCATCAAAATTTGTAGCTCTAACACAACACCTAATTGTGTGTTATTCCCCCATTCTGGGTGCGCATCTAGGGGTAAATGATAGCCAAAAACATTTAATTCCTGTTTAATAGCATAAGCGATACGTTCATATTTTTGATTCACTATGCAGGAATCCTCATTTCTCCAAAACCAACCATGGTGAACAATTACCGTATCTGCTTTGGCTTGAGCTGCTTTTTCTAATAATGCTTTTGAAGCAGTTACACCTAAAACTATTTTTTTTATGAAAGGTTTTCCCTGCAACTGTAATCCATTTGGGGCATAATCTTTAAAAGCATCGGGCTTAATGATTGATTAAGCCATTGTTGTAATTCTGCTCGACTAACTAGATTCATTTTATTTCCTTTGTGGTTTAATCATGCAACGCATATGGTCTATTTTCTCTCAAACTGTCGCTATTATTCTTGCTATTATTTTTATTCTAGCAACATTACGACCTGCATGGGTAAACACCTTTCTGCTAAACACACCTCTTAGCACCAAACCAACAGCAACGGTTAAAATTCAAAACACCACGGAAGCAACACCAAGCATGACAACAACAATTGTCACCTCATATGCTGATGCAGTGAAACTGGCTGTCCCTTCTGTAGTGAATATTTATTCAACTAAGAAAATTGCCTCACCTTTTAAAAATCTACCCGATATTCCTTCCTTACGCCCATTCTTAAATACCCCTAATTCTCGAGAGGATATTACTCGCCCTACAGACTTAGGGTCAGGCGTTATTGCTACTCCAGATGGGTATATTTTAACCAATTACCACGTGGTAGAAGCTGCAGACTCTATTGAAGTAGCATTGCATGACAGTCGAAAGTTTAGTGGTCAATTCATAGGGGCAGATCCAGATACCGATTTAGCCGTCATTAAAATTGAGGCGAATAATCTCACTCCTATTCCCTATAATGCAAATGCTAAACTAAATGTCGGAGATGTCGTACTTGCCATCGGCAACCCCTTTGGGGTCGGTCAAACTACAACAATGGGAATTATTTCTGCATTAGGCCGCTCAGGTTTAGGTATTAATACCTATGAAAACTTTATTCAAACTGATGCTGCCATTAACCCAGGTAATTCTGGAGGAGCATTGATCAACGTCAATGGCGATCTTATCGGTATTAATACAGCTATCTATGCTGAAAAAGACTCTAGCAGCGGTGCTTTAGGTATTGGTTTTGCCACACCAGCAGATACAGCCCTAAAAATCATGCAAGAAATTATCCAAACAGGTCGTGTAACTCGTGGTTGGTTGGGCCTAGAGCTTCAAGAAGTTACGGCAGACCTTGCCAAAGCCTTTAACCTAAAAGAAACCAAAGGCGTGATTATCGCTTCTCTTGTTCCTAATGGTCCTGCCGCTAATGCTAAGCTTGCTGTTGGTGATATTGTTACCGAATTAGATGGTAAGCCAGTGACTTCAGTCAATCAAATGATGAATGAGATTGGATTACTCAAACCGGGGACAGAGCTTAAAGCAACTATCTTACGAGCCAATAAATCCATCCCTGTAGTTATTGTATTAGGAACAAAACCCGAGAAAAAACGCTTATCTACTAAGCATTAAAGTCATTGGTATTTGAATTTGTAGTAGAGCTAGGTTTAGCTTTAATCAGTTTTGCACCAATGATCCCTAGCTCATAAAGACAAATAAGTGGTACAGCCATCATAAACTGACTAATGACATCGGGTGGTGTTAATACAGCGGCAATAATAAAAGCACATACAACCACATAAGGTCGAATGTTCTTTAATTTTTCTACACTAGCAATTCCTGTACTTACCAACACCAATACCACTACAGGCACTTCAAATGTCAATCCAAAGGCCAAAAACATAGTCATCACAAAATCCAAATAGGCTTCAATGTCAGGTGCAAATGTAATACTTTCGGGGGATACCGCAGCGATAAAATGAAAAACCGTCTTGAAAACAAAGAAATAACAAAAGGCGATACCTACAAAAAATAAGATATAGCTAGAAATCACTAGAGGTACGACTAACCGTTTTTCATGCTTATACAAACCAGGAGCTACAAATGCCCATGCCTGATACAACACAAAAGGTAATGCCACTACAAACGCAATCATTAGTGTTACCTTTAGAGGAACCAGAAATGGGGTAATCACACCATAGGCAATCATTTTATCGCCAGCTGGTAACGTTGATACCATAGGTTTTGCTAGAAAGTCATAAAGCTCTTTGTTGCCAGGATAGATACATAGAATAGCGAATACAACTAATACCCCCACTACAGCGTATAATAACCGTGAGCGTAATTCAACTAGATGGGATATTAGACTTTCGTCTTTTTGGCTAGGCTCTTCAGAATGATTTTCTAATTGATTCATGACTCTGTTTTATCTGTAGATGATGTCTCTGCAATTTTATTAGTCGGCTTTAAGGAAGATATATCAGGCAACTCCTGTTTAATATCTTGTTTTAATTGTTGTGCTGTATCACCCATTTCTTTTTTAACACTAGCTAATGGATCTTTGATATCAGATACTGCCTTCTCAAAATTATTTCGCATCTGTGTAGTTGCCTCTTGAACATCAGCCTTAATCTTACTGAGCTCTTCTATATCCATTTCTCGCTGAATATTCATTTTTGATATCACTCATGTAGCGCTGGGCACGCCCTGTAAGGTGTCCTATTGTACGAGCTACCTTTGGCAGTCTCTCTGGCCCTAATACAATGAGTGCCACAATACCAATAATAAAGAGTTCACTAAAGCTTAAACCAAACATAAGAGGCAACTCAAAAAATTACTCAGCTTTTTCTTTCGCTTTTACATCAACAGTATTTACATCTTCTGACTGTTGGTTTGTGATAGATGACGGCTCACCCTCACCCTCTTTCATGCCCTTTTTGAAACCTTTTACGGCCCCGCCTAAGTCTTCTCCAACATTACGTAATTTCTTAGTGCCAAATACAAGCACAACAACTAGTAATACAATTAACCAATGCCAAATACTTAAACCACCCATTCTGATACTCCTAAAATCAATCAGATATTTTAAAATTAAACTTTTATAATGTGATGACAAAACTCTTTCATCTTCATTATGATCTCCGTGATGCTTTTTCCTCTAAACCCGAAACACCTTCACGGCGTTTAAGTTCTTGTATCACATCTTCTGGTGTTAAACCATAGTAGGTTAATGCCACCATGCTATGGAACCACAAATCAGCCGTTTCCGCAACAATCCTTTGTTTCTGCTCATCTTTACAAGCCATTACTAATTCTGTTGCTTCTTCACCAATTTTTTTTAAAAAACCATCAGGCCCTTTGCTAAAGAGTTTCGCCACATATGAAGTCTGTTCGTCCCCACCATTCTGAGGTAAACGTGACTCAAGTGTTTTACTCAAATCATGTAAAAAATCCTGCATATTTAAATCATTCATGTGTTTCTTTATAAATTTCTTTTGGATCTTTAAGGACAGGATCAACTGCCTGCCATGATAGTTCATCTGTTGCTGGGTCTTGCTCTAGTTTCAAATAAAAACAACTTTCACGCCCTGTATGACACGCCACGCCATGTGCTTGCTCTACTTTTAACAAAATAACATCTTGATCACAATCTAAACGTATTTCATGTACTTTTTGAACATGCCCAGACTCTTCTCCTTTACGCCACAGTTTTTTACGAGAACGAGACCAATAGACAGCCACTCTCGTTTTAACTGTTTCTAATAGTGCTTCATGATTCATCCATGCCACCATAAGAATACGCCCAGTCCTATAATCTTGTGCAATTGCTGGAATCAAGCCATTATCATCGAATTGTACTTGTTTTAACCAAGCAGACATTTAAACACCTCTTACAGCAATACCTTGTTTGCTCATATATTCTTTACATTCTGCAATCGTATATTCACCATAGTGAAAAATACTAGCAGCTAAAACAGCATTAGCCCTACCCTTTGTCACACCATCTGCTAAATGCTGTAAATTACCAACACCACCAGAAGCTATGACTGGTATAGCAATAGCATCCGATACTTCTCGAGTTAACTCTAAATCGAAGCCTGATTTTGTACCGTCCTTATCCATACTCGTTAGTAGAATTTCTCCAGCCCCATAATCAGCCATCTTAATAACCCATTCTAGAGCATCAATCCCAGTTGGTTTACGCCCTCCATGAGTATAAACTTCCCAACGATTAGGCTCTCCTTCTTTACTAACTTTGCGTGCATCAACAGCTACCACTATACATTGTGAGCCATAATATTGACTAGCTTCTAATACCAGTTCTGGACGAGCTACTGCTGCACTGTTTATAGAAACCTTGTCAGCACCCGCATTTAATAAGCGTTGCACATCACTGACCTCTCGTACACCTCCACCAACAGTCAAAGGGATGAATACTTGCGAGGCCACTTGCTCAATAATGGGAAGTATTAAATCTCTACCATCACTCGTTGCTGTAATATCCAAGAAGGTTAATTCATCTGCACCTTGTTCGTTGTAGCGACGAGCAATTTCCACTGGATCACCAGCATCACGCAATTCAACAAAATTCACACCTTTTACCACCCTGCCTGCAGTGACATCAAGACAAGGAATAATGCGTTTTGTTAAGGTAGAAACTGGAGTTATGGCATTCACTTTTATTAATCCTCTAATTCATCAACGTAGCGTTGAGCTTCTTCAAAATCAAGTGTTCCTTCGTAGATACTTCTGCCTAAGATAACGCCTTCAACACCCTCATCTGTTAATGGAACTAATGCCTTAATATCATCCATATTGTGAACGCCACCAGAAGCAATAATAGGAATATTTACAGCACGAGCCAAGGCTAATGTCGCCTCAATATTCACTCCTGTTAACATACCATCACGACCAATATCGGTATAAATAATTGATTCAACACCAAAGTCCTGATAACGTTTAGCCGTCGTAATCACATCATGCTTAGTAATTTTGCTCCAACCATCGGTCGCAATTTTACCGTCTTTGGCATCTAACCCTACAATAATATGACCTTGGAAGACAGAGCAAGCATCTTGTAAAAATAATGGATCCTTAACAGCCGCAGTACCAATAATCACATATTCTAGTCCCATGTCTAGATAAGCTTCGATGGTATCCATATCACGAATACCCCCACCAATTTGTACTGGAATTTCATCATCCACAGCAGCTAAAATACTTTTTATAGCTTCAGCATTCTTGGGTTTTCCCGCAAATGCACCATTTAAATCAACTAGATGTAAGCGATTAGCTCCTTTATCTAGCCATTGCTTAGCCATTGCACCCGGATCATCGGAAAATACAGTAGCATCATTTAGCTCACCCTGACGAAGACGTACACAACGCCCATCTTTAAGATCAATTGCAGGAATTAACAACATATCAGTTCACAAAAAACAAAAATGATTAAAAATTATCCAAAAATGTATTTATACCCTATTTTTGTATAGATTTTATTAAATTTTCCACTCAACAAAATTACGATAGAGTTTTAGACCATATTCAGCACTTTTCTCAGGATGAAATTGCGCCGCAAAAATATTGTCTTTAGCCACTGCGCACGTGAATGGATATCCATACAAACTACTGCCCACAGTTAATGATGGTTCACTAGGAACAACGTAATAACTATGCACAAAATAAAAAAAAACTGTTATCTGGAATACCATTCCAGATAGGATGACTACGTTCTTGTTTGACTTGAGACCAACCCATATGTGGCACTTTAAGATGCTCACGGTGGTCATTTAAATGGGGTTTTGCAAACACCTCGCCTTCAAATTTGGCGACATATCCCGGAAATAACCCCAAGCATTCTGCATTGCCTTCATCACTACGTTCAAAAAGCATTTGCTCGCCTACGCAAACACCCAATAATGGTTTATTTTTAGCGGCTATCAACAACGATTCTTTTAAACCTGAACGTTCTAGATTGAGCATACAATCCTTCATTGCCCCTTGTCCAGGTAAAACAACTTTATCTGCTTGATCTAGCAACTGAACAGTATTGGCTAAATAAACATTCGCCTCTGGAGCAGCATAACGCAAAGCTCTTTGTACAGAATGGATATTTCCCATTCCATAATCCACAATCGCTATATTGACATTGGAGCCCATTACAATACACCTTTGGTAGAAGGAATAACCCCCTCAGAACGAGGGTCTGGTGTTACGGCCATACGTAAAGCACGACCAAAAGCTTTAAATACAGTCTCTGCCTGATGGTGCGAATTAATCCCTTCCCTTTCAGATTATCAATGTGCAATGTCACTAAAGCATGGTTAACAAATCCTTGGAAAAATTCACGGATAAATCAACATCCAAAT
>NZ_AYSV01000100.1 GCF_000506865.1 Pelistega indica
TTGGTCAGCGCAAGAATTGGCTCTTTGTAGGTTCAGAGAAAGCGGGTCGACGTGCGGCTGCGGTGATGTCGTTAATTCAATCGGCTAAGCTCAATGGCCATGACCCTTATGCTTACCTTAAGGATGTGTTGGAACGATTGCCGACACAGAAAGCGAAGGACATTACTGAGCTTCTGCCTCATCGTTGGCAAGCGCCAAACGACACCAAGAATTAACACAATGCCCCGACAAAATCGGGGCATTGAACGTTTAAAAACGGAAGTCAATCGGAGTTCACCGGACGCTTACTTTAGTAGTTGTAGGCTGACATCACTAATGGGTTCTTGTTCATTTAATGCGACTAACTGTCGTTCAGCACGGCGCGTAACAGTGCGACATATATGGGCTTGAGCACTTGCTGCGCAACCACCTGGTAAGATAAATTCCTTGAGCGCGGGTAAATTCTCTAAATAAACACTAATAAAACCCTCTATACGTTGAATATGTTGCATTGTTAAGGTGTTATAGCCTGGAATACAAACTTCAGCACCAGCATCGAATAAGCAATGTTGGACGTATTGTAATTCTGCCTGAATGGAAGAAGGGTGTTTTTCATTAAGAAAGGCACTAATGAGCAATCCTATCGTAGCATTAAGCTCATCGAGACAACCTAGACATTCAATACGGTGATGATTTTTTTTGATTCTTTGTCCATCACCTAAAGAAGTGGTACCTTGATCGCCAGATTTGGTGACAATTTGATCTAAACGGTTAGTCTGCATAGTAGAAATCTGATGATAGGATAAAAAAGACCAAGAAAAATGCTACTTGGTCTGATTTAAATATAATAAGAAGAGCAAAAAAGGTAACTCTTCTTGATCCTATTATTAAAAAGAAAAGGATAAGAAGTGATTATTTACTTTGGGGAATAATCGTTACAGGACATATGCCAGAGTTGATAATGGCATAACTAACACTGCCTAATACACCACTGAACATAGGATTAGTACCACGGGAACCCATGACAATTAAATCAATAGGATCATCTGTTTCTCTACTTTTTTTAACTAAATCTACAATAACTTCTTTCGGGTCACCAATACCCATCTCCATACTTGTTTGTAAGCCAGAAGCATCTAATAGTGCTTTTACGCCCTCTGTGCATTCACCAAAAAGCTGCTGTTGATATTCTTCAATATCGTTTTTACTAAATAGCGCTTTAGAGTGAATAGTTCGAAAACTTGGTTGAATATTTACTACACGGATATGTGCTCCAGATAGCTTTCCATGGTTGATTGCCCATTCTAAGGCACGTTTGGCATTATTTGAGGCATCGTAGGGGACAAGATACGTAAAAGACATAAAGTACACTCCAGTTGAGAAATCTATCTATAGCTTTAATTCTAAAACAAATTACAATTTTGAACCACCTCAAAAAGGGTTGTAAGCAATAGAAATAATTGTTCTTAGAAAAAAAAGTATAATGGCTAGCTAACGGTATAATGAATAAATGCTTAGTAACAAGATAATGTTGAAAAGAGGTGAGGTTAGTTGTAATGAAAGTTCTTGGTAAATCTTTATTGGCAGGTTTGGTAGGGCTGTCGTTGACTGGGGCTGTATTTGCCCAAGAGGAAGCTTCATCATCTGGTGAAATTCGTAGAATTGATGAGGCAAAAGGTAAGATTGCTATCAAACATGGTGCAATTGCTGATTTTAAATTGCCTGCGATGACACTAGTGTATGAGATTGATAAAAGCCTATTGTCAACGGTAAAACCAGGTGATCAAGTGAAATTCAAAGCAATTCATGAGAATAATCATTATATTATCAAAGAGATTAAAGTGAAATAAGATATGTCTAACCTTTTTTTCAGTGGGTGCTAAGAGAGAAGGTTATACATTGTTGATTTGACTGCTTAGGTATAAAAAACCGAGATACTTTAAAAGTGTCTCGGTTTTTTGTGTTACTTATACTTGAATAAAGTGATTATTTTTGGCCTAACATATCAGGTAGTCCAAGCGAGATTTCAGGGACATAAGTGATAAGGATAAGGAAACCAAGCATAATCATTAGCCAAGGAGTGGCGGCTTTAATAACTTTGGTGACTGGAAGTTTGGTAATTGCTGAAGAAACGAATAAATTCAACCCTACAGGTGGTGTAATCAAGCCAATTTCCATATTTACAACCATAATGATACCTAAATGGATAGGATCAATACCTAAGTGCATAGCGATAGGGAATAAAATAGGTACAAGAATTAAGATAATGGCAGATGGCTCCATAAACGCACCAGCCACTAATAACACCAAGTTAACAATGATTAGGAATTGCCATGGTGCTAAGTTCATCTCCGCTACAATCGCTGTTAGTTGCTGAGGAATTTGTTCAGTAGTGAGTACATGAGCAAATAGCATAGCATTGGCAATAATAAACATCAGCATAACGCTTAATTTACCAGCTTCTAGTAATACTTTAGGGCATTCTTTGAGGGAAATGTCTTTATAAATGAATACAGCGACAAAAAATGAATAAGCAGCTGCTACTGCGGCGGCTTCTGTTGCTGTAAAGGCTCCTGAATAAATACCGCCGAGGATGATTACCATTAGGATTAATCCCCATAGTGCTTCACGGGCAGCTTTAAACCACTCTTTAACTGTAGCGCGTGGTAAAGCAGGTAAATTTTTCATACGAGCAACAACATAAATCGCTACCATAAGAATAACGCCTAATAAAACGCCAGGCACAACGCCAGCCATAAATAAGCGACCTACGGACTGTTCTGTTGCTGCCGCATAAACAACCATTACTACTGACGGTGGAATTAGAATACCTAATGTACCTGCATTGGTAATAATACCTGTACCAAATTCGATCGGATAGCCAGAACGAACCATACCAGCAATAGCAATAGATCCAACAGCTGCTACAGTTGCTGGACTTGAACCAGATAGTGCAGCAAAAAGCATACATGACAATACTGAAGCGATAGCTAAGCCTCCACGAATATGTCCAACAGTTGCATTAGCAAAGTCAATAAGACGTTTGGCAACACCGCCAGTGGTCATAAAAGCACCAGCGAGTAGGAAAAATGGAATCGCTAAGAGGGTATAATGTTCAGAGGTTTCAAAAATTTTAACAGCAACAGAACTTAAAGAATCATTACTGAAAAAGATAATAACCAATGATCCTGCTAAACCAAGTGATACGGCAATAGGCACGCCTATAAGCATAAAGAGGAATAGGGCACCAAATAATAAAATAATAGACATTGTGTTATTCCTTATGTTCTTCGTTTAGTTTGAGGGCGTCACTAGCTTCGTCTGCTAATCCTAAATCTGTTTGTTGACCACGGAATAGACGAATCAGAATTTCGATAAAACGGAAAAAGATAAGTGTATAACCGATAGGGATAATTAAACCAATTTCCCATACTTTGATATTAAAAGTATTTAAATCTTCAGCGCCTACGTCAGCAACAAACATAGCCTGAATCCATTCAAGACTGGCGTAAGCAATGAGCGCAGCATAAAACAGGCATAGTAAACAAGCAATAATGCTAATATTGCGTTGTCCTGTTTTAGAGAATTTTTTAACGAGTACATCAATCCCAATATGACCCGCTGTACGCACCCCATAAGAGGCACCTAAGAAAATTAACATACCAAAAAATAATTTGGTCAGTGCAACACTCCATGTCATCTCCATAGCCATCGTCATGATAAAGATGCCAATGGGTTCAAGAATGGATTTGAGAGATTCAAAATAATCTGCTAAATCCAGAAATGGCTGGTACAGATTGTTGAGAACAACATAGATAAATGTTACAAGTGTCATAAGAGATAAGGAAAGAATGATAAGAATCTCTTCTAACTTATCCCAGAATTTGGACAGCAGTTTCATGGGTAATGCCTTTGAAAAGTTAAAAAGGGTAATAGTCAGCATAAAGCATGCTATTACCCCCTAATCTTATTTAATTATAGAATAATTATTTATTTGCTTCTTCGGCTGCAGAAATCAAATCAGCACCGATTTGATTTTCAAATTTTTTCCAGACTGGACGCATAGCATCACGCCATTTAGCACGCTCTTCGTCAGTTAGGGTAATAATTTCAGTTGTGCCTGCAGCAACAATTTTCTCTTTGTCTTTTAGGTTCAACTCATGAGAAACTTTGTTTACTTCAACAGTTACTTCATCTAAAGATTCTTGTAGACCTTTGCGAATGTCTTCAGGTAAACCTTCCCAGAATTTCGTATTTACGATAACCATGTAAGACAATAAACCGTGATTAGATTCGGTAATGTATTTTTGTACTTCGTGAATTTTTTGAGAGTAAATGTTTGAGTATGGGTTCTCAGCACCATTTACAACACCAGTTTGAAGACCTTGGTACATCTCAGCAAAAGCCATTTTACGTGGTACAGCTAAGATTTGTTTAAATTGAGCATCTAACACTTCAGAGTTTTGTACACGGAATTTTTGACCACGAGCATCCTCAGGTACACGTAATGCTTTGTTAGCAGACAATTGTTTTAGGTCATTGTTCCAGTAAGCTAAACCAGTAATACCTTTGTCAGTCATGCTATTTAATAGCTCTTTACCTTTTGCACTAACTTGGAATTTTTGAACGGCATTAATATCGTTAAATAAGAAAGGCAAATCGAAAAGTTGGACTTTGGGTGTGAACTTATCAAATTTAGCTAAAGATGGTGCTAACATTTGCACGTTACCAGTTAAAAGCGCTTCCATCTCTTTGCCATCACCGTATAAAGATGAGTTTGGATACACTTCAACAGTTACGCGACCAGGGAATTTCGCTTCTACTTTTTCTTTAAACATTTGAGCGCCTTGACCTTTTGGTGTCTCAGCGGCAACCACGTGAGAAAATTTGATAACGATTGGTGCGTCTGCTGCTAGTGCTTGGCTAGAGGCTAATGCACCTAAAACGGCAGCTGAAAGCATTTTTAACATAGTGCTTTTCATGGCATAAATCTCCAAAAAAGAAAAATAAACTTACAAAATAGAATAAATTTATAATAGTCTAAAAACCCGATTAATAGGGAGTCCTTACTCTCAATATAGGGTAATTACCTATATTGAGAATGGGGCAGAAGCGAATAATAGTTTAGTTTTGGTTAGACTGAATTGCCGCATCAATCAAATCTTTACCAATTTGATTTTCAAATTTTTTCCATTACAGGAGACATCGCTTTTTTCCATTGATCTCTTTGATCTTTAGTGAGCTCAATAATTTCAGTAGTTTTAGCATCAAGAATACGTTGTTTATCACGAAGATTATCTTCTAGAGCTAATTTATTTACTTCAGTCGTTACTTTATCTAATACTTCCGTTAGACCTGTTTGAATGTCTTTGGGAAGTTTATTCCAGAAATCTGTATTGACAATTACCATGTAAGCAATCAAGCCATGATTACTTTCAGTTAGGTATTTTTGTACCTCATGCATTTTTTGCGAGTAAATATTTGAATAGGTATTTTCTGTACCGTTTACTGTACCTGTTTGTAAGGCTTGATAAACTTCAGCAAAAGACATTTTGCGAGGGATAGCCAATAACTGCTTAAATTGTGCATCTAGTACTTCAGAGTTTTGTACACGGAATTTTTGACCACGAGCATCTGTTGGTAATACTAATGGTTTGTTAGCAGTTAACTGTTTTAAGTCATTATTCCAATAGGCCAAACCAGTAATACCTTTATCAGCCATACTATTTAGTAGAGATTTGCCAGCATTACTTTTTGTAAAGCGTTCAACGGCATGAAGGTCATCAAATAAAAAAGGTAAATCGAATAATTGGATTTTTGGTGTGTATTTATCAAATTTAGCTAAAGATGGTGCTAGCATTTGTACATTACCAGTTAGCAGTGCTTCCATCTCTTTACCGTCACCATATAAAGATGAGTTAGGATATACTTCAACAACTACCCGTCCAGGAAACTTTTCTTCTGCATATTTTTTAAAAAGTAAGGCTCCTCTGCCTTTAGGGGTATCATCAGCCACTACATGTGAAAATTTAATAGTGATAGGTGCTGTGGTTTGTGCTTGAACTTGAGTCAATGCCGTTGTAGCTAGCACGCTAATTGCTAGTAAGTTTTTTATAAATTTAGATATAAGCATATAGTTATCTCCTTGTTTTTTTAATAAATATTGAGTGTATGAGAAAACTAATAAGCTGTGTTTTGGACTTTTAAAAGAAGGTTTTTTAAAAATTAAAAGCCTAGGATATTCCCTAATAATCAATGAATTAGCTTTATTAAATTAAGTAAAAAATAAGCGAGTAAGTTAATCATAGTTACTTACTCGCTTTCAAGTTAATGCAAATTTATCAAATCGTTATAAAACATATCTTGATAAGTCTTGGCTACTTGCTGCTTCTTCTAATTTACTATCTACGTAGGCTGAGTCAATAATAACTGTAGTGCCATCTTGAACAGAGGTGGCATCGAATGATAAGTCTTCAAGGAGTTTTTCCATCACTGTATATAAACGACGTGCTCCGATATTTTCTGTTCTCTCATTTACATCAAAGGCTAAGTCAGCTAAACGTTTTAACCCCTCAGCAGTAAACTCTAATTTAACCCCTTCTGTTTCCATAAGCGCGGTATATTGTTTGGTGAGTGACGCATCTGTTTCATTTAAAATACGCACAAAATCTTCAGAGCTTAACGAATCAAGCTCAACGCGAATAGGAAAACGACCTTGTAATTCTGGAATCAGATCCGAAGGACGCGATAAGTGGAAAGCACCAGAGGCAATAAACAAAATATGGTCAGTTTTAATCATGCCGTATTTAGTATTAACCGTTGTACCTTCTACTAAAGGCAAGAGGTCGCGTTGAACGCCTTGGCGAGATACATCGGCACTGCCTCCGTCAGAGCGGTTAGCGATTTTGTCGACTTCATCTAGGAATACGATGCCGTTTTGTTCTGCATTACGAATAGCGGTATTGCGAATTTCTTCTTCGTTAACACGTTTTGCTGCTTCTTCCTCTGTTAAGAGTTTAAAGGCATTTTCAATCGTCATTTTCTTAGGTTTAGTTTTGTCCTTACCCATATTGGAGAACATGCCACGTAGCTGCTCACCTAAGTCTTCCATGCCTGCAATACCCATACCAACGATTTCCATTTGCGGTGTAGGAGGAGCTACTTCAATTTCGATCTCCATGTCATTAATGGTACCTTCACGTAGTTTCTTGCGGAAAGTTTGGCGTGCTGTATTTTCTTCACGGATTGGTTGTCCATGAGCATCACGAGCAGGTGTAACTAGGATATCTAGTATACGATCTTCAGCAGCATCTTCTGCTTGAGTACGTACACGACGCATTTCTAATTCGCGAGTCTGTTTTACAGAGATATCGACCAAATCTCTAATAATGGTATCAACATCTCTACCGACATAACCGACTTCGGTGAATTTGGTTGCTTCTACTTTAATAAAAGGGGCATTCGCTAATTTTGCTAAACGGCGTGCAATTTCTGTTTTACCCACACCAGTCGGACCAATCATTAAAATGTTTTTAGGATGAATTTCATGGCGCAAAGGCTCTGCTACTTGTTGGCGACGCCAGCGATTTCTGAGAGCAACGGTCGACAGATTTTTTAGCTTTGTGTTGCCCAACAATGTGCTTATCTAACTCAGAAACGATTTCTTTTGGTGTCATAATGCTTAAGTCACTCATTTTTATTCCTTCTGTATTAGAGTTTTTCAATAATATGATTTTGGTTTGTATAGATACATAGATCACCAGCAATTTCTAACGATTTTTTTACGATTTCGTCTGGTGAAAGATTAGTATTATGCAAAAGAGCTTGGGCTGCTGATTGTGCATAGGCACCACCAGAGCCAATTGCGGCAATACCATGCTCAGGTTCTAGTACATCACCATTACCTGTTAGTACAAGTGTGTGCTCTTTATCCGCTACGATGAGCATTGCTTCAAGACGGCGTAATACTCTATCTGTACGCCAATCACGAGTTAACTCAACAGCTGCACGTAATAAATGTCCTTGGTGCTTTTCAAGTTTTGCCTCAAAACGTTCTTGTAAAGTGAAGGCATCTGCTGTAGCGCCAGCAAAACCAGCGAGAACCTTATCATGATATAGGCGTCGAATCTTGCGAGCTGTACCTTTAATAACGATATTGCCTAGTGTGACTTGTCCGTCACCCCCGATAGCGACTTCATCACCGCGACGAACGCAGACAATGGTAGTTGCGTGAAATTGTTCCATTTGCTTTCCTTAAATAAAGTGGAAAAGATTTTGTCTAAGTGGGGGATGGTTATCATTTTTCAAGTGCTGGTAAGAAAGACTACCTGTCAAAATCGTAAAGAAGGTGAAATAAAAAAGGCCACCGTGAGGATGACCTTATGTGTACTACAAACAGTTTTATAAAACGTTTGCTAATTTATGAAAAAGGCGTTTAATCACCGTAAAGCTTTTGACGTTTTTCGCGACGCTCTTGTGCTTCTAGTGATAGTGTAGCTGTTGGGCGAGCAAGTAAACGGCCTATGCCTATAGGCTCACCTGTTTCTTCACACCAGCCATATTCTTTCGATTCAATCAGTTGCAAAGAATGCTGAACTTTTTTCAGTAGTTTACGTTCACGATCACGCGTTCTTAACTCTAAAGCGTGCTCTTCTTCAATAGTAGCGCGATCGGCTGGATCAGGAACAAACTGAGTCTCTCTAAGGTTTTCTGTGGTTTTATCCGCCTTATTGAGAATATCATGCTCCAACATTTTTAAGCGATTTTTGAAAAAGGCAAGTTGAGCATCATTCATGTAGTCAGATTCAGGCATGGCTAAGATTTGTTCTTCGCTTAATAATGGCTCTTCTGTAGTGGTTGTTCTTTTTTACTGATTTGGCCATGTTATTAGCCTCCTAAAATATTGAAACAGATTAAAAAGAAAAAAGTGATTTTAGGCGAGACATTGAGTCAAGCCTTGCTTGAAAATTTCTTGTGGTAATTTTCTGCCGATAAACACAATTTTGTTATGTTTTTTCTCATTGCTACCCCAAGGTTTACCTGGGTTGGTGCCTAAAATCATGTGTACCCCTTGCAGTAAATAACGTACTGGAGCACCTTTTATATAAAGAATGCCTTTGTAACGGTATAAATCAGGGCCATACACTTGGACTAAACCACTTAAAAAATCATCTAGTTTAATGGGGTCAAATGGTTTATCCGAGGTAAATAAGAAAGCACCAATTTCATCATCATGGTGCGCATGGTGATGGTCATGGTGGTGACAATGTTCATCACACTCATGGTCATGCTTGTGGTCATGATGGCAATGCTCGTCACACTCATGGTCATGATGATGGTGGTGGTGATGTTCATGGTCGTGGTGATTATCTTCTTTGAGAAATTCTGGGTCAATGTCAAGGACGGCATTGAGATTGAAGCCAGAAATATCAATAATGCTATTTAAATCTACTTCTCCAAAATTAACAGGTGTAATTTTGGCTCGTGGATTCATATGGACTAGGCGCTTATAAAGAGCTTTGTGTTCTTCCTCACTGACTAAGTCAAGTTTTGATAGTAGAATACGATCGGCAAAACCTACTTGTTGTTGTGCTTCTGGTTGGGTATCAAGTGTTTCCATACCATGTTTGGCATCAACAACAGTGATTACCGCATCCAACATATAGTAGCTAGCGACTTCTTCATCAATAAAAAATGTTTGGCAAACTGGTCCAGGATTGGCTACGCCAGTTGTTTCAATCATTACGCGCTCAAAAGAAAGCTCGCCTTTTTCACGTCGTTCTTTTAAGTCTAGTAATGTACGCTGTAAATCTCCACGTACGGTACAACATACGCAGCCATTGTTTAACTCAATGATTTCTTCTTCTGAGTCTTGAACCAACAGTTCGTTATCAATACTTTCGGGCCCAAACTCGTTTTCAATGACAGCAATGCGACGACCATGAAATTCAGTCAGAATACGTTTTAAAAGGGTTGTCTTTCCAGAACCCAAAAAACCAGTCAAAACAGTGACAGGAACCATTTTATTGCTCATTTTATTTCCTAGTGCAGGTAAAAATGCTATCAAGCCAGACAGCATAACATGTCAATACTACATGTATATGACATCATAGGTTTTAGCATAGTTTTCAAAATATCGCACCTAAATATGGGCAAAATGAAAAATAACAAGGCTGAAAGTGCAAAAAATGTATTTTCTGTGCTCAATAAGGGAAACTTGTCTATAAATTTTTGGATAAATGATTTTTTTTACAATTTGAACAAGTGGCTCGAATTTCTGTTTCGTGAGTATTAGGGCTAAAGCCAACATCATTTAAAAGAGCATTTAGCTTTTTACTAATATCAGGGGCGCTGATTTCTTTTACGGCACCACATTCGGTACAAACGGCGAGCAAGTCGTGGTGATGTTCGTGGCCTTCGTGATCCTGATGAATATGTTGACAAGCAGTCCAGCCATTAATAGCATCAAGCCTATGAATAAACCCTTCTTCGGCTAAAAAATCTAAGGCACGATAAACCGTAGCAGGCTTAGCGTTAGGCATGATAGCCTGAATTTTGCTGAGTAATTCGTAAGCTTTTAGGCTACGACCATCTTGGAGCATTAGCGCAAGAACTTGGGCTCTAATAGGTGTTAAGCGTTTTCCCCTTGCGTCACAAAGTGCTGCGGCTTCTGACAGGCTTTTTTGTACTGATTGTGGTGATAAGCTTTGCATTTACGACCCTAAAATGTAATGTTATATTATAACATTATGCTATAATGCATGAAAATAAAACGAATAGTTGATGATTATCTATGAATTTTACAATGAAAACGAGTGCTTATGGCGATTCCTTGGATGCTCAAGCGGAGGTAGTGAGTCCGACTGACTTATCCAAGTGTTCAAGTACTATATGGCTGCAGTCAGCCTATTCTAGAGTATTTCCTTTAAGCTTGTTAATTGCTTTATTATGGCTATTGGTGGCTAATGTTTTAGGTTGGATTTAAATGTTTGCCATTAGGGTGTCTGATTTGTCGGTCGGTCAACGAGACAACTCTCAAAATGAAATTTTAAAAAAAATAAATGGACAATTTGAAAAAGGTTCGATGACGGCAATACTTGGCCCTAATGGAGCTGGTAAGTCAACATTAATTAAAGCTATCACAGGGGTTATTCAGCCATCATCAGGCAGTATAGAAATTGCGCCAGATTTAACGTCAGGTATTGGATTACTTCCCCAAAAAAATGAAATTGATCATGCATTTCCCATTACTGTTTTTGACTTAGTGGCTATGGGAGCATGGAAGCGTGTCGGTGCCTTTAGAGCATATTCTTCCCAAGAAAGAGACTATATTCATCAGGCATTAACGTCAGTTGGTCTTCAACATAATGCTAATCAGTTAATAGGCACCTTGTCGGGAGGACAATTTCAGCGTGCTTTATTTGCTCGGTTGATTGTTCGACGCCCTGATGTTTATATTTTAGATGAGCCATTTACAGCGATAGATGAGCATACTAGTGCAGAGTTGATGCAAATTATGTTGGATTGGCATGCGACAGGCAAAACGGTTATTGTGGTTCTACATGATGTTGAGTTAGCAAGACAAGTTTTCCCTCAAACCCTACTATTAGCACGTGAAGTGGTTGCATGGGGGGAGACACAGTCAATATTGACTGAAGATAATTTGCAAAAAGCTCGACGGTTAGCATTACAGGGGTTCTAAGATGTATGAAATTTTTTTAGCCCCTTTTGTTGATTTTAGTTTTATGGCGAGAGGGTTGTTTGGTGGTGTCTTTCTCGCCTTATCTACTAGTTCATTAGGCGTTTTTTTAGTGCTTAGAAGAATGAGTTTAGTCGCGGATTCGATGTCTCATGCTATTTTGCCTGGCGTTGCACTAGGCTTTCTTTTTGCTGGCATGTCGATGATGGCAATGTTTATAGGTGGTTTAGTGACTGGGCTTATTGTGGCGATAGCTGCTGGCGTTATTGCTAGGTTAACTATGCTTAAAGAAGATACGAGCTTTGCGGCTTTGTACCTTATTTCTTTAGGACTTGGGGTAGTCATTGTCTCTGCTCGTGGAACCAATATGGATTTATTGCATGTGCTGTTTGGGTCAGTACTGACATTAGATGATACAGCCTTATTACTTATTATGATTATTAGTAGCGTATCTTTGCTTGTGCTTGCATTAGTTTATCGACCACTAATTATGGATTGTTTGGATCCTACCTTCTTTAAAGTAGATGGTGGAAAAGGCAAAACGCATATTGTGTTTTTATTGTTATTAGTCATGAATTTATTGTCGGGATTTCAGGTCTTAGGTACGTTAATGGTAGTGGGGATGATGCTTCTACCTGCGATTGCGGCTAAGTTTATTGGAAGAACCTTAGAACAACAAATTTTTACTTCAGTGTTGATAGGCATTTGTAGTGTATATGTTGGAATGGTAATTTCCTTTCATATTAGCCTTCCAACATCGGCTTGTATTATTCTGACTGCCGGCATTATTTATCTGCTGGCGTTAAGTTTTGGCCCACAAGGTGGGTTATTAAAGCATAAGCTAAATAGGAGAAAATAAAGATGAAGTTATTTTTGGCATTGGCATTAGGTATAAGTGTGGGTACATTCGCTCACGCAGAAAATATTAAAGTAGCGACGAGTTTTTCTATTATTGAAGACATGGTTAAAAATGTTGGTGGTGATAAGGTTGAAGTGATTAATCTTGTCGGTACTGATGCAGATATGCACCAATATGAAATGCGTCCAGAGGATATTAAACGTTTTGCCTCTCATGGTGATATTAAAGCTTTTTTTGTAAATGGCTTAGAGTTAGATTCTTGGGCTAATAATTTAGCGATGGCGGCTGATTTTTCTGGTAAGTTAGTGGCTGTATCAGATGGTATCAAGGCTCGTAAGCTCCAAGAAGAAATAATAGGTGAGGAAAGTAAAAAAGAAGAGCATGAACATGAACACGATGATGATCATCAACATGCCAAAGAGCATGCTACACATGATCATAAGTATCATGATCACGAGCATGAAGGACATGAGCATGGACATGAAGGCCATGAGCATGGACATGAAGGCCATCACCATCATGGAAATATTGATCCCCACGCATGGCAAAGTTTAGAAAATGCGGTAGTGTATGTAGATAATATTGAAAAAACATTAAGTGAAGTAGATAAGGCAAATGCAACTTTTTATGCAGAGAATGCCAAAGCGTATAAAGCTAAACTAACAACCTTGAATGAAGAATTAAAAAAAGCATTTGCAGCCTTACCAGCTAATCACCGTTATTTAGTGACATCACATGAAGCATTAGGTTATTTTGCGGATGCTTATGGTTTGACAGTCTTAACTCCTTTAGGTGTTGCATCGGAGTCGGAACCATCAGCAAAAGATATAGCGAATGTCATTAAAGAAATTCGTGCGAAAAATATCCCCGCAGTATTCTTGGAAAATGTCAAAAATCCTAAATTGCTAGAGCAAATTTCACGTGAAACAGGTGCAAAAATTGGAGGCACTTTATACACAGACGCCTTAGCGAAAAGTGGGGAAGGTAGTACATATTTTGGCATGATGCAATCTAATGCACAAAAGATTTTAGAGGGCTTGAAATAATATAAGAACATGCTTTCTCAAGTAAGAGAGGCATTCGATAAATTATATTCATTAGAAAACCTGCGCGTCAAAATTAACTTATGGCTTGGATATTTTAGTAGGCAAAGCTAAAAAATAGGTTTTGTTTTTTTTACCAAGACCTATTTTTTTAGTTTGGCTCTAGGGTGAGTTTGATCATACACCTTAGCTAAATGCTGGAAGTCTAGCTTAGTGTAAATTTGAGTCGTAGAAATATTTGCATGCCCCAATAATTCTTGTACAGCTCGTAAGTCTTGAGAGGATTGTAATAAATGACTGGCAAAGCTGTGGCGTAAGACATGGGGATGTATATTAGCAGGAATATTACTTTTTATACCTAGTTTTTTGAGTTGTAGTTGAATCACTCGAGGCGTAATTCGTGCACCTCGCTCGCCCAAGAAGAGGGCGTAAGCATCTTTCTCAGAAGTATTTGGCTTTAATAATAAGGGGCGTTTGGTAAGCCAGAACTCAATGGCTTGGACGGCTTTCTCACCGAGAGGAAGAATACGCGTTTTTTTGCCTTTACCAATAACAGTGACTTCTCGTTCTTTTAAATCTAGCCAGCCTTGTGATTCATAATGACCTGATTGATGAAATTGAATATCAATATTAATCAATTCAGATAGACGTAAGCCACTCGAATAAAACAACTCAAAAATAGCTTGATCGCGTGCTGCAATGACTTCGTTGCCTGTGATGGCTTCACCAGTATCTAGCAAAGTTTTGGTTTGGTCAGTACTCAGTGCTTTTGGTAGGCTGCGAGCAATTTTAGGTGCTTTGATATCCAAGGTTGGGTTAATAGCAAGATGTGCTTGCAAACAATACCATTTATAAAAACTACGCCAGGTCGATAATAGTCGTGCTAATGATCGGGGACTATAGTCTTGAGAGTGTAATCTAGCAATAGCAGATCTAATTTGAGTAGGTGAAATTTGTAGCAGTGAATGCTGAGGGTACAGCTCTACTAATTGAGCCATATCACGTTCATAAGCAGAAAGTGTATGAGAGGAATAGCGCCTTTCTTTTGAAAGATAGTTAAGCCATTCATTGATAGCTGTAGAGCTGTCCTCAATATTCATCATTGCCTCAAGTATATGTATGTTCTATGCTGGGTCTAATTCAGGATAATCATCATCCTCAGCATTATGGCTATTTTGTTCTTGCTCGTCTTCTTGAGTGGTAATCGAAACTTCTTCATCCATAATTGAAGGAGCAAGACGTGAAATGGCAGCACTTGCTAGGTAACCAAGATTTTCAAGGAAGAATACGCCCATGTCAGGATAGAAATGTTTCGCATCTTGACTAGCAAATACTAGGGCGCCAATGGCGATGTCATTCACATACAAAGGTGCAATACCGATAGAACCAGCGGGATTACTTAACCAAGCCGCGATGCCGGGGTGGATATCTGAGCCTGTATAAGGAGCAACCAATGATTTGATATATTGTTGAACCTCAACATTTTCTTCTAGCTGGTAGTCTTCTAGTTGGTCAAACCCCCAAAGTAATAATTCAACTTCAAGTTCAGGAAAAGCGTCTTGTAAACCAGTCACAATAGCTGCTGGAATTAATTCCTCTTCTTTTTGTGCTAATAGCGTTGCACACCAATCTGTGATAGTGTCATTAATTCCTTGATTTTCAACAGCAATATCACCTAACTCATATAAATTATTTTGCGTAGAGTGTAAGCGGTCACGTAGGGTGCTTACTTGTTTTTCCAGTAACGATAATGATCCAGGTCCGTCAGGGTTAGGAACACGAATCTCAGAAAAAATATCAGCATGTTCAGTTAAAAAATTTGGGTTATTACGCAGAAACTCTGCAATTACCTCTGGAGATAGATGTTCATTTGTCATGGGTTTAATACCTGTGTTGGAATGGAGGCAACTAGTTTATCAATATCAATTGAGCCCGAATAAACAGTGGTTGCTGGTCCAGTCATTTCAATTTCTTGATGGTCATAATCAATGATTAAATCACCACCTTGAGTGTGTACGGTTACGGGGCTTTGTAAAAGACCACGGCGAATACCAGCGACAGCGGCAGCACAAGCACCAGTACCACAAGCCAATGTTTCTCCGGCACCACGCTCATAAACGCGTAGCTTAATTTCATGGGTATTTACAATTTGCATAAAACCCGCATTAACTCGATTTTTAAAACGTGGATGAGACTCAATTAATGGGCCTTGTTCTAATACGGGTGCAGTAGCGATATCTTCAACTACTTGAACCACATGTGGATTAGAGATACCAACGACAGATAATGTTACCTGATCATGGTTAGGCAAAGGTAATACCCATAAGGTATCTTCACCTTGCTGAGTACTAGCTAAATCCGTTGTATCAAATGCAATGGCATCCGGTGTAAAACGAGTTTGCCCCATTTTTACTGATACCGTGTGATCCTCATGTTCTTTAAGGATAATAAGTCCTGTCGCAATTTCAGCCTTTAGAGGATTACGCCCAGATAATTTTTGCTCATGTACAAAACGCACAAAACAACGCGACCCATTACCGCAATGCTCCACTTCGCTACCATCTGCATTAAAAATACGATAGCGAAAATCAGCTTCTGGATGAGTAGGCTCTTCAACTAAAAGGATCTGATCCGCGCCAATACCAAATTGTCGATGGGCGATGGCTCTTGCACGTTCAGGAGTCATTTGTATCGATTGACGTACACCATCAAGCACCACAAAATCATTACCAACGCCATGCATTTTTGTAAAGTTCCAAATCATGCCATTAATCCTTAAGCAAGTTTGCTTTTGAGTAACTCATTGACTTGGGCTGGGTTAGCTTTGCCTTTAGCGGCTTTCATCACTTGACCAACTAAAGAGTTAAAGGCTTTTTCCTTGCCGGAACGGTACTCTTCAACAATAGCTGGGTTAGCTGCCAATACGTCATCAATCATTTTACTGATAGCCCCAGTGTCGCTAATTTGTTTTAGTCCTTTAGCCTCAATAATAGCATCTACATCAGCGTTATGCTCTCCAGCCCACATTGCTTGGAATACATCACGAGCGATTTTATTGGAAATGGTATTGTCATTAATACGCTGAATAAGTTTAGCCAGATTAGCTGGTTGAACAGGACAGTCTGAAAATTCTTTTTCATCGCGATTTAAGCTTGCCATGACATCGCCCATGACCCAGTTGGCTACAATTTTGGCGTTTTCTTTGCCAGAAGCATCAACAACTTGCTCAAAATAATCAGAAATAGGACGACTCAACGTTAATTGTGCTGCATGATAAGCAGATAAACTAAAATCTTGCTCATAACGCGCACGACGTGCCGCAGGTAATTCAGGCATGTCCGCTTTGACTTTATCCATCCATTCTTGTGAAATGATTAATGGTGGTAGATCAGGGCAAGGGAAGTAACGATAGTCATGAGCGTCTTCTTTGCTACGCATACTACGAGTTTCATCTTTTGTTTCATCGTATAGACGAGTTTCCTGAACAACTTTTCCACCGTCTTCAATCAGTTCTATTTGGCGACGAGCCTCAAATAAAATAGCTCTCTCCAAGAAACGGAATGAGTTAACGTTTTTAATTTCTGTGCGCGTTCCAAATTCACTGGCTCCTTTGGGGCGTACGGAAACGTTTGCATCTACACGGAAAGAGCCTTCTTGCATATTACCGTCACAAATGCCTAGCCAGACAACTAAGCCATGCAATGCTCGAGCATAGGCGACAGCTTCAGCAGCAGAGCGTAATTCTGGTTCAGTCACGATTTCTAATAATGGTGTACCAGCACGATTCAGGTCAATTCCTGTTGATAACTCACCATGTGGCCCAGTGAAGTCATCGTGCAGTGATTTACCAGCATCCTCTTCAAGATGGGCACGAGTAAGATTTAAGGTTTTTTCCTCTTCACCGACGAAAAAACTTACTTTACCACCAAGTACTACAGGTAGCTCAAATTGGCTAGTCTGATAGTTTTTGGGAGAGTCAGGATAGAAATAGTGTTTACGTGCGAAAATAGACAAAGGAGCAACTTTGGCGCCAATAGCTAGACCAAAGGCGATAGCTTTAGCAACGGCTTCTTTGTTCATTACTGGTAGACTGCCAGGTAATGCCATATCCACAAGGTTGGCTTGAGTATTTGGCGCAGCACCAAATGCTGTGCTACTACCAGAGAAAATTTTAGATTTGGTTGAAAGCTGTACGTGTGTTTCTAAACCAATAACAATTTCCCAGCTCATTATTTCACCTCCGCTTGGCGTAGGTGCCAATCAGTATGTTGTTGGAAGCAATCACTTAAAGCTAAAAGCTGACCCTCTTTAAAATAATTACCGATGATTTGTAAACCAATAGGTCTATTTTGTTTTTCGCCGCCAAATCCACAAGGAATAGACATTGCAGGAAGACCAGCAAGGCTTACGCCAAGTGTATAAATATCAGCTAACCAGTCGGCAGTCACATCACCTTTGTTGTCGCCAATATTTTTAGCAACAGTTGGTGTGACGGGTCCCATGATAACATCACATTTGTTGTTTAAAGCTTCTTGGAAATCATTGGCAATCATACGACGAATACGTTGCGCTTGAAGATAATAGGCATCATAGTAGCCTTGGGATAAAACGTAAGTACCGATTAAAATACGGCGTTGTACTTCTGGCCCAAAACCTTCGGCACGAGAGCGACTAATCATTTGTTCTACACCAGAATAGTCTTGTGCTCTATGACCGTAGCGTACACCGTCATAACGCGATAAGTTACTTGAGGCTTCTGCTGGGGCAATAACATAATAGGCAGGAATAGCTAAAGCAGTACGAGGAAGTGAAATATCTACTCTTTCTGCACCTAGCTCAACAAATTTAGCAATCGCTTGCTCTACAGCTATTTTGACCTCTGTTGCAATACCCTCAGCAAAATATTCTGCAGGAATACCGATACGGATGCCTTTTAATGGTTGACTACCATTAGATTGAAATAAAGCAACTTGGTGATTAAACGCATTTTTAACGCGTTGTTGGCAGTTTTTGACGCCATCGCAGGTCATTACGCTAGTTGAATCTTTGTCATCAAAGCCACTCATTATATTGAGTAGCTCCATTAAATCTCTTGCGTTGCGTGCAATAGGACCTGCTTGATCAAGACTAGAAGCGAAAGCCACCATACCAAAACGAGAAACAGTACCATAAGTTGGTTTGATGCCAGAAACACCACAAAGCGCTGAGGGTTGGCGTACAGAGCCACCTGTATCTGTACCAGTTGTACCTAGAACAATACCAGCGGCAACAGCAGCGGCAGAGCCACCAGATGATCCTCCCGGTACTGCAGTTGTATCCCAAGGGTTAAGGCAAGCACCAAAAGCAGAGTTTTCGTTGCCTGATCCCATTGCAAATTCATCACAATTCAATTTGCCGATATTTACGCAACCTGCTTGGGCAAGTTTTTCAACAACAGTAGCATCAAAAGGGCTGACATAATTTGCTAGCATCTTACTTGCTGCTGTCGTTCTCCATCCTTTAGTCACAAAAACATCTTTGTGTGCAATGGGTAAACCAGTGAGTATTCCTTGTTCTCCCTTAGCAATAGTAGCATCAGCTTGCTTTGCTTGGGCTAAGGTTAGTTCAGGATCAATCTGTAAAAAAGCATTAAGGTGAGAAAGCTTTTCTGCTTTGTTTAAAGAATCTTGAGCGAGCTCAACAGCACTAATTTGTTTGCTATCGAGTGCAGCACGAACTTCTTGAATAGAGTTAAATAAGGTCATAATTACTCGATAACTTTAGGAACTAAAAATAAACCGTTAGATTCAGCGGGTGCATTCGCCATTAATTCAGCACGTTTTTCTAGTGAAGATGTTTCTGTGACGATGTCTTCACGTAAACGTAAACTAATTTCTTCATGCACAGATAATGGGTGAGCTAATGGAGTTACACCGCTAGTATCAACAGACTGTAATTGGGCAATTAAGCCAAGCATGCTATTTAATTCAAGAAGTGCTTGAGCTTGCTCTTGTTCATCTAATTCAAGACGAGAAAGACGAGCAATTCGATTCACATCGTTAAGTGTAAGAGACATAAAATGTATAATTTTTAAAAATAAAATGTAAAAAAAGGAAATTTACCTTAAAAGCGTATATTTATGCTGCTTAAAAATGATAAAATCTCGGAATATGTTTCATTATAAGTTAATATTAAGAGTTATCCAATTTATAACACCTTAATAAAAAACTCTTTTTGCTCACCTCACACCAAAGAAAAGACAAATGTTTGGATTTTTAAGAAATTATTTATCTACCGATATGGCAATTGACCTCGGTACTGCGAATACTTTAATTTATGTACGCGGCAAAGGAATCGTGCTAGACGAGCCATCAGTAGTGGCAATTAGACATGACGGTGGTAATGGTCGTAAAGTTATTCAAGCCGTAGGACAAGCGGCAAAACAAATGCTTGGACGTGTTCCTGGCAATATTGATGCTATCCGTCCTATGAAGGATGGTGTTATTGCTGATTTCTCTGTAACAGAGCAAATGATTAAGCAATTTATTCGCATCGTAAACCCGAGAGGACTTTTCTCTCCTAGTCCACGAATTATTGTTTGTGTACCTTGTGGATCCACACAAGTGGAACGCCGTGCGATTCGTGAGGCTGCTTTAGGGGCTGGTGCTAGCCAAGTATTTTTAATCGAAGAGCCTATGGCTGCAGCTATTGGTGCCGGGCTAAATGTCTCAGATGCCAGCGGATCTATGGTGGTTGATATCGGTGGTGGTACAACCGAAGTAGCGATTATCTCCTTAGGTGGTATGGTTTACAAAGGTTCTGTGCGTGTTGGTGGCGATAAATTTGATGAAGCTATTGTTAATTATGTTCGTCGTCATCATGGAATGCTAATTGGTGATCAAACGGCTGAAATGATTAAAAAAGAAATTGGCTCGGCGTTCCCTGGTAGTGAAGTTCGTGAGTTAGAAGTTAAAGGTCGTCATTTATCTGAAGGTGCACCACGTAGTTTTACAGTGACTTCTACAGAGATTTTAGAATCACTAACTGATCCATTAAATCAAATAGTGTCTGCTGTAAAAATCGCCTTAGAGCAAACTCCTCCAGAGTTAGGCTCGGATATTACAGAAAAAGGAATTGCCTTAACTGGTGGTGGTGCACTACTAAGAGATTTAGATAGACTTTTACAGGAAGAAACAGGGTTGCCTGTTATGGTGGCTGAAAATCCATTAACATGCGTTGTGCGAGGTTGTGGTGAAGCATTAGAGCACTTAGAGCTTCTAGGTCCTGTTTTTATTAATGAATAATTATTTTAAATAGCACTATACTACGCCTTTATTGATTGCTCATAATGCCGTAAGATAAGTTTCGTAGGGTAGTGCTAGTTTGTGTTTCAGGACATTAGATGCCACAAAATAATTCCTTGAACCTTTTTCAGCGGGGTCAGGTCTCTGGGTTGCGACTTGTTGCTTTGGGAATTTTATGTGTCATTCTTATGATTGCAGACTCTCAAACAAACTATATAGAACCCGTTAGAAAAGTCGTCGCTAGCGTTATTCATCCATTGCAGCGTGCTGCCTTATGGCCACGTGATGTTGTGGTACAAATTTATAATTGGTCAAATGCTGTTGAGTTGGTACGTACACAAACCGAAGAATCTCAACGTCAGCGAATTGGTTTAACACAGTTGTCTGTGCAAGCATCGCAGATGGCTGAAGAAAACATCCAATTACGCCGCTTGTTAGGGATTAAGAAATCAGTCAACATCCCATCTGTTGCTGTTCAAATTTTATATGCTGCACCCAATCCTTTACATCAAACCTTAGTTCTGACCAAAGGTGCTAATGATGGCATAGCACCAGGGATGCCTGTGATTGGTGAAGGTGGTTTGGTGGGGCAAATTCAACGAGTCACTGCTAATACAGCAGAGGCAGCACTCATTACCGATGAGAGAGTGTCTTTACCAGCGATTATTTTGCGCAATGGCTTACGTGTTGTAGTTTATGGTAGTGGTCATCCTAGCCGTGTAGAAGTGCGTTATTTGGCGTTGGGTGCAGATATCAAAGAGGGCGATCAACTTGTTACGAGTGGTATTGGTGGTGTTTTCCCCGCAGGATTGGCAATAGGTCAAGTCAATAAAATTGAAAAAAATTCAGCACAAGGGTTTGTTAGTGCTTATGTAGAGCCCACAGCACACCCAGAACGCTATTTGCATTTTTTAGTATTATTAACCGATGTAGCAAAAACACCATCTGATTCCGATCAGGATACGGGTAAGGATGGGCATAATGGCGAGTAAACAATCTAAACATATAGGTAATTTACGACCTATTGATTCAGGAGATGATACTTTTTACCCTCCAACAGCATTGGCGTGGGTGAGCATTTTTATTGTATTTTTGTCTTCTTTATTGCCTTGGCGAGATTGGCCAGGTTCACCTGATATTTTGTTATTGGTGTTAGCATTTTGGTGCTTTTACAATGTTAAAGGTGTTGGGTTAGTAACAGCCTTTCTCTTTGGTATCGTGATGGATGTACATGATACCAATATTCTCGGGCGGCATGCACTGTACTATATACTTGTCTTATATGCCATCATTCTTATGAGAAAACATATGTCGCAGTTCTCTGTATTTGCCCACTTTACAGCTGTGTTACCTGTATTTGTGTTGGCTGCCATACCTAGTCGATTGTTTGAGTCTTGGCTGGCTGGGTGTTTGGGCTGGTTGGGGCTGGTTATGGTCTGGCGTGATTACTGCCTTGCTTTGGTTTATTGCTGATTTACTGTTTAAGTTTTTCTTTTATCAGCCAATTGATGACAACACCTTAAATTGATAGGCTTGCTATGTTCGAGTTTAGCCAGAAAACAGGCCCTAACAGAAGAAAATTGTTGATCCGCATAATTGTTGCGACGATGTTCATTTTGTTGTGCTTTAGTCTATTGATTTATAGATTGTGGGTGCTTCAAGTTGAGCGGTATCAAGGTTTTTCAGAAAGAGCAGAAAGAAATCGTATTACCTTAGTACCAATTACGCCTAGAAGAGGCGATATTGTCGACAGGAATGGTATTGTACTCGCTCGTAGTTATAGAGACTATACCATTGAAATTATTCCTGCTTACGCTAATAAAAATATTGATGAAATAGTTTCTCAAATTAAAGAATTTATTCCTATCAGTGATCTTGATTTACGTCGCTTTAAACGTCGTTTAGCTGGTTCTAACCGATTTTCATCCGTAATGCTCCGACACAATATTACCGATGAAGAGGCGGCATTATTTGCGGCTAATTCATACCGGTTCCCCGGGGTGAGTGTTAAGGCTCGTTGGGTAAGAGAGTATCCACAAGGTGAGTCTGCTGCTCATTTAGTGGGGTATGTGGGAAGAATCTCGGAAAAAGATAAAGAAAAATTAGAAAAAGATGGACTTGAGGGTGAGTATCGAGGTGCCGAAGTTATTGGTAAAAAGGGTATTGAAGCGAGTTATGAACAGTCGCTAAAGGGTAAACCAGGCTGGGAAGAAGTAGAAATTTCTGCTTCTGGTCGACCTGTTCGTGTATTGCGTAAAATTGACCCAATTCCCGGAGATAATCTACGTTTATCCATCGATATGGGATTACAAAAAATGGCTGAGGGGCTTTTTAATCATTCCAAATATTCAGAAAAAGGTGCGTTAGTTGCTATTGAGCCAGAATCAGGTGAAGTTTTGGCCTATGTATCAGCACCATCTTATGATCCTAATTTATTTGTGGATGGTATTGATGTTGAGAATTGGCGTAAATTATCTGAAAATGAAGATGCTCCTTTGCTTGATCGTCCAATTTCAGGGACCTTCCCTATCGGTTCAACATATAAACCGTTTGTTGCTTTAGCAGCATTATCGTTGGGGGTGCGTGATGCAGATACTCGATACCCTGATCCAGGCTATTTTGAATATGGTGGTCAGAGATTCCATAATGCTGGGAGAGCTGTATATGGTCCAACTAATATGCATAAGGCAATAGTCGTCTCTTCCGATACGTATTTTTTTAGTTTGGGACCAGCCTTAGGCGTGGATAGATTACATGATTTTGCTATTCAGTTTGGTTTTGGAAAGCGTACAGGTGTTGATTTACCCAATGAAAAACGTGGCATATTACCCTCAAAGGAATGGAAAAAGCAAGCCTATAAAGATCCTAAAAAGCAAACTTGGTTAGCAGGGGAAACTATTTCTGTGGCTGTAGGACAAGGATATAATGCATTGACAATTATGCAATTAGCTCAAGCAACATCTGTACTGGCTGCAGATGGTGTGTATATGCGTCCCCATGTTGTTAATTGGTTAGAAAACGAAGTTACTCGTAAGGCCGAACAAGTAGTTAAAAAACCAGAGTATACAATTCCTTTAAATCCTGCTGATATTAAAGTGATTAAGAATGCAATGACTGATGTGACTCGCTTTGGTACAGCAAAAAAAAATATTTTATGGTGCAAATTATTTATCGGCTGGTAAGACGGGGACCGCTCAAGTCTTTAGCTTACGAGGTTCTCGTTATAATGCTAGGGGATTGCATAAAAAGTTACATGATCACGCACTGTACATGGGTTTCGCACCTGTGAATAATCCTAAAATTGCAGTGGCATTGATTGTTGAGAATGGTGGTTGGGGCGCGAAAGTTGCTGCCCCAATGGCAAGAAAAGTATTTGATTATTGGCTGTCCCCGAATCGACAGGAAGTTCCTGATTATGTACCGGCTTTCTTGGAAGAAGATGAGCCTAATGATGAAACTTCATCAGATGTAGAGGTTCCTTCAGAAACGCCAAGTAATCCTGAGGATAAAACACAAGATGCATTGCCAGATATTTTGGATAATATACCGTCAGGTGTAGATAGGCAAAATCCTCAACCTGATTCAAAAGAGCAAACAACCAGTCAGGGATAGTGAGAGATGAAGAATATATTGACTCAATTCTTAGTAAGAGCGATAAAGGCGTTTGACTGGCCTTTGTTGATTATTCTATTGCTATTTGCTGGTCTGGGTATGCTGGTTATGCATTCTGCTGTTGGTGAGGCAGAGGGCCGTTTTTTAGGACAAGGAAGAAATTTTATCATTGCTTTTTTTGTGATGTGGTTTGTTGCATTATGGACACCTTCACAAATAATGAAAATTGTTATTCCATTTTATGTCATTGGTTGTTTGTCGTTGTTAGCTGTACTGTTATTTGGTTATACCAGCAAAGGTGCAACACGTTGGCTTGATATTGGTTTCTTACGGATACAGCCATCAGAAATGATGAAACTATGTGTACCAATGATGTTGGCATGGTATTTTGATAAGCATAGAAGTGATTTAAAGATCTTTGATTTCTTTATTGCTGGCATTTTGTTATTAATTCCCTTTGTGTTAATTATCAAGCAGCCTGATTTGGGAACAGCTATTCTGGTATTTACCACAGGGTTTTGTGTGATTTATTTTGCTGGATTATCCTTCAAATTATTAACTCCTTTATTTATTATTGGGGTAACTGTAATTACTTTAATCTTGTATTATGAGCCTATTTTATGTCAGCCCGATTTTGATTGGGTTATCTTGCATGACTATCAGAAAACCAGAGTATGTACCTTATTAGATCCTACTTTAGATCCGCTAGGTAAAGGCTTTCATACCTTACAAGGGATGATTGCGATTGGTTCTGGTGGCATTTATGGTAAAGGCTATATGCAAGGTACTCAAACACATCTGGACTTTATCCCAGAACAAACAACGGACTTTATTTATGCAGTGTATGCTGAAGAATTTGGTATGTATGGTAGTATCTTTTTACTTATTTTATATACCTTATTATTAGCTCGTTGTTTTGTTATTGTTCTCAAAGCAAAAACACAATTTGGTGCGTTATTAGCAGGTGCTTTAACGATGATGTTTTTTGTTTATATCTTCGTCAATATGGGTATGGTTATGGGAATCTTACCGGTCGTGGGTGTGCCATTACCATTTATGAGTTATGGGGGAACAGCTCTTGTTACCTTGGGCTTAGCAAGCGGTTTACTAATGAGTATTTCTAACTATAAACCGTCAAAACCATCTAATTAACACTATATCAATAGTGCTTTTTAATCCTTAATTCGCTCTAGGACTTAGTGGGTAAACACATTTGCGTACTTGTGGTTGAGTCTGTATCTAAAAGACTTAAGCCACTTAAAAGGTTATGAATTGGACGAGGTAAAGCTAATTTGTCTAGATTCTCAGGGTGAATATCATACCATTGAGTATCCTCAATGAAGATACTGTCTTGTAGCGTATTTCGCTGAGCTGTAATCATCACCGGATGGATAATGAGTCGATAGTGTGAAAAAACATGTTCAAAACTAGCCAGTAGTTGTGTAGAAGAGTGTTTTTCTGTCGTCTGACCAAAACCATGTTTACTTAAATAACTATTCACAGCTGATAGACTTTCTTGTTCAGGTAATGATAAGAGTCCCCCCCAAATTCCTTGTTGCGGACGTTGTTGTAACAAGACATGATGATGTGCTTTGAATATCAATAAATAGGTTTCTTTGGTAGGTAATGTTTTTTTAGGTTTTTTAGTGGGCAAACTATTTTGCATATTATGTTTGGCAGCAAAACAATCCTTTTGCACTGGACACTGAGAACATTTTGCTTGAGTTCGGGTACAAATTAATGAACCCAAGTCCATTAATCCCTGATTATATTGCCCAATGTTTGTTTCATTAATAACATTTTTGTAGGCTTGTTCCCATAACTGTTTATCAATGGCACTACCATAGCCAGTAATTCCATAATAACGGCTAAATACTCGTTTAACATTACCATCCATAATGGGTGTCTTTGCATCAAAGCAAAATGCGGCAATAGAATTGGCTGTGGATTGACCAATCCCTTTTAGTTTGATGAGCTCATCGGGAGAGTGCGGAAATTCGCCTTGATAGTCTTGCCAGATGGTAACAGCACAATGATGTAAGTTACGTGCTCTAGCATAGTAACCTAGTCCTGCCCAATATGGCATCACTTCTTCTTGTGATGCCATGGCTAAATCAGCAATAGTGGGGAATCGTTGTAAAAAACGCTGGTAATAATCAATGACCGTAGTGACTTGAGTTTGTTGCAGCATAATTTCTGATAGCCAAACCCTGTACGGATCTTTGGTGCCTTGCCAAGGCAAATTGTGGCGGCCTGACTGTTGTTGCCAGGCTTGGATTTTTTGAACAAAACTTGGCATTAGAATTTAGAGTGCTTAGTCACTGACCAACGCGCTGATAGGGCAGCGATAAACATCACCAAAATAATCGCTAAAATTAGCCAAAATGCTGAAGGCAAGTTTAATGAAAATGACTGACCATAACTTTCAGATAACACCAAAATTGCATCATTCATCATGCTTAAACCAAAGATTGTTAAAACAATGGCTAATAATCCAGCAAATAAACCAGTAATTGCACCTAAGTAGAGAAAAGGGCGACGCACAAATGATTCAGTTGCCCCAACCAAACGAGCAACAGCAATTTCATCTCGTTGAAGAAGTGCCTGCATACGAACAGTATTAAAAATAGTAGCGATGACAATTATTCCTACCCCAATAGCTAAAATACCAAGTAGGACTTTGAAGAAATGCAAGATACCTTCAAGCTTTTTGAGCCAATCGCTATCAAACTGCACCATATCAACGGGTTCTAAATCGCCCCATTGATTAGCTAATTGGTTTGCCTGCTCGGTATTAATATTAGAAGCTAGGGTGATAATAATGCTATGTGGTAAAGGGTTGTTTGATAAGGCATTTAGAGAGTCGGCCCATTGTTTTGATGAGCGTAATGAATCAAGCGCTTCTTGCTTAGACACTACTTCAATTTTATCAATAGAACTAGCAAATTCTTTTTGCAATGACTCTGATAATTCTTTTGTAGAATCCAGATTAGTCGTGTTCTTCATAAACAAAGTAATGACTGGATTAACTGATACTACCTGAGTAACGGGTGCTAGGGAGGTAATAATAGCACTCACGACTAAGGGGAGGGAAAGCACAAAAGCAATCACAATAATATTTGTGATTGTTGAGAATGGCGTTAGACTCAAACGACGAATAGCCGTTTTAAATGCATAAGAATGATGATGTAACCAAGTTTTCATTAGTGGTATCCCAAGTCAGTAAAGCGTCCTGGCTCAATCAGTAAAGTACGGTTTGAATAGCATTGTAGCAAAGGGCGATCATGTGAGGCGATTAACGTAGTCACGCCAACACGATTAAAATCACGAAAAACATCTAAAATAAGATGAGCATTTTCTTGGTCTAGATTTGCTGTAGGCTCATCAGCAATAAGAATACTAGGGCGATTCACAATGGCTCTAGCAATGGCAAGGCGTTGTTGCTCACCACCAGACAAGGCAATAGGATTTAACTTTTCCTTGCCACCAAGCCCAACTTTTACAATGGCTGCTCTCGCACGTGAGGCAGCTTTGTCAGGGTTAAGCCCCATCACAGATAAAGGCAACATCACATTTTCAAAAGCACTTCTATCATAGAGGAGGTGAGTGTCTTGCAGAATAATTCCTACAGCACGGCGTAAGTATGGCATCGCTCTAGGGGTGATTTTATCTACGCGTTCGCCCTTAACAGTAATAGCACCTCTACTCGGTGGCTCTAAACCGCCAATCATTTTTAATAAGGTCGATTTGCCAGCACCAGAAGGGCCAGAAATAAACACAAACTCACCACTATTAATTGTAAAGTTAATATCGGCAAGGATATTGGCACTTTGACCATAGGATTTAAAAACGTGCTGAAATTCAATCATATTGCAACTTTATACGCTATAGATAATAGATAGACATTATAGGTAAATAATAGTCAGATTGTTATCAAGCTTTTGTTTGAATTTTGATAGGCAGGTTTTCAAATTGAGTAACCCAGCAAATAGTGGCTTATTGTTCATTATGAAAATCTACTCACCGAAAGTACCGCATTAATGACAGTCTGACTATTATAAGTAAATAACGTTTTTGTTATTTTAGCACTAGATTCATCATGGTAAGGGCTGAAAACTTGAAATTCCTAAGCTATTAAATGGTATAGTCAAGAAAAGATTTTTTACAACAACTATAAGTATATGCAAAAACGAAAAATATCCTTTTCTTGGAATGATGAACGTGTCCGTTCATGGATCTATCAAGCTATTATCCTAGCGATAGTGGTATGGGTGGTATGGTATTTAGTAAGTAATACCATGGATAATCTATCCTCAAGAAATATTCAAACAGGTTTTGCATTTTTACACAAAGAGGCAGGATTTGCTATTGGTGAGTCGCTAATTGATTATCAACTTACTGATACTTATGCCAGAGCGATTAAAGTTGGTTTACTGAATACCTTATTAGTATCTTTTATCGGTATTATTTTGTCTACATTACTTGGAACCTTGATCGGTATTGGTCGATTGTCAAGTAACTGGCTAGTCAATAGATTGGCATCCATTTATGTAGAATTAATGCGCAATATTCCTTTGATGATACATTTGTTTTTTTGGTATGCATTACTGACGGAAAATTTGCCTGCACCTCGTCAAGCATTATCGCCTATTGACGGTATATTTTTATCAAATAGGGGTATCAAGATTCCTGTATTAGAGGGTGCATCACTGCTATGGTTATTTGTCGGTTTGCTGATAGCTATACTCCTTACTTATGTCATTACTGTGGCAGCAAAGCAAAAACAACGAAAAACTGGGCAAACAACACCTGTATTTTGGATAAGTCTAGGTTTATTTATTGTGCTACCTATGATGGGAGTATTACTTTCTGGGGGGCAATTGGAGCTGATCAAACCGGCATTAAAAGGGTTTAATTTTGTGAATGGATGGAGTTTTAGTCCAGAACTAGCTGCGTTGATAATAGGGTTAGTTTTATACACAGCAGCTTTTGTGGCTGAGATTGTGCGTTCAGGGATTCAAAGTGTTGGCAAAGGGCAATGGGAAGCAGGGGAGTCTTTAGGGCTCTCACGGCTAAAAACATTAAGGCTAATTGTCATGCCTCAAGCTATCCGTGTAATGATTCCTGCGCTGAGTAATACATTTATGAACTTAACTAAAAATAGTTCATTAGCCGTTGCTATTGGCTACCCAGATATTGTTTCTATTGTAAATACGATGCTTAGCCAAACAGGACAAGCGATTGAGGCAGTAATGATTATTATGCTGGCTTATTTTACGATTAGTGTGAGTATCGCTATATTGATGGCATGGTATAACAAACGTATGGCATTAGTGGAGAGATGAAATGACACAATTATCTTCTGAAACAATGCCAAACTCATCACGATCAGCAAAAGCATTCACATGGGTTAAAGAAAACTTATTTGCGACACCGGCTCATAGTTTGACAACTATTTTAGTCCTTTGGTTGTTATTGTTTTTGTTGCCACCAGTCATTGAATGGTTTTTTGTACAAGCGAATTTCACGGCGAGTGATGGTCAGCAATGTCACCAATCTCAGGGAGCCTGTTGGTCTTTTATTCAACATAAATATCGTTTAATTTTATTTGGTGTCTATCCTTTTGATGAGCAGTGGCGCCCATTTTTAGTTACGTTATTATTGATTGGATTAATTGTTTATACCGCCATACCCAAAGCCTGGAATAAGACTATTATCCCTATTTGGATTGTTGTGTTAGCGATTGCTTGGTTGCTAATGCGAGGAGGTTTCTTCTCTCTTTCTTATATTGAAACAGCACGTTGGGGTGGACTACCCATCACCTTGATTTTATCTATCTTTGGCATATTAATAGCGACACCGCTTGGGGTTTTATTAGCATTAGGTAGACGATCAGAAATGCCTTTAATAAGGTCACTATCAATTGCTTATATTGAAATAGTCCGTGGAGTGCCGTTTATCAGTTTATTGTTTATGGCGTCGGTTATGGTGCCACTATTTTTTCCAGAAGGTTGTCTCTATTGATAAGTTATTACGCGCACAAATTGCCGTGATTATTTATGTTTCAGCTTATATAGCAGAAGTGGTTCGTGGAGGTTTGCAATCCATTCCAAAAGGACAGTTTGAAGGAGCTGCCTCGTTAGGGCTGAATTACTGGCAGACCATGCGTCTCATCATTTTGCCACAGGCACTAAAAGTAGCTATCCCGCCGTTAGTGAGTATATTTATTTCCATTTTTAAAGATACTTCATTGGTGGTTATTATTGGGATTTATGATTTAACCTTATCCGCTAAAGTTGCTTTAGCTGATCCTGTTTGGCAAGGGTTTAGTATAGAAGCTTATGTCTTTATAGGATTGATTTATTTTATTTTTTGCTATGCTATGTCCCGATACTCTCGTTTTCTTGAAACTAGAGCAGAGCTTGGAAAGCAACACTAGGAGCCCCTAATTCATGACAAAAGTAATGATTGACTTAAAAGATGTCAATAAATGGTATGGTAATTTTCAAGTATTGAAAAATATCAATCTACAGGTCAAAGAAGGTGAAAGAATAGTGATTTCTGGACCCTCAGGATCAGGGAAATCTACGCTTATTCGCTGTTTAAATGGTTTAGAAACTCATCAAACTGGTACGATTACGATTAATGGAGTAGAGTTAAACCATAACCTTAAACATTTGGAAGAAATTCGCCGTGATGTTGGTATGGTATTTCAACATTTTAATTTGTTTCCCCATCTTACAGTGATTGAAAATCTTACCTTAGGACCAATTTGGGTATTAAAGCAAAGTGAAAAACAAGCGTATGAGACAGCGCTAAAGTACCTAGAAAGAGTGCGTATTGCCGATCAGGCAGATAAATATCCGGGACAGTTATCAGGAGGACAACAACAGCGGGTTGCCATTGCTCGATCACTATGTATGGCACCCAAAATCATGCTATTTGATGAGCCTACTTCAGCACTTGATCCTGAAATGGTAAAAGAAGTGTTAGAAGTAATGGTGGAATTAGCCGAAAAAGAGGGTATGACTATGCTTTGTGTTACCCATGAAATGGGTTTTGCACAGAAGGTAGCAGACTCAGTTGTGTTTATGGATCAAGGGCAAATTATTGAACAAACACCACCGGCAGAGTTTTTTACTCACCCTCGTACGGAAAGAGGGCGTCAATTTTTAGCGCAAATTTTATAGCTTAACTTTGTAACTGATTTTGTTATAATCAGAGTTTTAATAGCCATTTTCGAGAATACTATGTCGAAAAGTTACGAATCTGAAGCAACATTGTTTTTAAAACAATACAAAAAAGACCACCCAGAAACGATGGAAAAGCAGCTTGCTGGCCGTGCGAGATTGTGGGATAAAGTTGTGGATACTGAGCAACAAGAGCAGTATAAGGCTGCCCGTGTTTATCAGCAGCCTTATGTATACCTGACCAAATAATGTCTCCTGTTCAGGCGGAGTTAGACTCATTGATAGATCCTAACGTAGATACCACACCGAATGTTATTGATTCGGTGGCGTTGGCACGTCTATATGGTGAGCCTTTATTTAATATTCCCCAAGACCTTTATATACCCCCAGATGCTTTGGAAGTTTTCTTGGAAGCATTTGAGGGACCTTTGGATCTATTACTTTATCTGATTCGCAAACAAAACTTTAATGTGCTCGATATTCCTATGGCGGAAGTAACGATGCAGTATATGAGTTATGTTGAACAGATTAGGCAAAAGAATCTAGAGCTGGCAGGAGAGTATTTATTGATGGCGGCTATGCTTATTGAGATCAAATCAAGAATGCTTCTACCAGTTAAGAAGAGTGATACTGGTGAAGAGGTTGAGGATCCCCGAGCAGAGTTAGTGCGTCGTTTATTGGCCTATGAGCAAATGAAAATTGCGGCTAAACAATTAGATGAAATGCCGCAGTTAGGAAAAGATTTTGAGCGAGCCAATGCACAAGCCAATATTAGCGTTGAAAGGATGTTGCCTGATGTCAATCCAGATGATTTGCGACAGGCGTGGTTAGATATTTTAAAACGAGCTAAGTTAAATCAGCGACATCATATTAGTCGAGAACAATTATCTGTGCGAGACCATATGACACATATTTTGCGTCGCTTGTCTGATGTTCGTTTTATGGAATTTACTGAATTGTTTATGGAGCGCATTGAAGATGGTGCTCCACAGGCTGTTATTGTGGTGCATTTTATTGCTATGTTAGAGCTAAGCCGCGAATTATTGGTAGAAATTACGCAGGCAGAGCCTTACGCGCCTATTTATGTACGTTTAGCGTATACCAGTAATACAACTGTTTAAAAGGATATACCGTGAAAGTTGTTCATACTATTGAAGAATTAAGGGACCAGTTAAGAGGTCAATTACGAACAGCCTTTGTCCCTACCATGGGGAATCTACATGAAGGGCATTTATCGTTGATGCGCTTGGCTCGTCAGCATGGTGATCCTGTAGTAGCGAGTATTTTTGTCAATCGCTTGCAGTTCGGTCCGAACGAGGATTTTGATAAATATCCACGTACTTTAGCAGATGATATTGCTAAGCTAGAAGAACGCCGTGATGTGTATGTGCTATTTGCTCCTACTGAAAAAGAAATGATATCCTGAGCCGCAAAATTATCGTGTACAACCTCCTAGCGATTTAGGTAATATTTTAGAGGGTGAGTATCGCCCTGGCTTTTTCGAGGGCGTAAGTACTGTTGTGCTGAAACTATTTTCCTGTGTACAGCCTAAAGTGGCCGTATTTGGTAAAAAAGACTATCAACAATTAATGATTGTGCGTAGTATGTGTCGTCAGTTTCAGTTACCTGTACAAATTTATGCGCATGAGACTGTACGTGAGGCAAATGGGCTAGCCTTATCTTCCCGGAATCGTTATTTAAGTCAAAGTGAATATGCTGAGGCGCCAATGTTATATGCCACATTAAATGATGTAAAAAATCAGTTAATGGCAGGTAACTTGAATCGTGAAGAGCTTGAGTACAATGCCACTAAGTTACTGAATGATCGTGGTTGGAAAGTGGATTATATTGCTTTACGTAAACAAAGTAATTTATTAGTACCTACAATGGAAGAATTACAAAATAAAGAGCCATTAGTCGTACTAGCAGCCGCCAAACTTGGTAACACACGTTTGATTGATAATTTAGAAATCTAAACGTGATGTAGCTGTCTTATAGGATACTTTTATCAAATTGAAGTATCCTATCTTTTTTTGCATGATGAGTCTTTTATGTGAATAGGAGAACCATTATGCTAGAGCCATCAGTTAACTTATCTACCAATCCTTTTCAGCAACTTACGCCTAGAGAAACACAAGTTATGTGGTTGGTATCCAAAGGAATGCCGAATAAGTTATGTGCGACAAAATTAGGCTGCTCTACAAGAACCATTGAAGTCCATCGTTCTAGGATATTTCGTAAGTTAAAAGTACGTAATGCTATAGAATTAGTTTCCTTACTTCAACAAACCTTAATGCAACAAGCCTCTACTACGCATTAATGAGTTTATGATAGTGATGCAAGAGGCTTTATATTATCTCATAAGAGATAATGTAATAATTCAAGGGGGGATTGTAGTCATCATGGGTATGATGTTATTACCCACATTGATGCGCTACACAGTCTGGTCATTTTATAAGCACTACCCCAAAGACTCGCATTTTTATAGTCACCAAACATATGCTAGACGACTTTCTACTTATAAGATTCAAGGCTTGTTTGTGCTATTCATCAGCATTCTTATAGCCTATGATGCATTTGGAATTAATATTATTTATACCGATAAGCAATTTATTATCTTGCCTCTATGTTTTTTACTGATTTGGATTTTTTGTTGTGATTTCCATTTGTATTTGATTCCGTTTACTCCTTTAATTATTTTATTTTTATTGGGACTGTTATTTGAGGGGCAGCAGTTATATTGGCTTTGTGAGTATTCTTATGCAAATAATTGTCAATGGCAGCTGTTACTCAGACAACGGGGTCAGGACTTAGTGTTGTGTATGGTGCTTTTATGGGGGACCTATTTTTTGACTCGTAAAGGCATTGGGCAAGGGGATATTTATTTTTTATCGGTATTAACGCTATTTTTTGCCGTAAAAGTATGGTTGATACTCATCTTGGTCGCCTGTGTGTTGGGGCTAATACATTTGCTTGTGTTAAGATTACTGGGATATAAAAAACCATTTATTCCTTTTGCACCATGGATTTGTACATCGGCTTGGTGCTTGTTTTTGGTGGGTTAGGAGCAAATATGTCGCAGACTTCTCTCTTTATTGGTCTTACAGGCGGGATAGGATCTGGTAAGACAACAGTGTCGCAATATCTAGCTAAACAAGGGATTGAAGTACTGGATGCCGACCAAATCTCTCGACAATTAACCGCGCCAAATGGGTTAGCGATGGATCAAATACGAGAGGTCTTTGGGGATACGGTAATTACTCCAGAGAATGCTTTGGATAGGGATGCTATGCGCACATTAGTTTTTTCAAATCCAGAAGTAAAACAAAGATTGGAGCAAATTATTCATCCCTTGGTTCAACAAGAAATGATTAGTCAGGCATTAAGGTTGCATCATAGTCCCTATATCATCTTTGATATTCCTCTATTAATTGAGTCTATTAATCGTTATCGTCCTTTATTGAATAGAATTTGTGTGGTGGACTGTGAGACTGAAGTACAAATTGAGAGAGTAAAAAAAAGGAATGGTTTGTCTGAGCAAACTATTCGTCAAATTCTTCAAACTCAAGCGAGTCGAGAAACAAGACTTTTATATGCAGATGATGTAATTTACAATGGAAAAGGGATAAGTTTGGATAAATTGCAAGAACAAGCATATAATTTTCATATCCAGTGGTTAAACATGAAACCGTGAGTATATCTATATAAGTAAGGCCAAGGTACTGTTTTGATTTTATATGAACACCCATTTAATGAAAGAACACGTTTTATGATTCGTTTGGAATATTTATTCCAACAGCTTATTGCGTATAGTCAAAGTCCAACCCCTGCTAGCCAGCATGTGACTTTTTCTATGCTATTTGAAATTATGGATGTGTGCGATCGAGGTGATTCAAGAAATTGGGTTTTACAAGAAATCGATAAACAGAAAGCGAGCTTAGAGTCTTTTCGTCATACACCGGGAGTAGATATAGAGTCTTTGGATAAAACGCTTTTACAATTGACCACTGTTGCCAAAAATCTCCAAACCTCTACCAAATTGGGTTTTTATGTAAGAGAGAATGAGTGGTTACTATCACTCAAAAATCGCTTTTTAACGCCAGGTGGAACCTCGCCAATGGATTTTCCATCTTATACCGCTTGGTTAAATGGTAATGAGAGTGAAAGAGTGCGAGTCATTCAGCAGTTGATTGCACCATTTATGCCTATGTATGAAGCGATTACTCAATCGTTGCGAGTATTGCGTGAAGCAGCTTTGCCTAGCATGGAAAGTAGCAAAGACAATGGTGTATTTGAAAAAAGCATTGGTGGTAAGGTTTATCAAATGGCACGAGTTTGGTTGCCCAAAGGACAACGCATTTATCCTGAGATTAGTGGTAATAAGCACGTTATTATGATTCGCTTTTTTAGGATTAGTGAAAATTTCCGCCAACAACTTATTACAGAACCTCAAGGTTTTCGTATGGCATTGTGCCAAATTTAGTGTACTTACTTTACAAGACTGATAGAACTTACAAAAAGTTATAAGCATTTTGTTTCAATACATAGCTTTTTGTACAAAAAAACGTGAATATGGGTAAAAATATAATAGCTGCCTAATCAGTTTTTATGTATGCGTACCTTAATTAAAATTTTACTTTTATTAGTAGCAGTAATTGCAGCTTATTTTTGGTTTCAAAATAACCCTGACGTATGGAATAAATTGCTGGGGAAATCCCAAACAAACACAACCGTTACTGCGGATAACAAAACCTCAGTAGCTTCCTCGTCTGTGGGTAACAAAACAACGTCAGCAACAGGTGAGCGTAAGGCTCGTCAAGGTATGCAAGGTGCCGGTGCAATGAGTGTTGCTGTGAAAGTCATCAAGGCAGAGCATAAGTCAATTTCACAAGCGGTATCTAGTTTAGGTACTGTTGTACCATCTCAATCTGTCATCGTACGTAGCCAAGTTGATGGACCATTGCAGAAAATCCATTTTGAAGAAGGACAATTAGTCAAAAAAGGGGATTTGTTAGCAACGATTGACCCACGTCAATATGAAGCAGCACTTAATCAGGCAAAAGGGTCTTTACTTCAAAATCAGGCTAAATTAAATAATGCAAGACAAGACTTAAAACGTTATCAACTATTATTTAAACAAGATTCAATTGCTCGCCAACAAGTGGAGACACAACAGGCACTGGTGAATGAGTATGAGGGGTCGCAAAAGAGCCTACAAGCTGCTGTAGATCAAGCGGCTTTGAATCTTAGCTATACACAGATTAAAGCTCCAATTAGTGGACGTCTTGGGTTACGTACTGTGGACGTGGGAAATTTAATCTCAGCTAGTTCGACAGATGGATTAGTGACAATTACCGAGACTCAACCAATAGATGTTAGTTTTGCGATTGCTGAAAATTACATTCCAGCGGTAGCGAGTCAGTTTTATAACGGTAAAGCACTAAAAGTATTTATTTTTAATCGAGATAACTCAAAACAATTAGGTGAAGGGGTTCTCGTTTCCATGGATAATCAGGTAGATGCGACAACGGGAAGTGTTAAGTTAAAAGCGCGTTTCGACAATAAAGACTTTCAGCTATTTCCTAATCAATTTGTCAATGCCAAAATTATTATTGCTGAGCAAGAAGCTGCATTGGTGATTAGTAATGATGCGATTCAGTATGGTAATTTTGGTCCTTTTGTCTTTGTTGTTCAGCCTGATAATACCGTTAAAACTCAAAATCTTGTACTTGGTATTGTAGATAATGGTTTTACTCAAGTGGAATCAGGGCTAAGTGCTGATGAGCAAGTTGTTGTAGAAGGTCTTGACCGTTTACGTAATGGTTCCAAAGTTGAGATTCTCCCGTGAACATTTCTCGTCAATTTATTTTAAGACCAGTAGCCACCATTCTATTAATGATCGCCGTTGTGATTGGTGGTTTTTTGGCATATAAAAATTTAGCTGTTTCCGCTTTACCGCAAGTTGATTATCCAACTATTCAGGTAACGACACAGTATCCTGGTGCGAGCGCTGAGGTGATGGAATCTCTAGTGAGTAGCCCATTAGAAAAACAATTAGGGCAAATGCCAGGGCTTACATTAATGCGCTCATCAAGCTCTGCGGGTATCTCAGTGATTACCTTGCAGTTTTCTTTGATCACTCTCTATGAGTGTTGCAGAGCAACAGGTTCAGGCGGCGATTAATGCAGCGAGTAATTTATTACCCTCAGACTTACCGAGTCCACCAGTATACAACAAGGTGAATCCAGCGGATACACCGGTGCTAACTTTGGCGATTACCTCTCATAGCTTGCCACTATACGAGGCGAGAGATTTAGTAGAAACTAGGATTGCTCAAAAGATTGCGCAGATTGACGGTGTAGGCTTATTAAGTATTTCTGGTGGGCAAAAACCTGCTATCCGCATTCAGGTAAATCCTCAGGCTTTAGCAAGTAATGGGTTAAGCCTAAATGATATTAAAACGGCAATTTCCAGTAATAATATTAATTCACCAACAGGTAATTTTGATGGTCCAAAGCGATCTACAACGATTTATACTGATGGACAATTAAGAAGTCCAGAGCAATATAAAAATATTATATTAACCTATCAAGACGGCGCTGCTTTGCGGCTACAAGATGTGGCACAAATCGTTAATGAGGCCGAGGATATTCGTCAGGCAGCATGGTATGGTACTGAGCCTGCTTTGTTATTGAATATTCAACGTCAGCCAAATGCAAATGTGATTGAGGTAGCAAGTAAAGTACAGGAAATGTTACCTGATTTACAAAAAAGCTTACCTCCTTCTATCGATATTGCTGTTGTGTCGGATCGCACTATTTCGGTCAAACAATCTATCTCGCATGTACAAACCGAAATGCTAATGGCGATTTTACTGGTGGTATTAGTCACATTTGTGTTTTTACATAGCTTTACCGCCACCTTTATACCTTCTGTTGTCGTACCGCTTTCTATTATTGGTACATTTGGCATTATGTATTTTTTAGGCTTTAGCTTAAATAATTTATCATTGATGGCGCTTACGATTGCTACTGGTTTTGTGGTGGACGATGCGATTGTGATGATTGAAAATATTGCTAGGCATATTGAAGAGGGTGAGCATCCACTTGCTGCTGCTCTAAAAGGGGCTCAGGAAATTGGTTTTACATTGGTATCGTTGACGATTTCATTAATTGCGGTATTAATTCCATTGTTATTCATGGGCGATGTTATTGGTCGATTATTTAAAGAATTTGCGGTTACTTTAGCGGTAGCTATTTTAATTTCATTAGCTATTTCTTTGACACTAACCCCCATGCTATGTGCGCGATTGTTAAAGTCACATACGGAAAACGCACAGGGGTCTATTTCTAAAATTTTAAGTAATATGATTGATAAGCTTATTCATCTGTATGATAAGGCTTTACAAGTAGTGTTACGCCATCAATTGATTACTTTAGCAGTTGCTATAGCTACCTTAGTATTTACAGCATTATTGTATATTGTTGTTCCCAAAGGTTTTTTCCCTGCTCAAGATGCCGGAATGATACAGATTGTCACTGAAGCACCTCAATCTTCTTCATTTAAACAAATGTCCGAACGACAATTAAAAGTAGTAGAGCAGTTATTAAAAGATCCTGATGTGGCTAGTGTGTCTTCTTTTGTGGGTGTTGATAGCAATAATTCAACATTGAATACGGGCAGAATTTTAGTGCAATTACATACAGATCAAGAGCGAGATTCTGTGCAAGAGGTGATGGCGCGGTTCCAACAATTATTGCAGCAAAATACTGGTATTCAAGTTTTTATGCAAGCTGTTCAAGATCTCACGATTGATACGCAGGTCTCTAGGACTCAATATCAAATGACCTTGAGTTCAGTCGATGAGCAGTTACTCAAAGAGTGGGTGCCGATATTGGTAGAGCGGTTAAAAGGATTGCCTGGTTTATGGGGTGTCACGGATAATTTCCAGACAAATGGTTTACAAGTTAATGTTGATGTTGATAGAGAAGCTGCTAGTCGCTTAGGTATTTCTATGTCAGAGATTGAGGAGGCGCTTTATAATGCTTATGGGCAGCGCTTAATTTCGACAATTTTTACCCAATCAGCACAATATCGAGTTATTCTGGAGGTAGCACCAGAGTTTAGACAATCTCCAGATAGCCTAGCATCAATCTATGTGACCGGTACTAATAGTGTTGTCCAATTGGATAAGGTAGCGAAGATTTCTCAAAGTCAAGCACAGTTAGAAAAGCAACGACTTAACCAATTCCCTTCAGCGTTGATTTCATTTAATATCTCTGACGGTTATTCATTGTCAGAAATGGTAGATGAAATTTATGCACAAGCAGCAGATATTCATTTGCCAGCTAGTGTTCAATTGCAGCTACAAGGGGCAGCTCAAGCGTTTGAAGGCTCTTTAACCAATACGCTATGGCTATTATTAGCAGCAGTGTTTACGATGTATATCGTATTAGGCGTATTGTATGAAAGCTATATTCATCCTATTACGATTTTATCAACATTACCTTCTGCCGCGGTTGGTGCTTTATTAGCGTTGATATTTACTGGCAAAGAGCTAGATATGATCGGCATTATAGGGATTATTTTGCTGATTGGTATTGTGAAGAAAAATGCAATTATGATGATTGACTTTGCTTTACATGCAGAAAGAGAGCAAGGTTTATCACCTCAAGAAGCGATTTATAAAGCCGCACTATTGCGTTTTAGACCTATTATGATGACAACCTTAGCCGCTTTATTTGGTGCTGTGCCATTAATGCTATCAACAGGTATGGGTGCAGAATTGCGAGCACCATTAGGGTTGGTGATGGTTGGTGGGTTACTCTGCAGTCAGTTATTGACTATTTTTACAACACCAGTTATTTATTTATTCTTCCATCGTTTTCAAAAAAGTGAGTCAACTAGAGTGGTAGAGGAATGAGTATATCAACGCCTTTCATCAAAAGACCTATTGCTACCACACTTTTAGCGTTGGCATTAAGTGTGATGGGAGTGCTGAGCTATTTTCTTTTGCCAGTTGCTCCTTTGCCCAATATGTCTATTCCTATGATTTTTGTACAAGCATCCTTATCTGGTGCTAGTGCAGAAACTATGGCGAGCAGTGTTGCGACGCCTTTGGAGAGGGCCTTGGGAGGTATTTCTGGATTAAGCTCTATGAGTTCTAATAGTTCTGAAGGGAGTATGAGAATTTTCCTAGAGTTTGATTTTAAATAAAAATATTGATGAGGCAGCTCAAGAGGTACAAGGAGCGATTAATGCAGCTAGACCATTAATGCCTAGTAGTATGCGTACGCCACCGTCATTTAAAAAATTAAACCCATCTTCCATGCCTATTATGGCGTTGGCATTAACGTCAGAAACTCATGACCAAGGGCAGTTATATGACTTGGCAAGTACTATTCTTACACAAAAACTAGCGCAAATTGAAGGGGTAGGTGAGGTCTCTTTAGGGGGAAGTTCTCTACCTGCGGTGCGTATTGACTTAAATCCTTTTACTATGAGTGCGTATGGGGTTAGTCTGAGTGAAGTACGAGAGGCTATTAATCAAACTAATACACTAAATCCAACAGGTCTTTTGGAAAATGACCAGTATCGTTGGCAAATTAAAACAAATGGTAAGTTAAGCAAAGCTAATGACTTTAGAGACTTGATTATTCGTTGGCAAAATCAAAATGCTTTAAGATTAAAAGATATTGCTAATGTATATGACTATATTGAAAGCGAATTTAATAACGGTTTTTATAATGATCAAAAAGCCATTAACGTATTAATTCGACGAGAGTCTAGTGCCAATATTATTAAAACGGTTGATAGCATTAAAGCAAGCTTACCTGAACTGCAGGCCTTATTACCAAGTACAGTAAATCTCACGGTTGTGCAAGATCGTAGTCCGAGTATCCGTGCTACTTTACATGAGGCGGAGGTGACCTTAATCGTTGCGGTGATATTAGTGATATTGGTGGTTTTGGTATTTTTAGGTAGATGGAGGGCTACACTTATTCCAGCTATCAGTGTCCCGGTATCATTATTAGGTACCTTTATTGCGATTTATTTTTTAGGTTACTCATTAAATACTATTTCGCTAATGGCATTGATTGTCGCTACAGGCTTTGTGGTGGATGACTCTATTGTTGTTTTAGAAAATATTATGCGGCATATTGAAGCAGGTGAAAAACCATTATCTGCTTCATTAAAAGGCGCAGCGGAGGTAGGTTTTACGGTACTCAGTATGAGTCTCTCATTGATTGCTGTATTTATCCCTTTGTTATTTATGAATAATTTGCTAGGGGTGTTATTTAAAGAGTTTGCGGTTACGTTATCCGTATCTATTTTGGTCTCTTTATTGATTTCTTTAACCTTAACACCTAGTCTATGTGCGCGTTGGCTAACAGCTCAGGAAGAGGAACGAGCTAAACCTATTTTTTTTCATGAGCTTTGATAAGCTTTTTAATGTTATTCAAAAGCTCTATGGTAAAACCCTAGCTATTGCTTTAAAGTTCAAGTTTATTACCCTTTTTGTATTTATAGGAACGATAGCACTAAACGTGTATATGTTTGTGATAGTCCCGAAAGGAATGTTTCCGACCCAAGATACAGGGGTGATTATGGGATTTTTTAGGGTGGATCAAGGGACATCGTTCCAAGCGATGGTGCCTAAATTAGATTACTACCGTAAAATAATTCTAGCTGATCCTAATGTCGAAACAGTAATGGGCTATGCTGGAGGACGAGGTGGTACAAATAGTAGTTTTTTAATGATTCAGCTTAAGCCAGTTAAGGATCGTGAAAAGGGAGCCCAAGAAGTTATCAATGGCTTGCGACAAAAATTTGGCAAAGTGGCTGGAGCCCAAATTTCTTTGGTGGTACAACAGGATATTCGTGCTGGTGGTGGACCTCCTGGTGGTTCGACAGGCTCTTATGATTTATTACTAAAAGCGAGTGATTTAATCGTTTTACGAGAATGGACGCCCAAAGTCAAAACAGCACTGGAAGCACTACCTGAGCTAACTGATGTGATGCAGGGTACACAAGATAGTGGACGTAGAGTTGAGCTAAAAATTAATCGTGAAGCGGCACAACGGCTAGGGGTTAGTATGAATTTGATTACTAATACACTGGGTAGTTTATTTGGGAGTGCTCAAGTCTCGGTTCTCTATGGATCACTTAATCAGTATTATGTGATTATGAGTGCAGCAAGAGAGTTTTCACAAGACCCTAATGTACTTAAAGAAATTACCTTAATCACGGCAGACGGTAAGGCTGTTCCACTTAGTGCTGTGACAGAGTTTACGACTAGTGCAGCACCATTGGGTGTACGACATCAAGGGTTGATGGTATCTGATTCTGTTTCCTATAATTTGGCAGAAGGGGTTCAATTAGAAACAGCCATGAAAGCCATTGATAAAGAGTTGGAAAGAGTATCGCTACCTACTAATCTTATTCAAGCTGAGGCGAGTGGTACATCACAATTGCTACAACAAAGTACACAGCAACAGCCGTTCTTATTCTTGGCAGCGATTATTGTAATGTATTTGGTGCTAGGAATTTTATATGAAAGTTTCGTGTTGCCATTGACGATTCTATCGACTTTGCCTTCAGCAGGGTTAGGAGCTCTGATGGCATTGATGCTAGTTGATATGGAGTTTTCTCTAATAGCCTTGATTGGGGTATTCTTATTGATTGGGATTGTGAAAAAAAATGCCATTATGATGGTAGATTTTGCTGTTAGTCGAGAAAGGGAATTGGCTATGTCACCTGAACAAGCGATTCATGAGGCTTGCTTAGTGCGTTTTCGTCCTATTATGATGACAACAATAGCGGCCATCTTTGGTGCTGTTCCATTAATTATTGCTACTGGTGCTGGTGTGGAGATGCGTCAACCTTTAGGTGTCACTATTGTGGGTGGATTAATTCTGAGTCAATTATTAACATTATATTCAACACCAGTTATCTATTTATTATTAGATAAAATGCGCCACCGTTTTATCAAAAAAAGCACCTAATTGTTTTTGTAAAGGTTTATCAATGATAGTGAAAAAAATCAGTATTATTCTCCTAAGTGGTTTGTTATCAGCCTGTGCAGTAGGACCTGATTATAAACAAGCCCCTGAAATTGAAATGGGTGAAAATTACAAAGCGACTACCTTTAAAGACTGGCAACAAACGGCAACGGATAGTTTAAACAGAGGCGCTTGGTGGGAGCGTTTTCAAGATACTCAGTTAAATCAATTAGTTCAAGAGCTAAATACCCATAACTATCAACTAGAACAGGCTTTGGCAAATTATGATGCAGCGCTAGCAACGATGAAAAGTGCTCAAGCCTCTTTGTTTCCTACTGTAAGTTCCGGTGCAAGTTATACCAAATCTGGTGGTAATCAGCAAAATAGTACTAATGCTTATTCAGCGACAGGAACAATTGCTTGGGAAGCTGATTTATGGGGAAAGGTACGTCGCCAAGTTGAGTCTAAACAGTATTCTGTCCAAGCCAGTGCGGCCGATATTGCCGATACAAAATTAAGTTTACAAGCTCAACTCGTTAAAGCATATATTGCCTTGCGTATGACGGATGAACAGCAAAAACTACTTAATCAAATAGTGGCTACTTATGAAAAATCGGTCAAAACAAATCAAAATCGTTATGATCAGGGTGTGGCGGCTAGGGCAGATGTGGTGGCTGCTACGGCGCAATTGGAAAATGCTAGAGCTCAGGCGATTAGTTTGCGTTCAACAAGGCAGCAATATGAAAGTGCTATTGCGGTTTTGTTAGGAAAGGCACCAACGTTATTTACCTTAAGTCCTACAACATTTAACTTAACTATGCCTAGTATCCCATTATCTGTACCATCAGCTCTATTGCTACAGCGCCCAGATATTTATTCAGCCGAGCGTTCAGTGGCTGCTGCAAATGCGGAAATTGGTGTAGCAAAAGCAGCATGGTTTCCTACATTAAGTTTAAGTGCGAGTGGAGGATTGCAGCATAGTAATTTTGCTGATTGGATTGCTGCACCCTTGAATTTTTGGTCTTTGGGTCCCCAGTTAGCGTTAAGTATTTTAGATGGTGGTGCTAGAAGAGCGGCTATTGCCACAAGTGAAGCCAATTACCGTGCAACAGTAGCTAACTATCGACAAACAGTAGTGACGGCATTAAAAGAAGTGGAAGATAATTTAACATTGATGTCTGTGTTAAAAGATCAGGATGCTGTTCAGCAAAGAGCCTTAGTGGCGGCTAGAGAATCACTAAAAATTACACGCAATCAATACCAAGCAGGTTTGGTTGATTATCTCAGTGTTTCACAGGTAGAACAGAGTACGTATAATACAGAAATTAGTGCGTTAGAATTAAAAAGTCAGCGCTTACAAGCTGCCGTTGATCTGATAATGGCGCTAGGAGGTGGATGGTCTGTACCAAATCCGGGAACCATCTCTACATCATTAACGACACAATAGAATGAGAAGAAAATATGCCTTTTTATAAATGCAAAGAAAAACAGCCTCTAACATTTGATCAAGAAGAAATTGTGAAAGGCTTGCGTGAGGTACGTCAAAAATGGCGTGCGTCGCAAAATCGCTTGAACGAAGAAGGTGGTCGTCACCTTCCGTCTCCTAGTGCGATTGATGATGCTGTTAAACAGCTAAGTGGTGCATTATTCCCGATGCGACTAGGGCCAGATGATTTAGTCCATGAAAATGAGGATTTTTATGTGGGCTATACTATTGGTCTTGCATTGAGTGCCTTATTGGCACAAATTGAATTGGAAGTACGACATCATTATCGTGATGATCAACATCACACTCCGGAAGAAATCAAGGATCAGGCCTCTTGTATTGTTCGTGCGTTTGCTAAAAAGTTACCAGAGATTCGTTCGCTCTTAGACAGTGATGTGTTGGCCGCTTATGCAGGTGACCCTGCGGCACAAAGTGTAGATGAGGTATTGCTTTGCTATCCTGGTATTCAAGCCATGATTTACCATCGTATTGCACATGAATTTTATAAATTAGGTGCTACGCTTACCGCGCGTATCATTGCTGAAATATCACATAGTGCAACAGGGATTGATATTCACCCTGGTGCAACTATTGGTGCGGGATTTTTTATCGATCATGGTACGGGAGTTGTTATTGGTGAGACGGCGATTATCGGTCGTAATGTCAGGGTATATCAAGCTGTGACCTTAGGGGCTAAGAGCTTCCCAGCAAATGAGGATGGTAGTCTTCATAAAGGGCTTGCTCGTCATCCTATCGTAGAAGATGATGTCGTTATTTATGCGGGAGCAACGATTCTAGGACGAATTACGATAGGTAAAGGAGCTGTTGTTGGTGGTAATACATGGGTAACAAATGACGTGCCAGCAGGAGAGTTTGTGCGTATTGTGAGCTCACATTCAAAGCATTGTGATTTTTAGCTGAGAGTAGCATGAGCGTGGCAATTATGCCCACCTACCCTCTCATAAACGCCACACCATGTGCCCCATGTTCACGTGCTTTTTCTAAGCGCTTAATAGATTGCCCTCCAATGGCAAAAACAGGTCGTCCTGCTTCTTGTGCAAATTGCTGAAATTGCTCCCAACCTAGAGGTGGTTGATTAGGGTGTGAGGGAGTGGCTTCTACATGACCTAGTACTACAAAGTCTGCATTGAGAACATTTGCATACAGAATATCGGCAAGATGATGACAAGATACCCCCATTAGTTTATCGCCAGGAATAGGGCGTTCCTCTAATTGAACAGCATCTTGAGCACGCAATTGCACACCGTCAGCCAATGTCCACCATGCACGAGGATGAATACTATTGACCAATAGTTTTGCACCATGTGCATGACATTTGACTAGCATGGCGTCAAAGAGAGCTTTAAGTGAGGTACTACCTACACCGTCATGCCATGTGGGTTCTCTAAATTGAAATAGCTTCACCCCTTGTGCTAATAATTGGTCAAATTGTTGCCAATAAGCTTCTTGTTGGTCAGGGGTGGCAAAATGACTAATTGCATAGGTTCCTGGAATGTTAAGCCATTTAAGAGGAGCTACAGAGGCAGGAAGTAGTTCACCTAGGTCATGTGCTTTTTCTGGTGTTGTCCATGCAAACGCTTGTTGTTCTAGCCCACGGACTTCTCCATTCCAAGTATATACTCGCCGGAAAGAAAGCTCTACAATTGTTTTAGGATATTCATAGGTAAAGTGTACCCAAGGATAAGACTCACCAATGGTAATATCTAGTTCTTCTTTTAATTCACGAGCTAGTGCTTGATGTTCTGTTTCTCCGCTCTCAATTTTTCCCCCCGGAAATTCCCACCAACCAGCCCAGGGTTTATCTTCTGGGCGCTGTGCTAACAGAACTTGACCTTGGGGATTGAGGACTACCCCGACAGCGACACGAATAAAAGGCTTGTTCATAGTGACTCCAGGGTGTGATCAGAATCAATGGGAGACGTTAACGTTGTATTGGTAACTACCGTAGATTTTGGTGCATGACTGGTAGATGTTGATTGCTCATTTTTTAAGCCCATATGTCTTGCCGCCCAATCACGAGCAAAGTGTTTTGCCACGCGACCAGAGCGAGAGCCTCGTTGAATCGCCCATTGCAATGCTTCAGTGCGACTTTCTTCAATAAATTGCTCTGGACATCCCATAGCTCTTAACCAGTAATAGACAATGGCAAGATAATCGTCTTGACGGAAAGGATAAAAAGATAGCCACAAACCAAAACGCTCTGATAAAGAAATTTTCTCTTCAATAGCTTCACCAGGATGTACTTCACCGTCATCTTGATAAGCAGTGGTCAAGTTTTCGCTCATGTATTCAGGCATTAAATGGCGACGATTAGAGGTTGCATAAATAAGTACATTATCACTACTAGCGGCGATTGAACCATCAAGAATAGACTTAAGCGCTTTATAACTAACTTCACCCTCATCAAAAGATAAATCATCACAGAAAATAATAAAACGCTCTGGGCGTGTATGGATTAAGTCCACAATATCACTTAAGTCACCAAGATCTGATTTATCCACTTCAATTAAACGCAACCCTTCAGCATGAAATTGTGCCAGCATCGCTTTTACAAGAGAGCTTTTTCCTGTACCCCGTGCCCCTGTCATTAATACATTATTGGCAGGTTTTCCTTGGACAAAAAAACGAGTATTGCGTTCTATGGCTTCTTTTTGTTTTTCGATGTGCATCAAATCGCTGGGTTCAATAGAGTCAATAACATTAATAGCTTCTAGCCAAGCGGTCTCACCTTTTTTACGCCAACGAAAAGCTTTGGCATTCCAATCTGTTTGATCGGGAGTTGGAGGGAGCCATGCCTCTAACTGAGAGAGAACACCAATGGCTTTCTGAATTAAAAGGTCTAAATTATATTGGCTCATAAGTAAAAATAGAAGTTAAGTTTAAAAGTCCATGACAAATGTCCTATTTAAGGACAAGGCTATCGTGCTATAAATCATAAGCTATTTTCCCAATTTATATACCCATATATAGTAGAATATAGGAAATATTGTCACTTTTTTAACATGGGATTACCGTGAGTATTCAAGAAATTATTAGTCCAATTGCAGATGATATGAAAGCCGTTGATGCGGTGATTCGCTCTCGTTTGAATTCTGAAGTCGTTATGATTCGCACTATTGGTGAATATATCATCAGTGCTGGTGGCAAACGTATGCGCCCCGCTATGGTGTTAATGATGGCAAATGCACTTGGATACAAGGGTAATTTGCATCATATCTTAGCGGCCGTTATTGAGTTTATTCATACCTCAACCTTATTACATGACGATGTGGTGGATGAGTCAGATATGCGTCGTGGGCGAGAGACAGCTAATGCTGTGTTTGGTAATGCGGCGAGTGTATTGGTTGGTGATTATTTATATTCACGCTCATTTGAAATGATGGTAGAAGTTGACTCAATGCGTGTGATGCAGATTCTTTCTCAAGCCACAACCGTCATTGCTGAGGGAGAAGTCTTACAGTTACTTAATGTCCATGATCCAGATGTGACGGTTGAGCGTTATTTACAAGTGGTACGTTATAAAACAGCCAAATTGTTTGAGGCGGCTACACAAGTGGGTGCTGTATTAGCTGGTGTCAGTGAAGAATTAGAATTGCCAGCCGCAGCGTATGGTCGCCATATTGGTACAGCGTTCCAATTAATTGATGATGTATTGGATTATTCAGGTAATGTTGAAAGTCTAGGCAAAAATGTGGGCGATGACTTACGCGAAGGTAAGCCAACTTTGCCGCTTATTCGAGTGATGGAAGTAGGTACACCAGAACAACAACAGCTAATTCGTCAAGCCATTGAAACAGGTGAAGCAGATTTTGAGGCTGTTGCGACTGCAATTCGTTCGACAGATGCTCTTGACTATACACGCCAGATGGCAGTTAAAGAAGCACAAATGGCGCGTGATGCGTTACAAGATTTTCCTGAGTCTGTTTATAAAAAATCATTGATTGATTTTTGCCAATTTGCGGTAGAAAGAGATCGATAGGATTTTTTTCGTTGAGAAAACAAGGGTATTTCCCAATAGAGGGGAATACCCTTTTTTTATTACATTGGTTTTATAAGAAAATATTCTTACTTAATTATGTATTTCTACTTGGAGAAAATTGTAATGAAAAAGAGTTTTGCTTCAGCAGTATTAGGATTAACAGCGGTGTTTGCACTCAATGTGGGTGTGGCATCTGCCAAAGAGATTATTGTCGCTACAGATACAGCATTTGTACCTTTCCAATTTAAAGAAGGAGACAAGTACACAGGTTTTGATATTGACTTATTTGATGCTATTGCACGTGAAGCAGGTATCCAATACAAATTACAACCAATGGATTTTAACGGTATTATCCCTAGCTTACAAACACGTAATGTAGATGCGGCTATTGCGGGTATTTCAATTAAGGAAGAACGTAAAAAAATCTTAGATTTCTCGGACCCTTATTACAATAGTGGTATTGCGATCATGGTACGTACTGAGGATGTGGACAAAATTAAGAGTCTAGATGATCTTAAAGATAAAACCATTGCCATTAAAACTGGCTCTGGTCCTGTGGATTTCGTGAAAAAGAATGTTCCTAGTGCGAAAATCAAACTTTTCCCTAATAGTGATAACTCATTCCTAGATCTACAATCAGGCAACTCTGATGCTGTTGTTTATGACACACCAAACTTGCAATATTATGCGAAAACAGCAGGTAAGGGTAAAGTGGCTGTGAGTGCGATTTTGAACAGTGATGATCAATATGGTATTGCTTTCCCGAAAGGTAGTGACCTTGTTGCTAAAGTGAATGAAGGCTTGAAAAAAGTGAGAGCCAGTGGTGAGTACGATAAAATTCACGCTAAATGGTTTGGAGAAAATCCTGCTAAATAATCATTAACATCATCTTATTTATTCTTATGTTGCTCAGGTGATGAGTTTTAGTGATTCATCACCTGATTTTATTTATTTTATGTGGTTGTTAGCATGGATTTTGATTTTCAAGTTATTATAGATGCCTTACCTGATTTATGGAAAGGGGCACAACTTACGATAAAAATTACCTTATTAGGGTTAATAGGTGGTGTCCTTTTAGGAGGATTAGTAGGGGTTATCTTAGCCTATGTTCCCTCTTGGGCAGACAAAGAGTTTAGACAAAAGCATCCAATAGAAAGTTTGTGGCTACCAATATTATCTTGGATAGCACAGGCTTATGTATTGCTCATTCGTGGGACACCAATGGTGGTACAAGTGATGTTTATCTATTTTGCCTTCCCGTTGATTTTTCAAATTAGAGTGGATGGTACGACAGCAGCTATTGCAACGTTAATAATTAATTCTGGGGCGTATATTGCTGAAATTGTTCGAGGCAGTTTATTGTCTGTATCAAAAGGCTTATATGAGGCAGGTCAGGCAATGGGGCTTCCTTTTCATAAGATTGTGTCGAAAATTATCGGCCCAATCGCTTTTCGCCGCATGATTCCTGCGCTAGGAAATCAATGTATTATCAGTTTAAAAGACACTTCCATTTTTATTGTCATTGGTGTGGCTGAATTAACACGCCAAGGTCAGGAAATTATGGCGACTAACTATAGAGCTATTGAGATTTGGGGGACCGTAGCTTTCTTTTATTTAGTGATGACGGGTATCTTTGCAATTGCATTAAAAATAATTGAGAAAAGGATGAGAATCCTATGACGACAACACCAATTGTTCAATTTAAAAATGTGACCAAAAAATTTGGCGACAACATCATTTTAGATGGTGTGGATCTCACGATTAACGAGGGAGAGGTTGTTGTAGTGATTGGTCCTTCAGGATCGGGTAAATCAACCTTTTTACGCTGTATTAACGCATTAGAGTCCATTCAGGGGGGCGATATTATCGTTGGTCATCATAGTGTTAAATCTAAGCCAAAAGAAATTCGTGAATTACGCCGTGAAGCCGGTATGGTGTTCCAACAGTTTAATTTATTTCCTCAGCTAACAGCGTTAGAAAATGTTATGTTTGGTCCTTGTCAAACCAGAGGTGTTTCACGACAACAAGCGAAAGTTGAGGCTGAGGCCTTATTGCAAAAAGTAGGCTTGGCTGAAAGAATGAATCATTATCCAAGTGAGTTATCTGGAGGGCAGCAACAACGTGTAGCCATTGCACGTGCCTTGGCAATTAAACCTAAGCTAATGTTATTTGATGAGCCTACTTCTGCATTAGATCCAGAGTTGCGTCAAGAAGTACTAAAGGTTATGCAGGATTTGGCTCAAGAGGGAATGACAATGGTGGTTGTCACGCATGAAATTAGCTTTGCAGAGAAAGTAGGTACGAGATTGATTTTTATCGATAAAGGTAAAATAGCGCATGACGGTCCTCCGTCCGAACTGATTAACCATCCTCCAAGTCAGCGTTTAAAAGATTTCTTAACGCATGTGAAGTAAAATAATCTTTTATTAAATTTTTTTGACGGAAACTATAGTATGCCTGCATATCGTTCAAAAACCTCAACACATGGTCGTAATATGGCTGGAGCACGTGCTTTGTGGCGTGCTACTGGGATGACAGATAAAGATTTTGGTAAGCCTATTATCGCCGTGGTGAACTCTTTTACTCAATTTGTACCAGGTCATGTGCATCTGAAAGATATGGGACAGCTAGTCGCACGTCAAATTGAAAAAGCAGGAGGTGTTGCCAAAGAGTTCAATACCATTGCGATTGATGACGGTATTGCGATGGGGCATGGAGGGATGTTGTATTCTCTACCGTCACGAGACTTAATTGCTGACTCAGTTGAATATATGGTCAATGCACATTGTGCTGATGCAATGGTTTGTATATCTAACTGCGACAAGATTACCCCAGGCATGCTCATGGCAGCGATGCGTTTAAATATTCCAGTGATTTTTGTCTCTGGTGGCCCAATGGAAGCAGGTAAGGCGGATCTTCAGGGTGAAGAAAAAGTAGTCAAATTAGACCTTGTGGATGCCATGATTATGGCTGCTGATCCTAATGTTTCCGATGAAAACACGGAGATTGTGGAGCAAAATGCTTGCCCAACGTGTGGTTCTTGTTCTGGTATGTTTACAGCAAACTCAATGAACTGCTTAACAGAAGCATTAGGCCTATCGTTACCGGGAAATGGTACGATTGTGGCGACACATGAGAGTCGAAAAGCATTATTTGAACAAGCTGGTTCTTTAATTGTTGAATTAACTAAACGCTATTATGAGCAAGGTGATGAGAGTGTATTGCCTCGTAGTATTGCCTCTAAGAAAGCCTTTGAAAATGCGATGGTATTAGATGTGTCAATGGGTGGCTCAACGAATACAGTATTGCACTTATTAGCGGCTGCGCAAGAAGCTGGTGTGGACTTTACCATGAAAGACATTGATACCATCTCTCGTCGGGTTCCTTGTTTGTCTAAAGTAGCGCCAGCGACCAATAAATATCATATCGAGGATGTACACCGTGCAGGAGGTATTTTAGGTATCCTTGCTGAGTTAAACAGAGGTGGGCTATTACATACCGAAGTGGGTAATATCCATAGTGGTACATTGGCTAAAGCGATTGAAGCTTGGGATATTAACTCTCCTCATACAAAACCAGAAACATTAGCATTTTACCGTGCGGCACCTGGTGGCGTACGTACACAAACTGCGTTTAGCCAAAATCGCTTTTATTCAGAAAATGATTTGGATCGTGCAACAGGCTGTATCAGAGATATTGAGCATGCTTATTCTAAAGACGGTGGTCTAGCTGTTCTTTATGGTAATTTGGCGACCAATGGCTGTATTGTTAAAACAGCAGGTGTTGATGAAAGTATTTTAACATTCACAGGTAAGGCTGTTGTATTTGAAAGTCAAGAAGATGCAACAGCAGGAATCCTAGGTGACAAGGTTAAAGAAGGCGATGTGGTGATTATTCGCTACGAGGGGCCTAAGGGTGGTCCTGGTATGCAAGAGATGCTTTACCCAACCTCTTATTTAAAATCCAAAGGCTTGGGTGCCAAAGCTGCACTATTAACAGATGGTCGATTCTCAGGCGGATCTTCTGGTCTTGTGATTGGTCATGCGTCACCAGAGGCAGCAGAGGGTGGAAATATTGCGCTTGTTCAAGATGGCGATGAGATCCAGATTGATATTCCCAATCGCACGATTCATTTAGCGATTTCTGAGGAGGAGCTAGCCAAGCGCCGTGCTGATATGCAGGCTAAGGGTGAATAAAGCATGGCAGCCTGCTAATCGTGAGCGCTACGTATCACAAGCATTGCAAGCTTATGCTGCGATGGCTACATCAGCTGACCGTGGTGCTGTGCGTGATTTAAATCAATTAAAACGTCATAAATAATTTATCTTTACGACTGTTTTGCCCTGACCTCTATTCTTCGGAATGGAGGTTCATTTTTTAGTAAAGGTATACAAGAAATACTRACTGA